>JAITBT010000016.1 GCA_031283445.1 Holosporaceae bacterium | reverse complement strand
ATCTTTGAGGATTATCTTTGTTGACGCAAAGCAAAATGCCGGTCGGTGCCAGATCTACGGTAACCTGATAAAGATCTTCGTCAGGAACACTCCATAACCACAATTCATCTGTCGCTTTTGCTATGGTTCCGCGATGATCAGCCGCTTCAATCCAGTCTTTCAGCGTAGTTTTGGGGAAAATCTCATGGCTTAAATGAGATTTATTGATAAAGTTGATTGGATAAATTTCACGCAAAACATCTATTTTGCCGGAATTTCTAATGTTGCTTTTGAAATTTGTTCTCCAAGCAGCTATTCTTACTGCAATGTCCACATGCCTTTCGTTATAAAGTTTCCAACCAGGAGTTATGTCTAATTCAGAAGTTCCATATCCATAAAAATACCATCCAGGACCGAATACGAAAGGAAATTTACAATATATAGCATAGCCAGGATTTAAAATTTCACATATTTTACCTAAAATTTTTGTCGGGAGTCCATTTGTTGACAACACATCGTGATAGCACAAAAAACTGCTTCCTTTTTCATTATCTAGAATAGCTTGGATTATTCCTTCACCAAATGGCTCATCATCTAATCTAGAGCTTAATTCAACTGAACGGATGTTATTCCTACTGTTCATAAAGGCTCTTTTACAATTTTTGAATTGTACGATTTTAGAATTTCCAGGAGAACAGCAGCCCTCAGAAAAAGGATATCCGAAATCTTCAGATGCTGCAGTTACATAATCAAACCATTCCATTAATTGCGCGCTACTACGACTATTAAAACCATATAGTGCATAAAAATCACTAATTATATGTCCCATTCTTCTGGAGTAACGACTCATTTCTTCTCTCTAAGTAAACTAGAGTTCACAAAATCTTTCGATGGATCTCCTCTTATCCCTTCTGGTAATTTACTGTGCATATTTTCCAATTTTTCTTTTAAAAACTTCTTAAGCCATGTTTTTATATAAGAGTTATTTGATCCTCTGGCCTTACCCCGTAGTCGTATCTTTGAGGATTATCTTTACTAACGCATAAAAGAATGTCTGATAAGGCGAGTTCTTTTGTGATGGATTCCAGATCTTCGTCAGGAACACTCCATAACCACAATTCATCTGTCGCTTTTGCTATGGTTCCGCGATGATCAGCTGCTTCGACCCAATTTTTTAATGTGATTTTAGGAAAAACTTCATGATTCAAATGAGCTCCATTAATAAAATTTAGAGGATAGATTTCGCGGAGATAGCCTAATTTTAACAGCTCATTTTTGCTTCTATCCCACATAACAATTCTTTTGCAAATATCCACATGTTTTTTGTTATAAAATTTTGACCATTCATCAATCTCAAAATCCGATGTTCTAGTTCCAAAAAAACTAAAAACAGGCGAAAAAACAAGAGGCCATTTATAACATGTAAGATATTTTGGCTTTAGGATTTCACACAATTTTCTCGATATTTCAACACAAAAATAATTATACGAAATTAATTGATCGTACGCAAAAAAAATACCATTGCCATCCTTATTATATAAGGATGCAGAAATACTCTCATTTTCAATAGATTGATCTAGTTTTCTTAATTCAATAGACTTAATATTACTAACATTTTTCTCAAAAGTACGGTTGAAATTTCTGAATAACACATATTTTGTATTTCCTGGAGTACAGGCTCCTTCATCAAATGGACTACCAAAATTTTTAGACAAAAAGACGACATATTCAACCCATGCCCTTAATTTTTCAGTAGATAATACGTTTGCCCCATACCAAGCGCATGTATTGCCTAAAATATGTGATAATCTTCTTGACCTTAAACTCATTTTTTTATCTCTGGAACTAGGGTTCTATTAACAAAATCTTTCATTTTATCTCCCCTTATTTCACTTGGCAGCATATCTTGCATTTTTTCGATTTTTGTTTGCAATTGTTTGGGTCTCTGCGACTTTGATTGTACCTCAACCATATTAATCTTTCCATCCTTTCTCACAACGCTAACATCTGGTCTCATTCTGGAGGTAACTTGTCCTTCGGTTACCTTGCTCAGCGTCTGATCCATATGGACTCTTACTACATTAGGATCTTTAGTTGCTTTCACAGCTTCTCTCATTGACTGCCAATCATGTCCTTCGGTTCCAGTTTTTTGAGGTTTGCCATGAATTTTGCTTTTCCATTCTTTGCCTATATTTTTCCTGTCATTATTACGATTCTCATTCTCTTGCCTTTCTTCATCATCCCCCTCCGGAGGTTGCGCGAAACTGCTGCTACCCGATGATCTACTCGAAGATGATACATTAGTTTTTGATTTTTTAGAAGATTTAAATGATGATATCGCTTTTGCAGAGCTGGAATCCGTATTTAATAATTTATATTGCAGTGGTGTTGATATTTCAGAATCAGACTCAAGCGACATTTCTGCAAATCTTCCGTAAATATGATCTTCTTTTGCTTTTGCTGCGATTCTGGCTGCGAAATTCGCTCTTTGTGGTCCTGACCTCTTCGGTATTAATAATTTGTAATCAGAAGACGATGTTATGAACCTTTCGGAAGAGAAATCATTCTTTGTTTTTGGAAATATTTCAGAGAAGGAATCCTCTCTTGATGATCTGTATTGCTCCGTCGCTGATGCTTTGGAATCAGAAGGCGTTGTTGCAAGCATTCCGGAGGAAGATGTTGCAGTTGTCGATGGTGCGCCAGATGATGGCCATGCCATGGATGAAGTTTTTCTTACTGATGAAGTCTTTGCCTCAGTTGCAGACTGTATTCGCTCCAGAGATGGTCTGACTAAAGGCGCTGGAGTTTTGAAAATTTTGGTTGCATCTAGATTGTGCCTGGGCATCGATGGCAAAATTTCTCGATCACGGTCATGAAAGGTTCGGTGAAATACATGAGACCTCCGGGGAGATACCGCAAATCCATCTCTGGAAGAATATAGCAGATTCATTTTGCATCTATTATATTTTCAGGTTCATAAGACCTGAATTTTCAGCATTTCTGTGTAGTAAATGCAAATCGAGTCTGCTATAGTAACCCTCTTCGACAGCGCTGGATGGCCTCGCAGTTAGGAATTTTAATGGACATAAAAGCAGAATGATTGGACAGATAAGGGCTTTTAGGTTAGATCTATCTGATCCTCAGGCCTTACCCCGTAGTCGTATCTTTGAGGAT
>JAITBT010000077.1 GCA_031283445.1 Holosporaceae bacterium | reverse complement strand
AATAATGCCGATTTCCTTGACATAATACCTCATACTTAATAAATACGTAACATATGTTATATCATTAACTGATAAATGTTACCTGAAATTTATCGTTAATCAGTAGTGAAAAATGGTATTATACTAATTCTAAATAATCTGTAACTAAGACGCAAAATCCTGATATTTCATCGAATGATTTGCCTCTAAGCAACCGCTTTTTGATCAAGAACATTCTGGATAGGGAGTCGTAAGAGCATTGCGAGCTTCTGCGGCTTCGGCATCCCTCAATTGCGCTATTCTCCGAATTTTACCGATAGCAAAACCCGTACCTGCAGGTATCAACCTACCAACTAGAACATTTTCTTTTAGACCGCGTAACCGATCGATCTTCCCCGTAATAGCAGCCTCCGTAAGGACTCTTGTCGTCTCTTGGAAAGACGCTGCCGAAATAAATGATCTGGTTTGTAGAGACGCTTTTGTTATACCTTGTAGAATTGGATAGGCAACAGCTGGTATCCCACCATCTCTCAAAACGCGTTCATTTTCTTTCTCAAAATCGAAACGGTCTACCTGCTCACCGGTTAGATATGTACTGTCTCCTGGAGTTGTTACTCTCACCTTTTGGAGCATCTGTCTTACTATTATTTCGATATGCTTATCGTTAATTTTCACACCCTGAAGCCTATAGACATCTTGAATCTCATTAATAAGATAATCAGCTAGAGCTTCGATACCGAGAATCTGTAATATATCATGAGGAGTTTTGTTTCCGTCGATTAAAACATCTCCCTTCGCGACAACATCCCCTTCTTTTACAGCGACTTGTCTCCATCGTGGCGCGAGGTATTCGATAGGCTGCAAAGTTTCATCCTCCGGATGAATGATGATTCTTTTCTTACCTTTATAATCTTTACCAAACTCTATTCGTCCATCAAATTCGCTTATAACCGCCGGATCCTTCGGTACTCTAGCCTCAAATAGCTCAGATATCCGTGGGAGACCACCGGTAATGTCTCTTGTTTTAGAAGATTCTCGGGGCATGCGCGCCAAAATATCTCCTACTTTAATTCTACTTCCATTCGGAACGGAAATAATCGAATCAACTGAAAGAAAATACCGTATCTCTTGACCATTCGGTAGCAAAATTGGATTTCCCTTATCATCCTTTAGTATGATCCGAGGGCGCAGTTCCGTATAACGAGCCTGTTGCCGCCAATCTGATACTACATAGGTTGAAATACCAGTGGATTCATCAATGGTCTCCTTCAAAGAAATACCATCTATCAAATCCACATATTGTATGATGCCTTCTCTTTCGCAAATCATTGGTGATGTAAAAGGATCCCAATCGGCTAACTTACTTCCTTTACTGATTTTTTCTCCATTTGCAACGTATAATCTGGAACCGTGCGGTACTTTATAATTCGCTTTCTCCTTTCTATTGACATCAAGGATGATGATTTCAGTATTCCTATTCATAACAATCTTTTGATTATCGCTATTTATAACGGTTTTTTCATTGCGTAGAGAAATAATACCGTCATAGGCTGCGTCTATGGAAGATAATTCTGTACCTTTCTGAGCAGTTCCTCCGATGTGGAACGTACGCATGGTGAGCTGTGTCCCCGGTTCTCCAATGGATTGAGCAGCGATAACTCCGACCGCCTCTCCGATATTGACCTTTTTACCTCGGGCCAAATCTCGACCATAACAAGAGGCACAAATCCCATTCTTGCACTCACAAGTGAGGACAGATCGAATCCGCACTTCCCCTATTCCTGATTCCTCAATTTTCTTTACAGCGTCTTCTTCGATCAATTCTCCAGCAGAGACAATAATAACACTTCCATCCCGAGGATCTACAATGTTATCTACAGCCGTTCTACCGAGTATTCTCTCCGTAAGAGGAGAAATAACATCTCCACCAGAGATAATATCCTTTATGACGATACCTCTCTTTGTGCAACAATCATCCTTTACAATCACGCAATCTTGCGCGACATCTACTAACCGGCGCGTTAAATATCCGGAGTTTGCCGTTTTTAAAGCTGTATCTGTCATGCCTTTTCTAGCACCATGAGTGGATGTAAAATACTCCAGAACCGTTAACCCTTCCTTGAAATTCGCAATAATTGGAGTTTCTATAATTTCCCCAGACGGTTTCGCCATTAGACCACGCATTCCGGCAACTTGTTTCATCTGAGCAATCGATCCTCTCGCTCCGGAATGAGCCATAATGTACATTGCATTGGCCGGCTTGCCCTTCTGTACTTTGGAGAGCTGATTGACCATAGCTTCTGCAACTTTATCACTGCAAACCGCCCAAGCATCGACAACTTTATTATAGCGCTCACCGGACGTTATCAAACCATCCATGTATTGCTTTTCGTACTCTGCTACAATTCTTTTCGTATCATTTACGATATCTTTCTTTTGCGATGGAACCACTAAATCGTCCTTACCATAGGAAATCCCGGACTTTGTCGAGTATAAAAACCCCATATCCTTCAATTGATCAGCAAAAATCACAGCACTTTTCTGTCCACAAACATGATAAATCTTCTCCACTAGAGCAGCTGATTCCTTATTAGTCATAAGTCGATTGACCAAACTAAACTCAATTTCGGGATGCACCGGAAGCAGTTGCGAAAGAATCATGCGGCCAGGAGTAGTATCAACGGTAATGGCCTTAATTGTTCTATTTTTTTGTATTTGATGATATCTGGCTTTTATTTTAGCGTGCAGGCTAACTATCTTCTCATGCAAAGCATGCTCAATTTCACCTAGCGAGGAAAAACACATTCCTTCGCCCGGCTCTCCATCTCTCTCCATAGTAATATAATAAATACCAAGAGTAATATCTTTCGTCGGTAGAATAATTGGCTTCCCACTAGATGGACTGAGAACATTATTTGTAGACATCATAAGTACGCGCGCTTCCAGCTGTGCTTCCAAAGATAGCGGAATATGTACTGCCATCTGGTCTCCGTCGAAGTCGGCATTAAAAGCTGTACAAACTAAAGGATGCAATTTAATAGCCTTACCCTCCACCAAAATCGGCTCGAAAGCCTGAATTCCCAGTCTATGCAGTGTAGGGGCCCGGTTCAGCAATACGGGATGCTCTTTGATCACTTCTTCTAAAATATCCCATACCTCAGATCTTTCCTTTTCAACCATTCGCTTGGCTGCTTTCAGCGTTGTCGCTAGACCATATCGTTCTAGTCGTGAATAGATAAATGGCTGAAACAGCTCCAAAGCCATCTTTTTGGGAATACCACACTGATGCAATTTAAGCTCGGGACCCACAACAATAACTGAGCGTCCCGAATAATCGACTCTTTTCCCCAGCAAATTTTGACGGAAGCGTCCTTGCTTACCTTTTAACATATCGGATAGAGACTTCAGAGGCCGCTTCCCGGTTCCTGTAATAACTCTTCCACGACGTCCATTATCGAATAGTGCATCAACAGCTTCCTGCAGCATTCTTTTCTCATTTTTCACGATGATCTCAGGAGCTTTTAGTTCCAGCAATCTTTTAAGTCTATTATTCCGATTTATCACACGACGATAAAGATCATTCAGATCCGAAGTAGCGAATCTTCCGCCATCCAATGGGATCAGCGGCCGCAGTTCCGGCGGAATTACTGGAATACACTCCAGGATCATCCATTCTGGCTGTGTATTTGATTCGAAAAAAGATTCAATCAATTTTAGTCGTTTTACTAATCGGCGACGTTTCATATCCGAGTTGGTGGTTTTCAACTCTAACCGAAGCCTATCTTTTTCCCCTTTTAGATCAATACTTGCCAACATTGTGCGTAAAGCCTCCGCCCCAATGCTCGCGCAAAAAGAATCTTCACCGAAATCATCCTGCGCTTTGTAATATTCTTCTTCCGATAGTAATTGGTATTGATGGAGCACTGTTAAGCCGGGATCCGTGACTACATAACTTTCAAAATAGAGAATTTTCTCCATTTCACTAGATGTCATGTCCAGCAGCAGAGCTATTCGGCTGGGAGGAGATTTGGTAAACCAAATATGCGCCACGGGCGACGCCAGCTCTATATGCCCCATCCGCTCTCTTCTAACTTTGGAAAGAGTAACTTCAACTCCACATTTTTCGCATATGATGCCGCGATACTTCATGCGTTTGTATTTTCCGCACAAACATTCATAATCTTTTATGGGACCGAATATGCGTGAACAAAACAAACCGTCTTTTTCAGGTTTAAAAGTTCTGTAATTAATAGTTTCCGGCTTTTTCACTTCACCAAAAGACCAAGATCTTATTCTCTCGGGGCTAGAAATCGACACTTTGATAGAGTCAAAATTATTTAAATTACCGACTCGTCCAAAAACCCTCTGTAATTGATTCATCATCTTGTACCCTTCCCCGTAGTACTTAAATATCCATCTCCGAATTTTCTTGAATTGGATCCTGCTGAAATTCGAAATTCAACCCCAATCCACACAATTCTTTCATGAGAACATTAAACGATTCGGGAATACCCGGAATAATATTTTCATCTCCTTTAATTATAGATTCGTAGGCTTTCGTTCTTCCAGTAACATCATCGGACTTGACCGTAAGAACCTCCTGCAATGTATACGCTGCTCCGTAGGCCTGGAGTGCCCAAACTTCCATCTCTCCGAACCGCTGACCTCCGAATTGGGCTTTGCCCCCTAATGGCTGTTGCGTAACCAAACTATATGGCCCAATGGAACGAGCATGAATTTTATCATCAACCATATGATGAAGCTTTAACATGTATATGCACCCCACCGTGACTTTTCTATCGAAAGGAATACCTGTACGTCCACTAAAAAGAGTAACTTGACCGGACCCGTCTAAGCCACAGCTTTCCAAAGCTTTAACAATATCCTGCTCCCGCGCACCGTCAAAAATCGGGGACGCAACCGGAACTCCTTTAACAACGTTTGAAACGAGCTCGGCTATTTCGCAATCGGACATGGTATCAATATCATCAGAATCTTTTCTGTCGTCGTAAATATCTTTTAGTTGTGCTCGCAAATTTGCCATTAATTCTTTATCTATCTCAATTTTTTCAATAAGATTTCGAACTTTTTTCCCAAGAGCCTTCGAAGCCCATCCCAGATGTGTCTCTAGAATTTGTCCCACATTCATACGAGAGGTAACCCCAAGAGGATTCAGGATAATATCCAGCGGAGTTCCATCTTCCATATAAGGCATATCCTCGACTGGAACTATTTTAGATACGATACCTTTGTTGCCATGCCTCCCCGCCAATTTGTCTCCCGGCTGTAGTTTTCGCTTATCAGCCACATAAACTTTAATCATCTTCAATACACCAGGGGCCAGATCGTCACCCCGCTGAAGCTTTTCGACTTTCTCTTCAAAAGTTTTGTTAAGCTTAGAAAAAATTTCATTGAAATCGCTCTGCAGATTGGCAATGTCCTCAGAGACATTCTTATCGACAATTCTTATTAGCCTCCACTGTCCTTTGCTCATGGAATCTAAATATTGTTCTGTGATAATAGGTTCTTTACATTTTACTTGAGAAAAAAGAATCTCCTGCCCAAGAAGTTTACTGCGCAGTTTACTATAGTAGATCGATTCGAAAATAGACTTCTCGATATCCATATCATTTTTAAACGATTCAATTTCCTTCTGCTCTATTGCCAGAGCTCTTTCGTCCTTTTCGATGCCGCATCTAGAGAAAATCTTAACATCCACAACCGTGCCTTTGACCCCGGGCGGAAGCCTCAGGGAGGTGTCACGCACATCCGCGGCCCTTTCGCCAAATATAGCTCGCAGGAGTTTTTCCTCCGGCGTCATCATGGTTTCTCCCTTAGGAGTAACTTTGCCCACCAAAACGTCGCCGGCCTGAACCTCCGCGCCGATATGGACAATACCAGTTTCATCCAGATGTCGTAAAGTATCGTCCGAAACATTCGGAATATCTCTTGTTATTTCTTCATTTCCTAATTTTGTATCCCGCGCCATTATCTCGAATTCTTCTATATGGATGGATGTAAAATAATCATCTTGCACTAGACGTTCCGAAATAACTATCGCATCTTCAAAGGTATAGCCATGCCAGGACATGAAACCGACCAAGACATTTTGCCCTAGCGCTAATTCTCCAATATCCGTACCAGACCCATCGGCTATGATATCCCCAGCTCTAATTACATCTCCCTTTTTAACTAGAGGTTTCTGGTTGAGGCACGTACTCATATTTGATCTTTGAAACTTTCTCAAATTATGAATGTCTACACCTATGCTGGAGTCATCTCCGGTCGCCCGAATCACTATGCGGTCAGCATCAACTTGATCTACGATACCATCATGTCTCGCAGCGGCCACTACGCCCGAATCCCGAGCCACTATCGCCTCCATCCCGGTACCCACCAACGGTGATTCTGCTCGAATCAGAGGAACTGCCTGCCGTTGCATATTTGCACCCATAAGAGCTCGACTAGCATCATCGTTTTCTAAAAACGGAATTAAAGAAGCTGCTGTAGAAATAATCTGCTTCGGTGAAACATCCATAAAATCTATGGATTCTCTGAAAGAATTTACAAAATCGCCTTTTTTTCTACAGGTGACGAACTCATCTTTGAAGTAACCTTCTGCGGTCAATGGCGCATTAGCTTGGGCGATCGTATACTTACTTTCATCAACCGCAGAAAGGTACACCACTTCGTCCGTCACCTTACCGCCGTCGACCTTTCTATACGGAGTTTCTATGAATCCATATCTATTGATTTTAGCAAAGATCGCAAGAGAATTGATTAAACCAATATTCTGCCCTTCCGGCGTTTCTATCGGGCAGATCCGGCCATAGTGCGTTGGATGGACATCTCGGACATCGAATCCTGCCCGATCCCGGGTTAATCCCCCGGGACCCAACGCAGAAATGCGTCTTTTGTGAGTGATTTCCGCCAATGGATTGGTTTGATCCATAAATTGCGATAGTTGCGAAAGCTGGAAAAATTCTCGAATGGCGGAGGATACGGGCTTTGCATTAATAATATCATTGGGGACAGCATTTTCTACATCGATGGATCCCATCCGTTCTTTCACCGTCTTCTCCATGCGAGCAAGGCCTATCCGAAACTGATTTTCTACAAGCTCACCAACCGATCTTATTCTTCTATTGGCCAAATTATCTATATCGTCTACAGTGCCCGTACCATCTTTTAACTGATGTAGTATTTTTATTATGCTTAGAATATCATCTTTGGTCAGAACCCCTAAACTTTCTGGTTTATCCGAACCGATTCTACTATTCATCTTTACGCGGCCGACAGCAGAAAGATCATAACGATCAGGATTGAAGAACATGTTGTAGAACATATCCTGTGCGCTTTCGATGGTTGGTGGTTCGCCGGGGCGCATAATTCTAAATATCTCGAATAGAGCTTCTTCCCTATTAGTACATTTGTCAGAAATCAGAGTATTGCGGACATACGCGCCTATTTCGGTATGATCTATATTCAAAACCGCAAATTCCGCCACCTGTTTCATCATTTTTTCTATGAGATTTTCCGACAGTTCATCTCCGGCCTCTGCAATAACGATACCAGTCGATACATCTATCACATCAAGTGCATTATATTTTCCTACTAGATCCTCAATTCTAACAACGATCTCATCCAGCCCTTCTTCTTTTAATCTTTTAGCAACTCGAGACGTAATTTTTTCGCCGGCCTCAAGAACAACTTTTCCGGTTTTTGCGTCGATTAAATCACTCTCAAGCTTTACGTTTTTCCACTGATCAATTTTATACTTGCGGGAGAGTAACCCTTTCCCGTTGTGATAAATTTTATAGTTATCATAGAAATAGGAAAGAATTTCTTCCCGACTCATCCCCTGAATTTCAGAAGATCTAAACACTTTATCGGGATTTTTGGCTTTCTCATTCTCCGTTTTGATAGAATCCAGTGCCATCAGCAAGGTAGATGCGAGGATCTTCCGTTTTCTATCTATTCTTACATAAATAAGATCTTTAACATCAAATTCGACATCCAACCACACCCCATTATAAGGAACTACATGAGCTACAAACAGATATTTTCCAGAGGTATGGGTTTTCCCGTCGTCATGATCAAAAAATACGCCCGGGGAGCGCTGCATTTGCGAAACAACAACTCGCTCGGCTCCATTTATTATGAATGTACCATCCTTGGTCATTATGGGAAGATCACAGATATAAACATCCTGCTCTTTTATGTCCCGGATGCCTTTTTCATTAGTCTCCTTATTGAGGTCCCACACGATAAGCCTAAATACGGCCCGCAGAGACGAAGCATACGTTAACCCCTTATTGCGACATTCAACTTCTGAATATTTAGGATCATCAAAATGGTAACCACAGAAATCTACCTGAGCACGTCCTGCTGTGTCCATTATGGGGAAAGCCGAATGGAAGGCCTCCTTTAACCCTATGTCGCATCTTAAATCTTTATGCTCTTCCGAATATAAAAAATTATTATAGGATGATCGTTGTAACTCAATAAGATTCGGAAGTTTTGCAACTTCTCTAATTCTGCCAAAATTTTTTCTAAACCTTTTGCGCTCAGTGAATGCTCTGACCATCTACAAAACCTCTGTAATATCGACTGAAATAGACAAAAAACTACGCCTATTAAATTCAAAAATGAAAACGCAACGGTTAGAATACATTTCAGCACAACAAAAAACAAGTACTTTAGAGAAAAGCATTTTCACGCCGATTTTTGTTTCTCAAACTATCGTTTGGCATCTGATGCACTAAAAAACTTTGAACAAAACAACAAATATCCAACTGGTATTATCATTAAAGTTAATAAAATTCCACTTATTCCACCAAATACCTGTACGATACCTAAATTTTGCCGACTAGCGGAGCCTGCTCCCGTAGCCAGCAGCAAAGGTACAGCTCCTATGATTGTGGATGCACCTGTCATTATGATAGGACGTAGGCGTAATTTAGCTGCCTCCACAAGAGCTTTTTCAAATCCCATCCCCTTTTCCCGTAGTTGATTGGCAAACTCCACTATTAATATTCCATGTTTAGCCGACAATCCGATAAGCATAATCAAACCTATTTGGGTGTATATATTCATAGTATATCCGGCCAACCACAGCGCAGCCACAGCTCCGAATGCACCCAATGGAATCGTTAACATAACCACCAAAGGACTTATAAAACTTTCGAATTGCACTGCAAGCACAAAATAAGAAATCAATATTGCTAATAGAAATACAAATGCCATGCTTCCTTCGGATTCTTTATAGTCTTTGGATTGTCCGCGATAGTATATTTGAGCATATTCCGGCAATTTCTCGCGCACAACTTTTTCCAAAAAGTCCAACACTTCTCTTAATGAATATCCATCGCTGATATTTCCGGATATGGTAATGGATCTAGAGCGATTTTGCCTTCCTAGTTTTCCGGCTTCTCCTACTTCTCGAATATTTACGATGTTATCCAATAAAACTAGAGCAGAGGAATTTTGAGATTTTACATATATATTGGAAATATCATTTATATTATCGCGACTTTCCATATCTGCCTGCAAAACAACATCATACTCATGTCCACGATCCGTGAACGTTGTGACATTTCTGGAACTAAACATGGCTTCCAAGGTAGAGCCTATAGCTTTTGTGGATACTCCTAAATCTCCCGCACGATCCTTATCAATATCTACAATAAATTTTGGCGTAGTTTCCTTGTAGTCGCAGTCTATATCTCGTATCCCGGGGTACTCTTTCGCCGCAGCGAATATTATGTCTCTCCATTTTATAAGTTCGTCGTAATCATATCCACCCAGAATGAATTGCAGGGCATGAGATCCTCTGGTCCCAATACCCATGGGAAAAACTATAGATGTTTTCACGCCCGGGATCTGTGCCATTTCCGCTCTCAGGTCTGTGGCAATTTGAAACACACTACTCCGACGATTTTCACAATTTTTAAGCTCTACAATCGCAATACCGGAATTAACGCTTCCTTCTCCATCTTTAAATCCCGGAATAGTAGCTAAAATATTAGTGGCTAATTTTTGATCCAACAGAGGATAAATCCTTTCCAGGACGGAATGCATATAGTCCGACATAGAATAATACCCCGTTCCTTCCGGCGCGTTCACTTTTAACATGAGCATGTTCCGATCTTCCGCTGGTTCGTATTCTCCCGGTAGATGGCGAACTATCAATATGGTAATTCCAACAATTAAAAAGAACGAGATCATCATTGACGTTTTACAAGAAAGTATAATTCGTAAAAAATTGCCGTAGTTAGTGCGTGCTTTCTGCATAACGCTATCGACTAATACGTTGAATCTACTATACTTTTGGATAGACAAAAATCTATAACATAACAGCGGTGTGAGGGTTAAAGCCACAACGCTAGAAAAACATACGGCTATAGAAATAGTCACGGAAAATTCATTAAACAATTTTCCAGTCTTACCGGGCAGCATTCCAATAGGTAGGAATACCGCCAGCAACACGATTGTCGTTGATATTACAGCGAATAATACCTGATTGGAGCCATTCACAGCTGCATCCATTGGTGCTTCGCCCTCGTCGAGACGACGTTGTATATTCTCCAATACAAGAATAGCGTCATCAACTACTATGCCGATGGCTAACACGGCCGCCAACAAAGTCAACATATTTACGCTATAATTTAAGGCATTCAGAACTATACAAGCCCCAATGATGGAAATGGGGACGGCTATGGTTGGTATAAGGGCTGTTTTAAATGAGCCGATAAAAGCAAAAACTATCAAAAACACCAAAATTATAGCGATAATTACCGTCTCAAAGACTTCTGTTATGGATTGTTCTATAAATCTAGCTTCATCTCGCAATACTTTTAGCTTCATACCCGGAGGAAGCTTCGTCTGCAAATTTTTTATGAGTTCTCGGGTACTTCTAGAAATGGCAATGGCGTTGGCAGTCGACTGCTTTAAAATTCCTAAAGAAATCGTTGTCTCCCTATTGGCCTCGAATAAACTTCGCGGAGTCTTAGGCTCTATACTAACGCGCGCTACATCAGAAATTCTTATGGGATTTCCGCCTTCATCTCGAGAAATAATAATTCGTTTGAAGTCTTTTGGAGTATTGTATTGGCGATGCAGTGTAATGGGAAATTCTTTCTCTTTTGATTCTATTCTTCCGGCTGGATACTCCACATTTTCCGCGATCAATGCATTTTCCACAGCACTAACGGTTATACCGCGTGCCGCCATTTCTTTCCGATTGAGCCAGATGCGCATAGATTGCTCGCACTGTCCCATTAAATTCACGGATGCAACCCCCTCCAATACCGAAAATTTGTCGATGATATATCGATCGGCGTAGTCTGACAATTCGATTTTTGACATATTGGGATTGGTAATGGAAATTATCATAATCGGCATTTCACTGGCATCGAACTTCCGCACCACTGGAATATCAGCTCCCTCCGGAAGCTTATTCAATATTCTATTAATCCGGTCCCGCACATCATTGGCAGCCGCGTCCAGATCCCGGAACATAGAAAATTCCAATTGGATATTAGATTTTCCTTCCTTGCTGGTGGATTGTATATTGTCTAGTCCTTCTATCCCTGCAACAGCGTTTTCCACCAACTGCGTAATCTTCGTTTCGATAATATTAGAAGAAGCTCCCGCATAGGTAGTGACGATGGAAATCGTCGGCACTTCGATGTTGGGATACTCTCGGACTGGCAGTCTCTCTAAATTTATGTAGCCAAAAAGAACTATCAGCAACATCAAAACAGTTGTAGCCACTGGTCTGGTGATAAAAAATCGGCTCATAAGGCACTATCCTGCTGATATTCTCCTTTATTTTTCCCGGAACCATGTTTGCTCATGGCCTGCATTAGTTCGATGGTATCATCCTTTACAATCGTTACTAAATTATTATCAGACAGTTTATTTACGCCTTCTGTAATTATTTTATCTCCGCTGTTCAATCCTTTTTCGATTTCCACAAAACCATTTTCCCTTTCCCCAATTGTTACATAGCGCAACTTTGCTCTGGCGGAGTCGGATAGTATAAATACGTAATGTTTCTCCCCGATGCTGGACAATGCCTTTTCTGGGATGCAAATGGCTTCGCGATTCTTTAACCGAATGGTTATTTTTAACATCATACCCGGCTTTAGAAGATGTTCTCTGTTGGCTATTACACCTCTCATGGAAATACTGCGGGAAGCTGCTGAAATTCTTGGTTCAATAGCCAATATATAGCCATCGAATTTTTTCTCCGCGAGGGCGGCACATCTGGCGGTAATTTTCAAATTTGGTACCAGCAGTAGGATGTATTTCTCTGGCAGCGTGAAATCGACTTTAATTTTATCTATATCATCAATGGTGGTAATGATGCTGCTGGGAGTTAGTAAAGCCCCTACGCTAACTTTTCTGATTCCAAGAACCCCATCAAAAGGAGCCGCAATACTGCTTTCTTTTATATCTGCATTAATGCCATCCAATTTTGCTTGAGCATCCAGCAATTTAGTTTTTTGAATATCGTAATCCTTTTCTGGAACTACTTTTTTTTCCCTTAAAATTTTTAATCTATTGAGTTCCCTTTGTTGTTCCAGCAAATTAATTTCCATCTGCTTTTTTTCTGCAATTTTTCTATCGATGTTTAGTTGTACTAAGAGCTGTCCTTTTTTTACATACTCACAATCGTTAAAATGAACAGAGCTTACTATCTGAGTGACGTTGGACATTATATCTACCGATTCGTTTGACGTAGCTGTTCCAATTGATTTCAGAGTTATCGCAACGCTGGATTTAAAGACAGTCATGACAGCAACTGCAGCCCTATTCTCCGCAAGAACAGAATTAGATTTTGAACTTTTCTGCAAGTTCCAGATGATAAAAAGCAATAAAATAACAAGAAAAATAATAAAGTACTTTTTTTTCATCAACATAAACAAGCCTCTTATGTCAAATACTACAGCATCTCAATAATGCATACCATAGGATATTAAAAATAAAAAATTATTTTTTCTTTAAAAGTCAAAAAAACAATAAAAAATTAATTCATAAGAGGTAAAAAATAACGATTATTCGGCAAATGCACTTTGTTCGAATGAATTGCTGAGTTGTTTTATGCAAATTTGGAGGGAAAAAATGAAACAAATCTTAATTTGTCTTGTGATGTGTATATTATATAACGCTGGTGCTGCTGTGCGACTAGAAGAGCTCAACGGCCGTGGTGGGGAACCAGACAACCACATCGCACAGGCGCCGCTATTACCAGAAAATCCGATACCAGCAGTCGATCTCCACGATGGGGTGCGAGTAGAGGAGGCCCGACGGATATACGAAGGACTGGATGAAAACACTAGAAGAAGGCTGGAATTGTATACTGCTAATAGGGACTTTTCGCCACCGATGAAATTATATTATTTTTGGCGAGGAGTAGGGGCCATGAGTGACCCTCTCTATAATCTCTGCCTGCTGGGTTGCGCCGTTATACCCATGATTCCGATCGAGGGGGGGAGTAGTGGATCAAAGTTCGCCACTTCCATTTGTGCTGTAGCTTCGATAGTTCTAGGGAAAATAGGAGGATATGCTGAAAACAAAATAGCACACTACGAGAATTTACAGATACTACTACATGCTGCTGAAGAGAATCCTTTGTTTCTGCAGCATCATCCAGGAGCGCCAGCAGGGCAGGTGTAAATTTTCTCAGGATTATGCTGTTAATCGCACCAGAATCGGATGGATATCCCCTATCCGATTCGATTCTTTGTTTTCCACATTAGGAGAGAGAGACACGTCCCCAGGGAATTATTCAATCAGCAATTATTCTGATTTCAAACAAAATGATTGACTTTTATATAATGGATATTAACATGTACCGGTGTTTATATAGTAAGAAAAGGGTATGCGATGAGCAAACGAGTTGCGGCTAAGCACAAGATCGATAGAAGATTAGGCGTTAATCTGTGGGGACGAGCAAAGAGCCCCATAACAGATAGGAATTACGCGCCAGGACAGCATGGGAGTAACAAAAGAAAGCCTACGGATTATGGAATCCAGCTGCTGGCTAAGCAAAAGTTGAAAGGGTACTACGGAAACCTGACCGAGAAGCAGTTTAGGGGTGTTTACCAAAAAGCTTCCCAGATGAAGGGCGATACCAGCCAGAACATTATCGGATTGCTAGAGCGACGATTGGATGCAGTTGTGTATCGTATGAAATTTGCTATTACGGTCTTTGCAGCTCGGCAGTTAATTAATCATGGGCATGTGATGGTTAACGGTAAAATCGTGAATATATCATCCTATACCGTCAAAGAAGGCGATATCGTCGAAATAAAAGCGAAATCTCGGAAAAATATCGTTATCCTGGAAGCGGTTCAGTCACCAGAGCGAACAGCTCCATTCTATGTAGATGTCGATGCGGCAGCGCTGAAGGGTACGTTTGTAACCACTCCAAAATTAGAGGATGTCCCGTATCCGGTTGTTATAGAACCGAATATTGTCATCGAGTTCTACTCTAGATAAAGCCATGAGGATCTCTCTGGTTTTCAAGTTGGCATATAAACTGCCGAAATAGCTCAGCTGGTAGAGCAACTGATTCGTAATCAGTAGGTCGGAGGTTCGAGTCCTCTTTTCGGCACCAGTGCGAGCAGGGGGGTGTCGGTCCGACGCTGGGCTTCGGGACTTGGTTAGGTGTGATGGTTGGAGTTCAGTTATTATTTCTTGCGGCCTTTTTTTCTTGACGAGTCAGGTGAACTTACGCGTGGGGCAGGCTCAGAGGGCTGCTGTGAAGCCATCGCACCATAGAAGGCTTCTAAACTGAACACCGGCACAACAGTTTCTTTCATGTTTGCAAGGCAATGTGTCGCCGCATCCTGTATATCAATTTCAAATTGTGCTTTTGCCGCTGCCCGCTGCTGCTCCAAGTCGTTTTGCTGTTTGCTTATATCAGCCATGCGCTCGTCGAACTCTGCGTTTACTGTGCTTGTTTCACTCTTCTGTAATTCTATGCCGTTTCTCTCACCAGTTTCGTGGTATTGTGTCATCAACGAGTGTATTTGATCGGCCAGGTCCTCACTTTCGCAGTAGCCGTCTGTGTATCTCAGAGAGTCTAGACTGTCCCAGATAGCGGACACGGATCCAGCCACCGAGGCTCTGCGTTCGTCCCATTTGTGTTTCAGGGCCGACTGTTCTGCAACCCGATGCTGCTCTAGTTCAACGCGTGTTTGGTTGAGAGCTAGCACTTGGTTTTCGATGTTCTTCACAGGCTGCTCTGCCTCGTCAACCAGTGTCTGTGCTATAGCTGCGACGTCTCGCGCACAACGGTCCGCTTGTGGCAGTAAGAGGTGCAAGGCAGCTGCGTGCCTGCCGTTTACCAGAGCACTTAGTAATGGGGACCAAAACAGCAGCAAGCCCGGTGTCTTTGCTGAGTCCTGAGCGAGTTTAGCGCGCATACTCTTCTCCAGAGCTTCACGTAGGGCATCGTCAGCGGATAAAACCGCATTCAGCAATGTCAGCACCACATAGAAGGTATTTTCATCAAAAGGATGTCCCGCGAGTAAGTTCATACGATTATATACCAGGGCGGCGGCAATATGAGGCCCCATGTCCAAATGTCCCTCGGGGACGAATTTCTGCCGTACTGCTGCAAACAGATGCGGATAGGCACTACACGCCAACATGCTGCAGGAAGCAGCTAGAGCGACCTTGAACTGTGTCCTTGTATAAGTAACCGACGAGCCAGGTTCCACTTCAAGTTCTTCACTGTTGACACGCTTCACACTAGCCGCCGGCCTGGTTCCATGGGGGGGTTTTGGGTCTGGTATCGTGGCATCTGCTGCCGTCATTGCTAATAACATTAGCAAAGGAATCACTTTTTTCATCTTACATTACCTTTCAATTAACGACCTACATTTATTCACATATTTTGATAGAAAACAATACATCTACATGCAAAATTAATAAATTATTAACTTTTCTATATTCGGAATTTTATGAGATTTTGCTGTCATATTTGAATATTTATTGCAAATAATAAAGTCATCAATGCTGGAAATTGAAGTGAGGGAAACAATGTTATTTCGCCATCGGTGCCAAAAAAATATCCTGACTTTAAATGGCATCCTCAGAAATATTGCTATACTGCAACGACCTTCATAAAAGGCATGCCTTCCGCTTGATTTTTGTGAAAAAGTTATTAATCTGACATCCTAAGACATCTAGTGGAGCAAAGTTTGGAAGATAATAGGTTCGCGGAAGAAAAACATAGAGTCAATAGGGCAATTACAGCACCGCAGGTGCGGCTGATAGATCAGGATGGAAATCCGGTAGGGATTGTTTCTACCAGGGAAGCGATAATTATGGCGCGGGAAGTGGGGCTGGATCTGGTGGAAGTCGCGTCGCAGGCAAGTCCGCCGGTTTGTAAAATTATCGATTACGGAAAACTGAAATACGAACTTCAGAAGAAAAAATCCGAAGCCAAGAAAAAGCAGAAAATCATTGAGATAAAAGAGGTGAAATTAACTCCCACAATTGGAGATCATGACTATAAGGTAAAACTTGCTAGTATTGGTAGATTTATTGAAGATGGCGACAAGGTAAAAGTTACGCTGCGCTTTCGCGGTCGAGAATTCGCCCATAAGGAAATTGGCGAAAAATTATTAAATCGTCTAATTATAGATGTAAAAGAAATAGCAAAATGTGAAAGCACGCCTCAATTGGAGGGGAAGCAAATGATGATGATGCTCGGTCCCCAGACTGTCAAATGAGTGAAAGGATTTTTAGGTGTATCGTTGGTAGCTTCAGTATAAAAGAAGCCTTCGAAATAACTGATCTTCTGTTTGAAAAAGGTCATACGTCCGTATCTTGTGCAGAAAAAAATAATAAATGGTTTGTAGAAATACTTGGTGAAGAAAAGATCGAGAAGTCCGAAATCTCTGCCATCTTGCAGAACTACAGTTTCTCAAAAATCGAAACTACTGAGTTGAAAAACATTAACTGGCTGCAAAAATGTTTCGAAAATTTCCGTCCTCTCACCATAGGAAACTTTTATATATATGGCCCGCATTTGCGTCCGAAACCCATACCTGCCGACAAAATGACGATAGAGATCGCCGCAGCTACAGCCTTTGGGACCGGTGAGCATCCCACAACGAATCGCTGCCTGGTCGCTTGTCAGACTTTTCTTGATAAAAAACAGCACAAAAATATTCTAGACCTAGGATGCGGATCCGGTATTCTGAGTATAGCTCTGGCGAAATTAGGAGCATGCCGCGTCTATGCCTTCGACAACGACGGTGAAGCGATAAAAGTCGTGCGGGAAAACATCGCAATTAACAAAGTTGCATCTGGCGTGGAGGTATCTAAAAATCAGAATTGCGAATTTAGCTGCCGAAAATATGACTTTATTGTGGCGAATATTTTAGCAGAGCCGCTAATCTCCATGAGTAATGCAATCGTATCTTCTCTGGATAAAAATGGCATTCTCATATTGTCGGGTTTTACGGTGGACGATGGTAGTGTTTTGCAAAAATATCGGACGCCGGGATTAATTTTAAAATTCCGCTACGATTACAAGGGATGGACAACTTTAGTTTTCAAGAAAAAAGAAAATCCTCTGCGCAAGGTGTATGTAATAGAATATAACGCGTAGGATATGAAATGTGGATCAGTGAAGCTCCTTCAAATGTTGCTTTAATAAAGTATATGGGGAAACAGGAAGGAAATATGCCGTGCAATCCTTCGCTATCCCACATATTAGATGGATTTACGACAAAAATTTCTTTAGAAAACTGCGCAGTAGCTGATCAATTTATAAATAAAATAGAATTAAGTCAAAATGCAGTCGATCGATTTCTGCAACACCTACGGAATATAAAGAAAATCTTAGGTTATAACGGTTTTTTTCGCATAGAATCCTCCAATAATTTTCCACATTCAGTCGGAATCGCAAGCTCGTCATCCAGTTTTGCCGCTTTAACGCAATGTGCCATGACGGCGATCTGTGAAATAAAAGGTGTCGCATCTTTCACTATCGAAGAGATGAGCGAAATAAGCCGGGGAGCATCCGGAGCCTCCTGCAGATCGTTTTTTTTCCCGTGGTGCATATGGGATAATGGTGGAGCGAAAAAAATTGACCTAAAAATCGGAAAACTTCGTCATGATTTGCTATTGATAGATCGAAAACCGAAGATAGTTTCCTCCAGCGAGGCCCATGAACGGGTAAAAAGCAGTCCGCTGTTTCCGGAAAGGCCGAAGCGAGCGGAGAAGCGTTTGGCAGACCTGGTAAATGCCCTAAATAACAATAAATGGAATGACGCGTATCAAATATGTTGGGAAGAATTTTATGACATGCATGCATTGTTTCACACGTCATTTCCAGGATTTAGCTATATCCAGCCCAAAACCAACACTATTTTACAGGAAGTTGGGAAATTCTATATAACCAACCACGATGGACCTCTGGTAACCATCGACGCTGGACCAAATATTCATTTGCTGTGGAGACAAGATCAAAGCGAACAGCGTCGTCAGCTGAAGGAGATTATTTTCTCCAAGGATAAAAAGGTTAAATTTTTGTGCATGGATAAGAGTGAAATGCCTAAAAACCCTACCTATTACTTTTAAAAATCATTATTTTCATCGGGTTTGCGCTGATTCCCCTTCGGATAATGAGAGACAGTATAGTATTATATCAATCATTATATCAAGAGTTTCAATCTCGACGTAAGATAGTCCCCTGCTATCGTCGAGATCGTTTATATCTTCTTGAGCATTAGTAAAATATTCATACTTCTCATCAGTCGAATCATCGGAATTATATTTATTAAATCCTATTGTTTTCCAAAAACTGTACCATCCACCGGGCTCCGGTAGATGATTACCTATGCCTTCAACCATCAACCAAGCATAATTTTTGAACTCGTCTAAGGATAATTTTCCTTCCTCAAATGGGGTACATACTTCTGACTCCCATAGTTTATAATATGCTGATAACCTTCCATTCTTGCCTAGGTCAGTAAAAGTTTTCTCATTTAATTTTTGTAATAATTGTGTAAACCGGTTGTATCTATCAATTGAGGATCCGCCGTATCCTTCATCTACAACGCCAGCCAGCTGTTCCATCTGCCTCATAATTGACTGACCAGTGGTTGTAATGCCGTAGATGGCCATACCCACCAGCAGCGAAACCAATAGGACATGCTCCACCGTGGCGCCGCGGGAGCTGTTTTTCAGTCCAGGGATTTTCCCCAATGCCCGAATCTTTTCGAGTGGTTTCGCAACTCTTGCTAGAATATTTTTCCGTAACTTTACAATCGGCCGCAATCTTACAACTACTCCGGGAATCTTCGTTCCCAAGCCTAGTACTCTAACGGGAGCTACTTCCGGCAACACCGCTACCTTAATTCTATTTCGCATTT
>JAITBT010000066.1 GCA_031283445.1 Holosporaceae bacterium | reverse complement strand
TTTTAAAATTTTTCGAAAATCATGACCATAAGATAGTCGATTCAAGTTCCGTAGTTCCATCAAATGATCCTAGCCTACTGTTTACTAATGCGGGAATGGTACAATTCAAAAATGTTTTTATTGGGATGGAATCTCGAGATTATAAGCGTGCAACAACATCTCAGAAATGTATTCGTGCTGGAGGGAAACACAACGATTTAGACCAAGTCGGATTTACTGCTCGCCATCACACGTTTTTTGAAATGTTGGGAAACTTTTCATTCGGAGACTACTTTAAGGAAGAAGCCATCCATTTGGCCTGGACATTTCTTACCAAAGAACTTGGGCTGCCACGAGAAAAATTGCTGGCGACAGTCTTCCACACAGATGAAGAAGCAAAATCTATCTGGAAAAAAATTGCAGGAGATATTCCTGTAATTTCAATAGCAACATCTGATAATTTTTGGTCCATGGGAAACATAGGTCCCTGCGGACCTTGTTCCGAGATTTTTTATGATCATGGCGAAACAGTTTCCGGAGGAATGCCTGGAACTCCGGATCAGGATGGCGATCGGTATATGGAGATCTGGAATATAGTCTTTATGCAATTCGAGCAAATGGACGATGGAGAAAGAGTTTCGCTACACAAAAAATCTATAGACACAGGAATGGGACTAGAGCGTATTGCAGGAATCATGCAAGGCGTGAAGGACAACTATTTGACAGATTTGTTTAAAAAAATTATCGAAAGTATAAAAATAGTCTCTAAAACTAATTTTAAGAGCACTTATCCTTCCTATAAAGTAATAGCTGATCATATTCGCTCGGTTTGTTTTTTGATCGCCGACGGTGTCCTTCCGAACAATGAAGGTCGAGGATATGTACTCCGTCGGATTCTGCGACGCGCTATGCGTCATGGAAATCTCATAAATATTAAAGAGCCGTTCCTGTTTAAATTATCCAATTTATTGATTGATTCCATGAAGGATGCCTATCCGGAGTTGGAAAAATCAAAAGCGATGATTGCAACTACAATCTTTGGTGAAGAAGAGAGATTCCTGAATACTCTCGATCGGGGTTTAAAAATTTTACAAAATGATATTAAAGAATCATCATCTACCGGCATCTTGAGTGGGGATAAGGCTTTTAGACTCTATGATACTTACGGTTTTCCGCTGGATCTTATCCAAGATATTATAAAATCCGAAAACATCAGTGTTGATACTTCCGGATTTGAAGCTGCTCTGCAGGAACAGAAAAATCGAGCTAAGTGGGCTGGATCCATAGATATTAAAGAAGCTGCAGTTTGGTATTTGCTAAAAGAAAAGTTTAAGTCTATCGAATTTGCAGGATATGAAAAAGAAAGCTCTACCAGTGAAATTATTGCTATTGTGCGAGATGATCAGGAACTGGCGTCTATTTCTTCCGGAAGAGCCTTTCTAATTACCAAGAAAACGCCATTCTACGCTGAATGTGGAGGGCAGTGCGGGGATATCGGGATAATAAGTAATAGAAATGGAATTTTCAAAGTTACAAATACAAAAAAGTTCTGCGAAGAAATCATTGCTCACGAAGGAGAAGTAATCTCAGGATTTTTAGAAAATACCGGAGCGACAGAGCTAGAAGTGGATGGTACACGGCGTCAAAAAATAAAAGCGAATCATACGGCTACACATTTGCTTCAAGCGGCGTTGCGAACCGTTTTGGGTGGACATGTTGTCCAGCGGGGATCTTTTTTGGATGAAAATCGTCTACGGTTTGATTTTTCTCACGGGGCAGCAGTGTCCTCGGAGGAAATAAAGAAGGTAGAAGAAATCATTAATGAATGGATATTGCAGAATCTTAGCGTCATCAGTCAAATTACATCGAAGACGGACGCGATTTCCGCCGGAGCAATGGCGCTATTTGAGGAGAAATATGGAGATTCGGTTAGGTTAGTTTCGATTAAAGGAGAAGATAAGGAATCAACTGTGTCTCTTGAAATATGTGGAGGAACACATGTAACGTCAACTATGGAGATAAGAATATTTAAGATACTCTCGGAGGAAAGCATAGGTTCTGGAATCAGAAGAATAGAGGCCGTTACTGGCGAGAAAGTATTTGAATACATGTGGGATCTCGAAAGTATGGCAAGCTTATTAGCAGAAAAGTTAAAATGCTCCACTGCGGAAATAACGAAAAAGATTGAAGATCTGTTACAAGAGTTAAAGCAAAAAAATCGGGAGATTTTGCATGTAAGACTGAAAATAGCACTGGAGAGAGTGCAAACAACAGAGAAGGCGGGCGTGACGATATGCTCAGCAGTGGTTTCGGACTATGACATGAGCGAGCTGCGGTCCCTTAATGAACTGATAAAGACTCAGAAATTTCCAGGAGTAGTAATTGTCGCGAGCTTCAGTGAAGACAAAGTTTCATTAATCGTAAATGTGGACACTGCCTTGCAAAAAAAGTGCGATGCCCGACAGCTGTTGACGTGTGGCTTGGTTCCTTTGGGAGGAAAAGGCGGAGGCAATGCAGCATTTGCTCAGGGCGGAGGGTTTGGTAAAGCAAAAATTACTGAGGCAATAGAAGCTATAATAAATGCCATCTTTTAGGTATACCGTAACGCCAGAGGAGGATTTCCTCCGGGCAGATAAATGGATAAAAAGAAAATTTGCCGAAATCGGGTACGTATTTTTGCAAAAGCTATTTCGCCTACGTAAAATCAAAGCTAACGGCGTTGGGATTCCGGCATCAGCGAGACTGCATGCTGGAGATATTTTGGAAATATTTGCTAATTTAGCGGAAATAATAGAGACCAGTCCAGTATTTGAAGAGAAAAAGTTTGACTATCTCAAATCTATGATTATCCATGAGAACAAAAACTTTCTCGCTATAAATAAGCCTGCTGGACTTCCGGTTCAATCCGGTACAAAAGTTTCAACTTGCGTAGAAACATTCATAAACTCATATCCAGACGTTAAATGTCATCTGGTGCATCGTTTGGATAAGGATACATCCGGAGTGTTACTAATTGCCAAGAATCTGGAATTTGCTCGTCAATTAACAAAATTATTTCGAGAAAATAAAATAGAAAAAACATATTTAGCGGTCGTGGACGGTAAAATTTGCGAATCAGGAACAATAGATAATTTTCTAGAAAAATCTCTTAAGGGAAATGAGGAGAGAATTGGAATTTCCAGTTCGGGGAAGAGAGCAGTTACACGGTATGGCACGTTGAAATTAATGGGAAATTATACATTATTGGAATTAAACCCTCTTACCGGCCGAAAACATCAATTGCGCGTTCATTGTGCAGAGGCTCTGGGCGCTCCAATTCTGGGAGACAGAAAATATAATAACAATTTACAGCATAAGGAATTGTTTTTACATGCTCATAAGATTTTTATAAAAGACTTAAAAATTGAAATTACTGCTGAAATACCTGAATATTTTAGAGAGATAATTTCTGGAGAATAGTTAGGTATAGGAAAAATCATCACAGATATAGACATTCTCTTCGCGATGATTATTTGCTCGCCTTTCCCTGTACGAGGAAATTCGCGAAGCCGCTGAGAGGACCTCCGAAGAATATATTTTCTTTGTAGCTTCATTGCAGTGGTCATTGTTATCTTCACCCCAAAGCAGAAGTCCGAACAATAATCAGTCATCAGGAAATGATGCGTCCAAAAGCAGTTGATATTTTCGCTTGCAGTAGTTAAATTTAACCTATATTTATAGGGGTTAGAATATGAGAAACTGCATACTTCTTTTAACGATGTATTTCCTTACAGCATGCCAGCCAATTATTAATTCCAGGGGGAATACAATTGTGGAGGAAAATTTTAACACTTTCATTAAAGGGAAGACGACGGCAAGCGACGTCTTGAGACAGTGTGGTACGCCATCGTTGCTTTTGGACAATTATACTTGGATTTACGTGGGCTATAAAATAAAAGAGAATACATTTAAAAATGCTGAATTAGTTTATGAGTTTGCCGTTAGATTGATATTCGATCACAACGGGATTTTGAAATCCATTGAACCTATTGATCCCAAAAGCAAAACGAATGTCGTCATGAATAAGGAAATTACAAACTTAATTAGCGATGCCCAAGCGGATTTGAAGATAAAAAAAATTCTCTCCAAGAATAATTCATGAGATTCCAGGGTTTGAACAAAAAGATATCAAATATCCTATGGATGAGTGTGTATTTTCTCATGTTTTCACTCATACCGGTGATTACTCGTAACATAATTCCCCATGACATGATCGAAAATCTCTATTGGGGAAAAGAACTTCAACTCGGCTATGCCAAACATCCACCCTTATTTGCCTGGATTTCGTATTTTTTCTATAAACTCTGTTTTTCTTGGCCAGAATCTTTGTATATTTTGATTCAATTAAATTTATTGCTGGGATTTTACTTTGTTTTTAAGACTGCAGAGCTGATTTTTAATGATAAAAACAAATCTTACGCATCAGTATTAATTTTTATGGCGTCAGTTTGCTCGGAATTAGGAAATGAAAAATTTAATGCCAGCACCATTTTGATGTCATTATTTCCGGCGATATATTATTTTTTTATACGTCTGCTGAAATTTAATAAAAACTCTGATGCTGCCTGGCTCGGAGTGTTTGCGGCATTAGCTTTCATTGGTAAATATTTTTCTCTTTTATACATAGGATGCATCGCGTTATTTTTGATTTGTTATCGGGAATGTTGGCGCTTTTTTAGAACGCCCCAACTCTATTTCGCGACAATTATTTTTATGATATGCGTTTCTTGGCATATTATCTGGATTTATAAAAGCGACTTTATAACCTTGAAGTACGCTTTGGATAAATCCATTCATAGTCCAAAAAATTGTTTTTATGCTTTTAATTTCTTTATAATGCAATGTCTACTGTTTTCAACATCTTTCTGGGCTTTTGCTTATTCTTGCTCCGGAAAAATGAAATTTCTTCCGGAAAGTAATTATTCTATCGAAGAAAAATTTATCATATTCATCACGATTGTTCCCAACATACTTCTGTTTTTAGTCTCCGTAATAACAGGCATGAGAATCGGAAGCTACTGGGGCACAAACATGCTAATGACGGTCGGCATCTATCTGTTAATTATTAATAAAGATTTCGATTTTGATCGTCTGGTAATTTTTGTGAAGAGAATATCTGCTTTTTTTGCTATCGCATTAATTTTGCAGCTGGGCGTTGGTCGTTATTTGTTGCGAGAATATGATCCCACAAATGCAATTGATGTTAGAGCAGTTTCTCAGGAAATAGGCGAGAATTGGAAAAAGATCTTTGGTGACCAAAAAATGGAAATACTAAAGACAGATAAGGCGACCGCAGCTCTCCACATCCATTTAAAAGATTCACCATCCAGTTATGATTCTGAGCATTGTGATTTATTTGAAATTTATGATCTATACCCAAAAAATAAAAATGTGGTGGTGACATTTCTGGGCTGCGAAAATGACGAAAAAAGTAAACGGTTTAAAGCAGTATACGACGGAAATATTTTATACGAAAATACAATCCCAGTAATTAAAGATTTCTTTATATACTATGCATTTGTAAATGTTGCGGAGAAAGATCATGAGTGACGTAAGCATCATCGTACCATTTTATAATGAATCGGAATCTGTAGAGCCGTTTTTAAAAACGATATTTCTGCTTTTTGGACGCACGAAATATACCTTTGAAATATTATGCATAAATGATGGAAGTAAAGATGATACTTTAGAGTTATTGAAAAATTTCAAAAAGGAGTATCCGCAAATAAAAATTCTAGACTTTTCGAAAAATTTTGGAAAAGATGCAGCGCTCACTGCCGGAATAGATTTCGCCACTGGAAAATGCGCCATACCTATGGATTGTGATCTACAGGATCCGCCGGAATTAATAATCGAGATGATAAAAAAGTGGGAAGAAGGCTTCGATGTCGTCCTAGCCAAACGAATTGATCGCTCGGAGGATTCTTTTATGAAGCGCATAACAGCTGGACTTTTCTATAAAGTATGCAACATGCTATCAGACATCGAGCTGCCGGAAAATGTTGGTGATTTTCGATTGATGGACAAAAGAGTCCTAGAGGCGATAAAAACATTTCCGGAGCGAAGACGCTTTATGAAAGGACTTTTTGCTTCCGCGGGATTTAAAACCACCGTTGTGGAATATAAGCGACCCGAGCGGCATCGGGGCTCCTCCAAATGGTCCTATAAGAAGCTGTGGAATTATGCTCTGGATGGCATTACGTCATTTTCCACCTTTCCTCTTAAAGTCTCGACATATTTCGGATTACTTGTAACATTGTCGGCTTTTGTGAGGGGTATTTGGATATTTTTTAGAACTATTTGCCTCGGAGCGGATGTACCAGGATATGCATCGCTGATGGTGGCAATATTGTTTCTGGGGGGAGTTCAATTAATGAGCCTGGGAATCATCGGTGAATATATTGGACGCATCTACATTGAGTCCAAACAGCGTCCCTTGTATATAATAAAAGATGTAATTTAAAAGCTACATCAATCAGAATCAGGACATAGATGAGCCGTAAGGTTCGGTATTAAGCTAAGTGTGTGCAGATGTTGGAGCTATACCATGAGGTTAAAAAAACAGCGGCAGTAAGGATAACAAAACCGAAGCTCGATTGTAAACACCCATGAAACAGTAGAGATATACCTCACCAGAGAACAAAACTTCGGTCATCTCCTGTGTCGAATATCTCTCTTGCACTTGTGCTCTTTATTATCGCTACAATTTTAGTAACCGAATATGGTAGCTCTAATGAGCTGTGTTGCTATAAATTTCGGCGGTTTTTCTTCCGCTTCCCATGAAGGCGCGGTGTGTTCTTTTTTTTTGCGCGAAGCTCCAGCATTTCTTTTATCATTAAGTACACTGTGCGAAACTAATGAATGCTTGCCCTGATCCATTTAATTTACAAGCTGCTATGATAATAGCTCCGATCTATGGTTATTTATGGTCTTCTTTTTTTGTTTTTTCAATCAAAAAAGATTTTATGATCTTCTCATATTTGAAGGGTTTCAGTCTAGCACGGTTCACAGAGTTTTTTTTCTCTTTCTTAGCTACTGCTTTCGCGAGCAAAATATCTCTAAGATATATAATTTCCGACATGCTCTTATCCTTTCATTGATATGAATGTACAATGTTTTGGTAAAATTATGTTTAATATCTAGAATAAAATAAAATTTTCATGCAATATTTTATGGAATTGGCAATAGAAGAAGCCCAGAAAGCAAAACTGAGGGGATCCGTACCCATTGGGGCAGTAATTGTTAGAAATAATATGTTGGTATCGACAGCAGGAAACGAAGTAATAAAAAATTCCGACCCAACAGCTCATGCGGAAATTTTGGCGATCCGGAGAGCATGTTTTTCTCTTAAATCACACATTATAGATGATTGTGATATTTACGTTACGCTAGAACCCTGCGCCATGTGTGCCCAAGCAATTTCTTTAGCACGAATCCGTCGACTATATTTCGGAGCCTATGACACAAAACGGGGGGCGGTTAACCGATGGGTTATTTCCAGAACGGAGATTATAGGTGGTGTTTCAGAGATACAATGCACAAAAATTTTACAAAATTTCTTTTCCGAAAGAAGAAGTTAGAATTTTCTTAAAGAAAACCCTTTTAAGATCTATAGTGTTTAGGTTATAACTTGCTACATATCTTAAATGGAGGACCGGTGCTCGTTTTAGTTCGTGATAATAATATTGATCAAGCGCTCCGAGCTTTGAAAAAAAAGATGCAACGCGAGGGTATTTTCAGGGAAATCAAGTTGCGAAGACACTTTGAGAAGCCATCCGAGAGAAGAGTAAGAGAGATGTCTGAAGCAGTTCGTCGCACTAGGAAGTTGCTCCGAAAGCGCATGGAGCGTGATGGATACTAGTCATCTAGCGGATTTTTCATTTTAAAGTTGTCGATTTTGCTATAAGGGGTTATAGCTCAGTTGGTAGAGCGCGACGTTCGCATCGTCGAGGTCAGGGGTTCGAATCCCCTTGACTCCACCACCATTTGGCAAGATTGGGGAGAGGGCGTGGTTGTTCTATATGGATAATTGAGCATAAGATGCGCTGCATCAGAAGCTTTGCCCGGCATCGGGTTAATGTAAATTGACAAAAGAATGCTATATCTTCATTCTCCAAGTTGTTCAAAATCTCAAAAATTCCCCACTTTTTCTCCAAATGAGAGGTCACGGAGATTTTTCGCACTTCCGCTGCAAATGCTGACGTAGAGGCAACTCCAGACATCACTACAAAACGCTATTTCCATGTTGCGGAGAATTTTATGGTTGAGTGAGTGTCTCTAAGAAATTGAGCCCCTATGAAAGAACAATACATGCATACGATTCTCAGCAAATCCAATTCATTTCGCGCTTAATACAAACGACGCCTACGCGAACTTTAATTTTAAAAAAGCCAACAAGGATCTTTCAAACGATACTGTAATACGATATAATAAAAAATTTGTTAACTTTTTTCTTGACTTTTCCTTAAATATGCGATATAAAATGCATATAAGGGGGAGATCTCTTCTTTATATCAATCAGAACAATTTAAAGCCGAGACTAAAGCTCAGTTAACAGACTGTTCTGTCTAATTTTTATCTCAACAACTCAAAAAAAGGAAAAATCATGATTTTTAATTACCTGAAATTTGCAAATGCAGTTAAAAGTATTCATCTAAAGCCAGAGGAAATTCTGACCTACGAATCAATACCGGATGCCGAAGTGCGGAAAAAACTCGACGACTTTATCGACTACGAAAAAAATCCGCGCTTCTCCGTTACTCTGGATGAAATCTGCGAAAATATCGTCGGTAGAACCATGTTTAAGATGTTGATGACAAAGCTGATGTTGCAACATAAAACCATGCGCATATGCGAACATCATAATCCGAATAAAGGAAGTTATTATGAAGATAATGCAGTTTACGTGAATTTATCTTTCTATGACGCTTCCGGAATTGGAATTCCGAGCAGGCA
>JAITBT010000033.1 GCA_031283445.1 Holosporaceae bacterium | reverse complement strand
ATTCAAAATAATCTCCGACAAGTACAGAAATCGTCGAAAACGATTCGGACTACGCTTCAATTTGATCGCCGCAATATATAATGGGGAATTACAAATGTAAGTTTCGAAAGAGGTCTATTCGGAATTTCTCCGATTATGGTTTTTTGTAATTAAAATCAGTCATTTACAATCTTTGTCTCAAATACCCACAAAATACTGTAAATATGGTTAGTATATATTTTAGAGAAAAGCAACACTTATTTTAAAAAATATGCGATTGGGATAAGGTTAATGATGATGTGTCGTTATGCCGAAACACATCACATCATATTGTATTGTATTTTTCTTTTTTTGAAAATATTTTTTGGATTTTTTACTTATTGTTAATTTTTTTGTGAGATGCTGTATTCGTTTTAAATGGAGATAACAATGAAAATGAAAAACAAGAACGATAGCGTTATGCTTGGAATTGATGATAAAAATCTGAGATTCGAGATAAGTCAAAAGGAGAATATTGTACGGAAGGAGGGATTTTGGAAAAAATTGCTTAATAACACAATAAAAAGAAGCTTATTGGTATCTGCGTTGATGTTTGGTTATGCGCAAGGTGATGTACTTCGGGATCCTGCACCTGTAGCAGTAGTTAATAATGCTGTTCCAGCGCCTGGAGCAGCTGCTCCTGGTGGAAGTTTTGCAGCTTATGTGAATGCCAATATCGGAGTATTGCCAGGAGCGCCGGCTTTTGTTGGCGGAATTGATTGGCAAATGAAAGGATACGCCGTCTTTGTTCCTGCTGCTGGTGCTCCAGGAAGAGTTTATGTTGCGCAAAAAAGGCGATTTGCAGGGGGTGTCGTAGCAAATAACAATCCAGCGGCGGGAGGAAATGTTCTAAATTACACCAATGATATGCATACAGAAAGGCAGCTTGCGATAGCTGCGCTGACAGAAGCAGTAGTAGCGTTAGCTCCAGCTGTTGGAGGGGCTTTTATAAATATACCTGCTGTACCTGGGGCAGGAGTGCTTGGTGCTGCAGCAGGATTAGCGGGAACTCTTCATATCTACACTGAACACCCTCCTTGTAGAAACCCAGTCCTAGACAATGGAAATTTTTCGTGTATTGCTTATTATAATGCATTAGGTGCAATGTTTCCTGGAGTAACTTTTCATATTTATTTTTCTGCCGCTAATATGACTTTAAACAACTGGTATATGACAAACACTCCTGCAGCAAAGATTGCACTCTTTAATGAAATAGATGCCGCTATGGCTGGAGGTGGGGTGTTAGGAGGACACTTTAGGATACGAAGTGTATTGCAATACACTCACAATGGTGTATGGCACACTACTGATTCAGATGGCGCACCTGGGGTAGCTGCTGGTGCTGGAGCGTGGGGTGCACTTATAACGCAACCTCCTTTGAGTGCTGCTGTAAATGCTATCTTGGCGAATGCGCCAGCAGCTGCAACATTCACAATTGCGCAAAGAGAACACATGTTTAATGCCGTACATGTACATCCAGCTAACGTCTTTTATCATGCCATCTGATACAGAAAAAGGAATTGACCGCTACGTAATTAGAACAATTTAGGGCGAACAACCAAAATTACCACCCCATCAACACTTGCGAACTATCCCCCATACGGAAAAGCGCGCAAGTGACTCTTATCCCCTAAAACTGCAACTGTTATCTTTCAAGTGAACGCGATTGCTATACTTAGTTTTCTTTCAAAAAATAATATTATGCTGCGTAATCCTATCAACAAAATTTGAACTAAAACCACTTTCTTTTAAAATGAATGCATCTAAACACATCCTCCCGTAAATTCTCTTCTTTAAAATCTCATTTTCAAATAAAATCTCGTGTCCTCCAAAACCGTTTTTAGAAAAATCTATTATCCTTACAAGATGTGGATTGATAAGAGACAATACTAAACTCGCATCTTTTATACTAATGGCACAATTAACTATAGCAAAATCAACTACTGGATACTCACTATCAAAAAGATCCGAAAAAAAGCAATTTTCAATAAGCGTACAATTATTGAAGCTTAAACTATCAATACAATGATACATTGCAGAATAGAAACTCGAAACGAAGGAACTGTTAATCTCGATTCCGTCAAATTTAATAGACTTTATATCTCTTGCTTCTTCTGGAGTAATAGCACAAAACTGCTCGCGATCTGAAATTAAAATCGACCCTGCTATTTCAACAACATCACTCATCATCCCACTCACATTTCCACACACCATCACCGCAGCACAACAAACTCCCGTAAGCATGCCGCGCACATTATCATTAAACATTTTAGCCATGTCATATCTCCCAAACGTTAATAAACACAAAAACCACCAACGAAACGATGCTTATTTACAAAATAAAAATGAATAAAGACGAAGATACCCGGAAGCCCCGACAACAACCGACAGAAGTTCCACGACATCGCTTTTCATCATTTCCTGCTTCAAAGCATCGTTTCATCTATTTAACAACAACAACTATTACAACAAAAACCACCAC
>JAITBT010000024.1 GCA_031283445.1 Holosporaceae bacterium | reverse complement strand
ACACGACGCTCTTCCGATCTCGCTGTGTGAATATCTTCCATACTTGCAACTGTTGTCATGCTGAGCGTATTTGCATTATAGCCGCCTATATCAAAATTTATGAAAAAATCGGATAATGCATCTGCTTTCTCAGCTAGTAGATTCTCATCTCCGTTGTCGTGCAAATTACGCAAGTGCTCTGCAAATTTCGGATAATAAGTCGTTATGAATTCTCGTGCAAAATGTACTGCGTCTCTGTTTGTGCCTCCGAGAGAAGGCAGTATATTTCCTTCGTATGCAGGTGAAAAATTAGAAAAAGTTGCCGCACCGTTTAGTACGCCACCATTATATATCCCGTTTGCATGTTCCTCACCATTAATAAATGCATCATTTAGCTCTACATCAGCACCGCCGATGTATCTTAATGTGTTCACCAATTCTCTAAAAGCTCCCGCTTCTACCGCATGTCCTGCTCCTCCTGCAGCTTCAGCATCTCTTGAGGCTTCCCCTAAGTTCCTGCCGATATTAAGGAACAATCGGTTGACATTCACTGCAACTCTACGAAAAGCAAACGAATCCTGAGATAAAATATTTCCGATTCCGTGTTTTTTACCGTTCGACCCGAAATCAACTCCCGCTTCAATTCCTATCGATAAATTTCCGTAGATTTTATGATCATATCCGGCAACCGCTGTTACACCGAAGGGAGTAGACTCAACTCTACTACGCGCTCCAACAAAATCTCTATTTGCATCACAAAATGTTCGTTGACGACTGATATTCAGTCCGATTCCGACATAGGGGCCTTTGTCATTCAACTGAGCAAAATCATTTTTTGTTGCCGGTTCTTCGTCAACAACAGCTCTAGCAGTTTCTTTAGCTTGTGTTTCTATTAAAAACACCAAAAACGCGAATAACAGCAATTTTGTCATAAAAAACTCCATATTTAAAACAATATACAATGCAAAGTTTAATATATAATTAATTAGATCAAATATCTACTTTAAAAAGTTATCTCACATCCGAAGAAAACTTCAAGTTGTGTTTGGTATCACAGCGATTTTTCAGGACGTCTGTTTAATTTTGTCAACGTTTTTTGCCAACGCCTGACGCTGAGTTTCGAGCAATTTCACTTGAAACCATCGATACGTCTACTCTAATCTTTTTGGAAATACTTCGATGTGACAGCAACACTAACAGCAGCGCTTTTCAACGCTGCATCGTTGAATTTGTGGCACATGATGATAGGCGTGTTAACCTTCTTTATTTATGCAACGCAGAAGATTCAGAGACACAAAAGCGCTGCCAAAGCCTGGCAGACAGTGCCTTATACAAAATTTACTGCAAGCTCTATATTTTTTCCTTCGACGGTTTTGGGCGCATTGAAGGAGCTCCAATAATAGCTGGTCCCTGTTCTGGGATCGGCTTTGAACTAAAGTAAACATGTCGTCGAAACACATTCATATATTCTGTTTTTACACTACGATCTTCGTTCAGCGGAATCAGTGGACTTGCATGAGCGTCTGGCTTGAATTTGCCGCTTTCTACTTTAAACGCTGCACATGTTTGAAAATACACGTCCATAAGATCTTTTGCATCTTGATTACTACAATGCCATACCGCCTGCTCCTCACTCCAGTGTTCACCGTTGTCCGGCTCCCAAAAGGTCGCTATTGCATGGATGTTAAGCACAAAATCATCCGCTATCCTTTGCCATAGCGGCCATTCATTTGATAATCCTTTTTTGTAATACTCTTTAAGCTCAGGATAATAGATGCATTTATAATCGAGACCAACGGCAAATAATCCGCAAAAACCATCAATCCCGTGGGTTGGAACTCCCAAAAACTTCTGTCCATCCAACGTTTCAACGTATTCACATATCTGATCATATACACCAGTATAGCATTCTTGGCGAGAGTATATGGCTACGCTATTGGCTAGAGATCTCGCAAGCTCCTGAAAATTTGTCTCCAAGGCATTTTCTCTTATGCTGGTCACAACATCAAAGTCTGTATCTCTTGGACCAATGTGCAAATCTTGCACTGTATCATAGGAGGAAGAATTATAGAGTAGTTTTGCCGCTGCAGGTTTTGATGGAGAAGGATACAATCTTATATCTGTTCCGAAAATATCCATTCCAAATGTCCTCAATTCCAGAGCTTCCGCTCCTCCGAAACACAAACATTCACTTCCCACAATTCCAAGCGCCACAAAAAAATTTCGCAGTACAATAGAAAAATTTTTTGATTTTTTATACAACTGATTCATAGCATACTCCTCAATATAAATCATAAAAACCATTTATTGTCTTCATGATAACTCAAATGTATCTGGCAAGCAAGCAAAGTCAATTATGTGCGTAGGTTCGATACATATGAGACTGCCTAGGGTGTACAAGGCTACGCAATTTTCTTCAGAATTAGACCTTGCTGTTGCTCTGCCTGCAATTTAACACAAATTCTCTGATTTGCCAGACTCCCAAATATCCTTCATGCAACTAAAAACAAATTTTTTTTATTTTGTTATGAATTAATAAAACATTAACTTGTTTTTATTATACTAAGCAATGTGAATGATTTTTCATTTATATTTTTTAACAAATAGGAGGTAGAAAAATGAAAACAAAAGCAGATAATCCGATCTACTTGACGGCTTGTATTATGCTGGCAAGTATTATGGGAATAAGTGCTCTCCATGCCACAAACAACGGTAGTGGGAATGTTCAAAACGTGAGACAAATTCTAAAAAATCTACAAAATCAGTGTGAAAGTTTTACTTTGTACACTGATGGTACTGCAGTGCAAAACTATTTGCATAGTGCTACGCCAGAACAGCAGAGTACGTATAACACAACCAATCCATATTTGGTGCGTCGCTTCGGCAATGGAGTAATAATGGATATTGAGTATGATGCGTATTATGTCAAATTTTCAGCCGGCCGTTGGACATGGTACGAAGCTAATTCCAACTGGGATGACGAAATATCTGAAGACTCAGTACGTATAAAAAATGAGGAATTTTTTCTCTGTAAGAAAAACCCTGAAGACACTAACGGGACAGCATGTCGATGCCAACGAATACCGATGGATAACGATAACGATAACGATCCTACAGATGGCGATTTTGTTGATCTCTCGACTACAAGACAAATATTAAAAAATGACCGGATGTATAGTATTAGATATTCTTATGACAAGAAATGCTGGATTTGGCAAAAATCAATACCTGTTAACAAATTGCCAGCACGTATTAGAGTGCGTGTTGATGGTTCTTTGGCTTCTGATTATGATAGGCCATCGCCTGTAGATATGCCACGTCTGCATTTAATCCCTGCAGGACATTAGAATATGAGGTGTGGATTTTTGGGCCATTACCGATACTCACATACTGAAACAATCTCGAGAGGTGTTCAACTTGGAGCACCTTTCGAGAAAGATTGTAGAAACCGAATAGACAGCAGGTCTTTTTTAGAAAAATTTATCATTGCCAGATTGAGCATCAATTGATACATCTACAATTACTCAAATTTAATCACTTTTTTCAGCTATTTCCGACGCGAAGCTCTCTTAAGCTAATTGCTAATCTGATAATGCATATTTCGGAAACGATAATTTTTCAACTTATTCATCGAGAAATTTTTTTCTCAACTTTTTAAGCTTCCTATCTTTTGTGAAAGTAATTAATCACTTGGGATCAGTTTTGGATACTGATTCTGAATTTTTCACTTCCACTGCCGAACCTGATGCCGGCATTTTTGGTGCCAATGACTTCCTCATCGCAACCTAAGATCGGAAGGATATCAAACGCCGGTTCTTTTTCGTTTCGCTATGAAATCCCGTAGAGAAATATATTTTCCGTATCCCAAATGAATGCCGATTATCTTTTGTATCGGTACACCGAGTCGGTGAAGGTGCATGATTTTATCTGAGTCACCATCGTACATTGATGACTGAATTGTTCCCTTTGGTTTTCCAAGTTTTATCCCTTTGGCAGCCCGTGCTTTCAGTCCTTCTTTGGTGCGCTCCGAGATGAAATCCTTTTCCAGTTCCGCCAGCATCGCAAATACGGTTATCAGCACTTTGTTTGCCACGTTGTTTTTGGCGTTCGGATTTAAATCCAAATCTTGTTTTATGAGTATCAGTCTTGCCTTTTTAGCCTGCACCATGATTTCAATGGTATTGAGAGTTTCCTTGATGGATCTTCCCAATCTCGAGAGTTCAGACGCGATTACAGTGTCGTTCGGAGACAATTTATCCAAAAGTTCGTCTATGCGACGGAGCACAGTGGTTTTTCCAGAAGACATTTCGAGTTCGATCCATTCATCGATCATGATTTTATGATCGATGCAATAGCGACTGATTAGATTTTTCTGGCTATTAATATTTTGATCCTGAGTGCTGACTCGAACATATCCGTAAATCATGTTTTTATTGCAGTTTTCGTCTATTTTGGCGTTAACGTATATTTTGTATATAATAGCACAATAATTCTATGATATACAATGTACATTATTCACATAAAAGTAGCATGTAAAAAACGATCGTTATGAGGATACGAAAACAATAAAATGATGCATCGCCGTTCAAGAGTCATATCCAAAAAAATTTTCTGTTTATCAAAAAAGTTGACAAGTTTTTTTTATTATGCTACAATCATTTTTGTAGGTATTGTTTTGTGATTTTTTAATTAAGGGGGGAAGAGAAGAAATGTCTATATTTTTAAAAATATTAACTATATGTTGCGCTTTTTCTACGATCGCTGTGGGAGCAACACAGACAGCGGATCATATGATGACACTACGATTAACAACAGGCGAAACGATAACGAACA
>JAITBT010000074.1 GCA_031283445.1 Holosporaceae bacterium | reverse complement strand
ACCGGAAAATAACCTCTTATCTTCTCGTACTGCTCCAATGACAATTCCATGCTGCCTCTCCACTTTCAAGCATATCTCGGAATACTACATTAATATATTAAGCGTCAACTGAACCTAGTGATTGAAAACAAAAAAGATTCAAGACTCGTAAATTCTGCGATTTTTAAATATGATTATTTTATAGAGAGTATTTTTTACATTAAATGCAATGGAAGATATTAAGATAGATGGAATGAGAGTAATGCAGAATTTTTATCCGATTTTTGCGTATTTGTTTGGAGCAATCCCATTTGGGCCAATTTTTTCTCATATGTTTGGGAACGGAAAGCTAAGAGAAAGTGGTTCGAAGAATGTTGGAGCAACAAACGCTTTTCGTACACAAGGGAAAGCAATAGGAATTATGACCTTGCTGTTTGATTTCATTAAAGGGTTCATTCCATGTTTCTTTTTTAAAACGGAGTGCAATTGCTTAAATTTACTTATACTTGTCGCACCGGTCCTGGGACATATTTTCTCGATTTGGTTGAAATTTAAAGGTGGAAAGGGGATAGCAACTTACTTCGGAGTATTGTGTGCCTTGAGTCCGCTTGTATGTTTAGGAACGGCACTTATGTGGAGTATAGTGTTTATTATCACAAAAATTTCTGCAGTTGCAGGGTTGGTAAGCATCGTATCAAGTTTGATAATTTTTAATTATGCTGGAACTGCATTATATTTGGATTTTATTAATCAGTTATATGCTCTAATCGGAATGGTCGTTTTGATAATCATAAGACATAGTGAAAATATAAAACGATTGATGAAAAAAGAACAGCGCACATAGACCGATTTAATCTTTTTCATAACTTCGGTCTATATTTAGGGGCCGGATTGTGTTGTCGAAAAGTGAAAAAATATCACGGTTGAGATTATTTCGCACAGAATCGATAGGATCATCTAAATTTTGGGAATTGGTGGAAGCCTATGGAAGTGCGGAAAATACTTTGAAAAAGCTTCCCAAAATTCTCAATCTTAAAGATACAAAAAAGGTCACAGATATATGTAGTGATGAAAAAATTGAAGAAGAAATCGCTCATATGAAATCTTTGGGAGCGCGTTTCGTATTTTTCGAAGATGAATTATACCCGCCGCTACTGCGTACTATTCCGGACCCTCCTCCGGTATTATCATTCTTGGGAAATAAAGAGCGAGTTCTTTCATTTTATCAAAAAAACATGATTTCGGTTGTAGGGGCAAGAAACGCTTCTATATACTCCAGCAAATTTTGTAATACTCTATGTCGGAATTTGGGCACAAACAATGTGGTAATCGTGTCGGGACTGGCTAGAGGCATCGATGCCAGTGCGCATGCGGGAAGTCTCCAGACTGGAACAATTGCTGTAATGGCTAACGGCATAAATATCGTTTATCCTCAAGAAAATGCGAAGCTATATAATGAAATTATTAAAGAAAATGGTATTTTCTCGGAAACGCCTTTCAACGTAGCTCCTCAACCACAATTATTTCCTCGGCGCAATCGCATAATCGCTGGGATGTCCTACGGGACTGCCGTAATTGAAGCGGCAGAGGAATCCGGATCGTTGATAACAGCCCGAATGGCTCTGGAATATAATCGGGATGTGTTTGATGTTCCGGGATCGCCTCTAGATCCTAGAAGTGTTGGTTGTAATAGGTTAATTAAGGAAGGAGCAACACTGCTTCAGGATGCTAGAGACATATTGGATCAGCTGGAAACAAAAAAAATTATTCCATATCAGTTATTCGATGATAATCATCCATCGGTTATAAAAATTTCAACCAAAGATATGGGAAAAATCCGAAAAAAAATACTAGATTCTTTGAGTTCTATACCAATTACTATTGACGAATTGATTTCATCCATTAAAGTATCCCCTCAGGAAGTCTTAACTGTACTTCTAGAGTTGGAGCTAGCTAACAAAATTGTGCGATTGCACGGACAGCGCGTTTGCTTAGCTCTTGACAGCTGAATTTTAAAAAGAGATGTCCATGCGTTTAGTTGTTGTAGAGTCTCCGGCGAAAGCCAAAACTATTAATAAGTATTTGGGATCGGATTATAAAGTAGTTGCTAGCTACGGGCATATTAGAGATCTCTTATCGAAGGATGGAAGCGTTCGCCCGGATGATAATTTCTCCATGGTGTGGGAGGTGAAGCCGGATGGGAAAAAAAGACTTCAGGACATTTCTAGTCAATTAAAAAACTGCGACGAGTTACTGCTTGCCACAGACCCTGACCGCGAAGGAGAAGCCATTTCGTGGCATATTAAAGAACTCCTTCAGGAAAACAAAAAGCTACAGGTTCCGTTCAAAAGGATAGTTTTTCATGAAATAACAAAAGGGGCTATAAAAGAAGCCATTGCCCATCCTCGCGATATAGATTTGTTTTTGGTCGATGCTTATTTGACTCGTCGTGCTCTGGATTATTTAGTTGGTTTCACAATCTCTCCAATCCTGTGGCGGAAATTGCCCGGAAGCAAATCTGCCGGACGTGTACAGTCTGTGGCTCTGAGAATTGTCGTTGATAGAGAAACTGAAATAGAGGCATTTAAGAAAAAAGAATATTGGTCTATAGAAGCAAAATTCGAAGCAAAGGACAAAAAAATATTCGATGCAAGGTTAATTTATCACAATGGTGAGAAGTTAGATAAATTTTCCATAGCCAATGCAGCAGATGCAACCTTCATAAAAAATTCATTGTTAGCCCAAAAGTTTTTTGTAGAATCTGTCGAAACAAAGACCGTCAAACGTAATCCTGCTCCAGCATTTATTACTTCTACCATGCAGCAAGAAGCATCTCGGAAATTAGGATTCAGCGCCAAAAAAACCATGCAACTCGCTCAAAATCTTTATGAAGGTGTGGATGTTGACGGAGAAACGACGGCCCTAATTACCTACATGAGAACAGATAGTGTTAATTTATCAAAGGATGCCATCGACAAAATCCGAGATTTGATTGCTCAGAATTATGGAAAGTATTTTCTGCCGGAAAAACCTCGCTTCTATCAAACAAAAGTAAAAAACGCACAAGAAGCTCATGAAGCTATTCGTCCTGTGGATGCAGCTATTACTCCGGAGTTGTTAAAAGGGAAACTTGGCGCAGACC
>JAITBT010000073.1 GCA_031283445.1 Holosporaceae bacterium | reverse complement strand
AAATCTTGTTTCCATAAAATTGTTTCTTTAAAATAGGAAGAGCATGAGTTTAGAAACAGCTTTGGGAGTAATAAAAATGCTGGTGGGGTACGCGCGGGTATCGACGCTGGATCAAAATCCGGAATTTCAGATAGAAGAGCTGAGGAAAGCCGGTTGCGAAAAGGTTTTTACGGAAAAAATCTCCGGAGCGAAGGCGAATCGTCCAAAATTACAGGAAGCTCTGGACTACATGAGGGCAGGGGACACGTTGGTGGTGTGGAAGCTCTCGAGGCTTGCGCGATCTCTGAGCCAGATAATGGGCACAGTGAAGGAACTACAAGAGCGGAAGATAGCACTGAAGGTGCTGACCCAAAAGATAGATACCAGCACTCCGGAGGGAACTCTATTTTTCCACATCAACGCCGCCTTTGATCAATTTCAGCTGGAGATCATAGTGGAAAATACCAAAGCGGGCCTCAAATCGGCGAGAGAAAAGGGGAGAATCGGCGGCCGACCAAAAATAATGACCGAGAATAAAATACGGCTCCTGAGGGCAATGATAAAGGACGACGCCAGCTATCCTTTTATTTCGGACGTCATTCGAGCGGGAAAAATAGCGCGAAAAACATTCTACAAATACTTTTCCGTGGATGAAATAAGAGCGCTCCGGGCAGAGAAGGAGTAGGCATTTATTATGCAGAAAAAAGTCAAATATCAAGGCCGGACTTTTTTTAGGCAGGCGGATGGCTATTTTCGTAACGGCAAAACCACGCTGCATCGCTACAAATACGAGAAAAAACATGGTCCACTGCTGTCCTGCTTTCAGTTGCATCATAGGGATGGCGACAAATCCAACAATAGTTTGAGCAATCTTGAGATGGTGACTTCGCGGGAGCATGCGCTCATCCATAAGTCATTGCGACGGCGAGTAATCTTTAGAGATCAACTGGAGCTGGATCTGTGATTTCATTGCCGATTCTTCAAAAAATATAACTCAAAAGTATTGGCAATAATATGTTTATAAGTTATAATACGATATATGCTGGTGATGTATAATGTTTGATATAAAATTTTACAGAGATAAAAACGGATTCTCCTCTGTAAAAGATGACTTGGATGAATTGCAAAAACGGTCGAATACAGACAAGGATAGTCGCGTAAAATTGAAGAAAATATACGAATACATCAACTTATTGTCACTGGATGGAACATATTTAGGTGAAAAGTACGTAAAGCATATAGAAGATGATATTTTGGAACTAAAACCCACTAGCGATCGCATTTTTTTCTTTTATTGGCAGCAAGGAACATTTGTACTCATTCATGTTTTTCAGAAGAAAACTCAAAAGACTCCCAAACGCTAGATAGAGACCGCCAAAAGAAATAGAGATGATTTTTTAAGGAGAATGCAAAATGAAAGAAAATAATATTCCATTGGGGCAAAGTTGGTCAGAATACAAAGAAACTCTGTTAACTGCAGAAGAAAGAAGAGAAATAGATATAAGAACCCAACTCATGAGTGCTATTTTTCAAGCGAGGAGAGAAATGGGTATTACCCAGAAATGCTTGGAAGAAGTCAGTGGAGTGAAACAACCGGCCATAGCAAGATTAGAAAACGGCAAAACAGATCCGCAATTGAGTACGTTGCTAAAAATTCTCGGAGCTCTGGGAAAAACTATAGCTATAGTTCCAAAGTGAAACAAAGATGGTTTGTGTAAGTTCAGGCTGGAACATTAGCTGACATCCAAATTCTGCTTTGGCTTCGAGTGTGCTATTATTGAGTGTATGCTAGAAGTGATATTTAGATGAAAAATGAATTTATGAATTTTGAGGTAACGCCGGATTATGCAAGCCCCCTGTTGGACACCGGCTTTAAGCAGCTGCTGTCGCTGGAAGGCGAAGGTGGCGATGCCGTTGCGGTGTCTTTTTTGAATGCTCTGGTGCCGGATTTTCAGGCGAACCCAATCAAATCTCTAAAGTCTGCTCCTACCTACATGCGGCTTACGGAAGGTGACGAGTCGCGTCCACTCACCATGGATTTTAATGCCGTTAACAATCGCGGTGAGAGCATAATAATAGAAATTCAATTGAAAAGACACATTGGCTTTGATGAACGAGCTCTATTTTACGCCGCCAGAACCTACTCCAATCAAATCAACGAGGAAAAAAAGCAAGGTCAATCTTTTCCGGGCTCTTGGTTTGTGCATCTCAAAAAAACCTATTCAATACAAGTGGTTGGCTACAATTCCGCCGGTGCCATAGGAATAGAAAACACACATATGAAAGATACTTTGATCGATCGTGTAGCGGCGCATCCAATGAAAGACGGTGATTTTCTGAAGCACTACGTCATGACCGATAGGTTCTCCGGCCAAGAAATAGATTATTTGCAGCTGATTCAGCTGGAGTTGCCGCGGGCAGAGGCGATAATGAATTTGTTTCCGCCAGCGAATGGGTTCAGTTTACAGCAGTGGTGGCTAAGCATTTTTAATCATAGCAAGGAGTATACGTCGGAGTATATTGAACAACTTTACAAGGAGGGAATCATGCCGAATGAAATTTACAGTGGTCTCGGGCGCATG
>JAITBT010000045.1 GCA_031283445.1 Holosporaceae bacterium | reverse complement strand
AAAATGTGATGCGCAATCGAGTGTTTGAATACATAAATGAGCTAGAAAATAATCTGGAAAAAATTATTAATTCTCTTCCTGATATCGCAGTTGCTCAATCATACTGCATTAATAATTATTTGAATATTTAGTAATGAAAAATGGTATTAGTTCCAATATGTGCGAATTTATCTAGAAGGTCTATGCCATTTATTGGTCTATCTCGTGATTTTGAGAATAGCCAGCAAAGCAATTGATATAAAATACTATAAATTCTTTCTTAATTATTATAGATTAAAATCGTCCATAAATGATGTGTTTAATGATAAATGGTTGACCCTAGCAACTGTGACACAGAGCTACTCGACACCCTTTGGAATAGTGCAGATTGGAATAAATTAAAAAGTGTGTTATTTGACATGCAACGAAATATTGCCCTTGCTGCAAAAAGTGATGATCGTGATGCTGTTCTTATATATCAGAAAAGATTAACGCAATCTCTTGACGCAAAAATGCTTGCAGTGCGTCATGTTGTAAAAAACGGTAATACACCTGGAGTTGATGGAATTCAATGGAATACGCCATCTGAATATATGAAAGCGGCATTATTGCTAAGCGATAATGGATATCATGCATTGCCGATGAAATTGATTATTATCTATTCGAAATTTTCTCAAAAAGAGCGTCGCATCAAAATCCCGACATATTATGATCGTGCAGTGCAGATACTTCACGCTTATGCGCTCGATCCTGTAGGAGAAACTATTGGAGATCGCAGATCTTTTGCTTTTCGTAAAAACCGTTCAACTCAAGATGTGCATGCGTACATCCTATCTGCGTTGAAAAAGAACGTCTATTACATTGTGAAGGCAGATGTGAAATCCTGTTACGAGAGTATCAATCACGATTGGCTTCTTTCGAATATCACAATGAATACCACTATTTTGCGGGAATTTTTGAAAGCCGGACACATTTCTGCCGGTGATTTTTTTCCGGCAGAAGATCATGGAATAAGCTTGGGAGTATCCATCAGTCCTATCCTTGGAAACATGGTTTTAGATGGCATGCAGGAGGAGATTTTTGAAAGACTTCACGGTTTAAGATATGACGAAGAATATTGCGATGGTCACCTTGTCCGTTTCGCCGACGATATTTTCGTGACCGCAAACTCTATTGAACGTGCCAAAAGAATTATTAGCATCATAGAAAATTTTCTCCAGCAACGCGGAATGCGATTATCCTGCGAAAAAACAAGTATCATAAATGTACACCAAGGATTTGATTTTCTTTCGCGTCACTATGTTTGCAACGGCAGAGTAATTATTTCACGTCCAAGTGATGCCGCAGTTGTAAAAATGGAACACAATTTACGCGAACTAATATTACCGTTCAAAGGTAGCCAGAAAGTCTTGATTGATAAGCTAAATAAAAAACTTCATGGCTGGGCGAGTTATCATAAAATAACCGATGCCAGAGATGCGTTTCGACACATTGACGTAGTGGTTAAAACATTGCTTTTAAAGCTTTGCGAGCAGCTTCATCCCGGCTAGAAGCGGTTAAAAATCATAAGTCGTTATTTTTTTCTTGATCATAAAGGTAAATATGTTTACGCACTGCCAGATAAAAAAGACGTTAGAGTTATCAATCTTTCCGATATTGCGCTGATAGAGCATATTCCATCCAAAAATACCAATCCATATCTGCTACCGTTGGATAATAGAGAGATCGAAGAATTACGTGATATGCACAATGTCGTCGGAAAGTATAAAGCTGTCTGGAATCGTCAAGACGGGAAATGCTATTACTGCGGGCTTCCAATTCTTATTGACCAAAAAAAATCTACGGTGTGTATGCGAAAAACAAAATCCGACTATACGAAAAACATCGCATACATTCACAAAAAATGCGAACAGCATGAAGTTGAATTTACTAATACTGAGGATCCAATAGAAAATTATGAAGATATTTCCAATTTCCTTAGAATATTATCCCAAAAACCAAAAAGAAAAAAAGTTTACCGTAAATTTGGAGCATTAGCAGAATATTTTCATAAAAAAACAGAAGCATTATTTACACTAACTTTTGAGGATTTGTCGGATATTTTGGGAATGTCGTTATGCAAATCTGCTTTTAAATTAAGCGGATACTGGCATCAGAAAATACCAGGTACTATCAGCGACGCATGGCTTTCGAACGGATACAATATAAAAAGCGTAAGCTTGCGAAATCAAAAAATTATTTTTGTGCGTACAAGCGATAAACTCCCCGTGAAAATTCCTGATGTTTTTATCCAAGGCTGCATTCCCAAAAACGCAAAAGCAGAGCTGGAAACTTTTCTTGATTATCTAATGAAAAAGTATGGATTATGATTATAGCTTCAACTCTAGTTTGATTGGCGCATGATCGCTGATGGTAATTTCCGACATTATGGAGCTTTCTATAATTTTTGTTTTTAATTTATCTGAAACGAGAAAATAATCTATACGCCGTCCTCGATTGTATTTGCGATTTTTTTTAGACCATCAAGTATAGAAGCCACGTTCGGTTGGATGAATAAACCGAAATACATCAACAAATCCAAGCTCTAATAAATTATCGAAACCTCCACGTTCTTCTTCTTGAAATCCTGCTTGGTTTTCAATGTTTGTTGTATTTTCTGGGTAAATATCTATGTAATTATGTGCTACATTGAAATCATCACCAATAATAGCTGGTTTTCTAGTATATAAATTGGATAAATATTCAAGAAGCGCAGTATCCCAATCGAGACGATAATACCAACGATCCAGAGTGCCTTGAGAATTTGGCACATAAACATTAACAACAAAAAATAGCGGATATTCAAGTGTAATGATTCGTCCTTCATCATTAATATTCTGATAATTATGAAAGCCATATTGTATGTAGATTGGTTTTTCTTTGAATAAGATAGCTGTACCAGAATATCCTTTCCGTTTCGAAAAATTCCATACTGATTTATATCCAGAAAGTTGAAAATCAATCGGAATATCCATTTTTGTTTCCTGCAGTAAAACGATATCGGCTTGTGATCTTGCGAGAAAATCAGTCAGTCCATCTATCTAGTTAAAGTAACTTTTACAAGCTACTTTAGAAATTTTTACAAACTGGTTTAGATTTTTTCATCAACTATTTTACCATCTCGGACGATAGCGTTGATTTGAACGATGATTTTTCTCATGCAAGCGACGATTATCTTCATTTTAGGTATTTTACATTTTTCTTCTCCTAGATTTGTTTTCTTTTTCCAATAGGTGGAGATGCTTTTATT
>JAITBT010000008.1 GCA_031283445.1 Holosporaceae bacterium | reverse complement strand
CTCTAGAATTAATCACAACTTTCACCTGCTCAATAAATCCAACTTCTTATCGTGATTGGGTATAAAATGAGAAATGGTAAAAAAACGTCGGTAAAGGTGAAAATCGGTTGCGGTGTGTTCATGTGTTTTCGGTGTTATTCCCGTCGAAGACGGCTTAAATTCCAGCTCAAGCTCTCGCAGTGTAGATACCAAATGCCCGAATCTTTTTCGAAGGCGACCCCCGACTATTACTGAAATCAAGAAATTTTAGTCAGTATGGGCCGAAACAGTCGGCTCAAATCTAAGGATTCTAAAGTCATTGACAATCTTGACACCTTTCTGTTGCTTTTTCACCCACCTAAGCTGAACTTTCCGGAATGAATCTGGGGATGTACGAATCAGGGCTTTCAACTTTTCAGTTTTTTCTAGATTTCAGACCGGATTGTGTCTGTCCATGCATGCCCGCAGACTGTGTCTAACGTCTTCATTTTTAGTCGCTTGAAAACGGTCATGCCGGGTTCCAGTTTGGGGATTTTTGTTCAGCGGTTCCGAGTATTCCTGCACATTTGTTGTTTTTTGGGAGAGATTTTATCTGGTGGTGCCATCCTATCATTCGTGTTGTAGCTCGATTCCTCTTTTTTATTTAGCTTCTCTTAGGCCAGGTTCTGTGGCGCTCTGTCTTTTTGTTCTGCTATTTTTGTGCATTCTTTCGACGTATACCTCTCCTTCCTGCGAATCGTCTGCTCGGTAAAGTATTCTGATCGATTGTCTTTCTTAGCATCGTTTAGTTGTTTCCCTTTTTCCACTTTCCGTAATCGGCTTCGGGGTCAGCCAGCGGTTGTTCCGATGAACACTGGCGCGGCGATCAGTCCTTCTCTTGTTCCAAGTGTTTCTCCCAATCTTCTAGCTTGGTACGCGCGTGGTGTGTTTTCCAGGGTCATTGTCAGTTCTTCGACGTCTGTTCTCGCTTGTGTCACTACTTCTCCAGCAGGCATATCATGGTTTCTCAAGAAGGCTAGGATTCTATTTAGTAGTACCAATGCATTTTGGTAGGCTATCCTGGTCTGTGGATTGGTGTTCGGGTCATTCAAGTCTTGGTTCAGCAGGTGTATTAGATTAACTATGTTTGTCTCCGTATTTCGCATTCCCCTTTGTTCGAGTGCCCTAGTTTTTTCCTCCACCGCACCGTTTGCGGTTTCCGTCCCGAGCACCACTGCCGTATCCACCAGTGTCCGTCCCGCCGTGTGACCCCTGAGTTTTGCTATCACCTGCTGTCCGCTATGTTTAATTTTGCCCAAGATCGATGATGCCGATGATTCCTCAGCAGCACAAACAAATATGGCCGCAGATAATAATTTGACGATTCCTTTCATAATTATTGTCTCCTTTTTATGGACATTTTGTGCACTAAAGGTTAAAATTAGATTAATTTTAAAAGATAAATTGTAAAATTATCTAAAATAATCCACTTTGCAAAAATAAAAAGGCTAAACATAGGAAACAGAAAGAAAAGCATGTGCTGCTTTCCTTCAAATCGACTCAGCAGATAAATTAAAATAAAATTGTTTCTAATCTTGGTTTTTTGCTAGATTTATGTATAGTAAAGCGGTTTAGTAAAAGGAACATTTAAATGAAGAAACAAATGAAAGTAATAGGCATAATTACAACCATATGTGGCATAGTTCCATTCTGCAATGGTACGCGAAGAACAGATACATTGAACAACCGCCTTCTCCTAGGGAACGAGGATGTTACTCAGGCTGTGGGTCTTGAACCTAAGACATCGCAGCAGACTGATGGCTTCGGCGCTACGCCTAGTGATTTGTGGTCGGTATATCCCGAAAGTCCAAAATACGTGCCCCGCTTACGTTCCGGAGGACCGACAAACGTGCGTCCCTTAGGCGGTCAGGGTGGGTTACCTGTCTACGGTAAACAAGTGGTACCGGCCACACGCCCGAATGATTCTGCGGCCGTAATACCGGCAGACGGAGCAGGAGTTGGCACGCAAAGCAATTTGCGAAGAAACCCGTGTTTGGATACAGATGGCTGTGCCTGTTGCAATGTTCAATAGATACGCTCCTAGTGTCTTAGGAGTCCGCCTGTGCTCTTAGTGAAAAATTGACCCTGAAGCATTGCTGGCAACTACTGCAAAAAAAGCGAAAACGCTACGCTCCGGATGAATCACACTGACATCCGTCCGGAGTACCTCTCAGAGCGGAATAGATTATTTCCTTTGCGGACAGCTCTGGGTCTGATCTGAGAATCTCTATCACTTCCTCAAATGAGTTTTTCTGCCTTTCAGATTCATTAGTGTTTAGTATTTTTTCCACACAATTAAAAATGTTTTCGGCTGTGCAGTCTTTTTGCAGAAGCTCGGGAACCACATTTTTTTTTGCTAGAAGATTTATCAAACAAACATCTCGTATTTTAATCAAAAACTTCACGATTAGATATGTAATGGAAGATGTTTTGTAGATAGTAACAAACGGAAGACCGACTCTCGCCAACTCCAGTGTAACGGTCCCGGAAGCGGCCACGGCTGCATCCGAAGAATAATATGCCAAAATTTTTTGCGCTTTCGACATAATAATCGTAGGCTTTTGCGACCAATTACAAATGATATCATTTATTTTCTTTTCTAAATTCTCGATCGTGGGAATTATAAATTTTATATTTTCGTATTTGCTTACCATTAACTCCATAAATTTTTCTAATACGGGCAGGTGATGAACTATCTCGGACATTCTGCTACCTGGAAGTAGCGTTATGATTTTATACTCCTCTCTTTCTTTTATTTTGCAAACTGAATTTAGGAAATTTCGTAATTGGGATGAATGGGGCTTGCGAAATTCAGGATCTACGGCAATGGGATGCCCAACAAAAACGGTTTTTAATCCATATTTTTCAAAATAAGCGGGTTCAAATGGAAATAAAACCATTAGTTTATCGATAAATTTGTGCATGAATTTTGCACGCCACCCTCTCCAGGCCCACACCGGCGGAGCAACATAGTGGACTAGAGGAATTTTACATCCCATTTTTTTTACTTTTTTAGCTATACGGTGTGTAAATCCGGAAGAATCAACGGTAACAATTATCGTAGGTTGATGATTCTGAATTTGCTCCACAGTTTGAGATATAAGCTTTTTTATGCGAAATATTTTACCGATAACTTCTGCAATTCCAATTAGCGATAATTCCTCGATGGAGAATATTTTTTTTAATCCGGATTTCTCCATGCATGGCCCGCCGATGCCGAGAAATTCGACATTTCCTCGAAAAATTTTACTAATACTATCAATTAATTTTCCTCCGAGATAGTCTCCGGATGCTTCTCCAGCGATGAGGAAAATTTTCAAGCTGGGTAGTTTTACCGCCATCATAAAAATATTCAACTCATCGGCACGATTGATGATTTTATCTTTATCTATCGCTATGCATTTGTTTGCCTCTACAACTACTCCGGCAAATCCATTTTTATGGAGGGTTTCAATTGTTTCTACTCCAATGGTGGGAAGATCAAATCTATTATCTTGTTGTGGCTTAGAAATTTTTACAAGAATCCCACCTTTTCCCGCGTTGCCTCCACATTTTTCCAAAAGAGCATTTGTACCATGAATATCTTCTTTTCCAATGACCATTCCATTACGAACAACTACGGATTGGCCTAGATCGGTAATTCCTAGTTCTTTTGCTGTAGCCAATCCAATGTCGATGTCATTATAGTCGGATTTTGAAGGCTTCCGCTGCGAATAGATTCGTGGCGAGAAAAAAACGTCGTCTAGTAAACTTGTTCCCGCAATTATGTCGAATCCTTCCTGATGTACTAGATCCGCGACGGCGCGTAATAGCGCATCATCGCCTGCAAAAATAGATTTTCTCAGCTTTAGAAGCCAGGATCTTCCTTTTTTATCCGGAAATATCTGCTTGAAATTCGGCCGTTTTACTTTTCCCGCGAAAACTATATCCTTGACTTTGTTTAGGTTCAGAAAGTCTATTGCTTTACCGATGTCTCCCAAATCAATGGATATACTCTTCACCTCCGGCCAATTGCATTGATCACAAAATCCATTTAGAAATACTAAACAAAAATCCAGGTTCTTTTCCACACAAGCTCTAGAGACCAATCGGGGATAGTCTCCTCCACCACAAACTATGCCGATCATTTATTCTCTTTTGGAAGACAAAATGATCTATTAGAGTCTTCTTTCATGAAATTAATAAGACGATCAACGCAGTACATTCCTTTCAGTCTTTTTCCTACATCCTCTATGCCAAGAGATATTGTATCTTTTTCAAAAAAAATAATACTATAGGCCTTTTTTAGAGCCAATATCTCTTGCCTTTTAATGCCGTCGCGTCTTAATCCAATAACATTTATGTCATAGAGATGTGCTCTTTCACCTTTGACGGCCCCATAGGGAATTACATCTCGTTCCACACCGGACATTCCTCCAATTATTGCGCCATAACCAACTCTTACCCATTGATGAATTGCCGCAAGTCCTCCCACGATTACGTTATCTTCGATTTTCACATGGCCACCAAGGGTTGCATTATTTCCCATTACTACATTGTTGCCGATGACGCAATCATGGGCTATATGAACACAGATCATAAATAAGTTATCATCGCCAATGACGGTTTTCATTGCACCGCCAGCGGTACCCGGATGCATCGTAACATACTCTCGAATAGTATTGCGCTTTCCTATGAACAAATGGGATTCCTCGCCTCGAAACTTTAAATCCTGCGGGGAATAACCAATTGTAGCAAAAGGAAAGATTTTTGTCTGCGCTCCCACAGTTGTATATCCATCTACGCAGACGTGCGACATTATTTCTACTTCGTCCTCTAACTCGACTTTTTCTCCAATTATAGAGTAGGGGCCTATTTTTACATCCTTCCCAATTTTGGCAGATGGCGACACTATGGCGGTTGAATGAATCACGTTGTTCCTTTGTTAACTATCATGGCAGTAAAGGTCGCTTCTGCTACCAATGTATCCTTCACATAGGCTTTGCCTTTAAATCGCCAGACATTTTCCCGGCTTCTGTCTTTTTGCACACATAAGCGAAGAATATCGCCCGGTCCCACCAATTTCCGAAACCGCACACCATCCATGGACATGAAATAGACTAGCCCGCCACTTTTTTCTAGACTCATAGATTTTGCAACTATGACCCCGGCGGTTTGCCCCATCGCTTCTACAATAAATACACCCGGCATTATCGGTATCCCAGGAAAGTGGCCCTGGAAAAAAGGCTCATTTACTGTGATATTTTTGATACCAACAGCACTTTCTCCAGGAATTAAATCCTCAATCCGATCTATCATCAGCATTGGATATCTGTGTGGCAAGCAGTCTTTTATCTGATTTATATCTAGCTTCATATACTATTACCGTTTATTTACTTTCTTCTTCAGAGGCCTATACTATAACAAAATCACGATGATGTGGAAAATAATTCATTGTTGCTATCGTAGCGGGTATTATGTGTGTAGTGTTGCCTGAGAATAGCGCAGGAATTGTATAATGCTACTGTAGTGAGAAAATGCTGAAGTTTTCTATGACTCCGTTACCACATCGATGGAAATTTTCATATTTTATTTGTATATCTCACCAGTAAAACCTTTCGGAAAAGGCTACAGCAGCTAAGCATTTCCTTGTAAATCTAAAAAAACATTTGTTTTTGATCCAATCTTCATCCAGGCTTTACCCCATTTGTCCATTTTTGGATTACCGAAAAGGAGAGCTTCGTCCGGCTCTATCGGGATCCAATAGCTGGATGCGACCTCATTTTCTAGCTGATCCATATCCCAAATACAGCATCCCATGCATAACAATTTTTTTTCAGGTCCTTTAGAGGAAGTGATTACATTTAGAATGTCTCCATTTATGGTCAAGGCTACGCGATCATGAATTATTGTACTATGCGAAGACATGTAATCATCTGAATGAAGAATAAAGCATCTATCAGATTCTTCAATTCCACCAAAAAGAATATTGAGATTTTCAACACCCTTTGTGCTTATCTTCATCTTTTTCAGAACATTACACACTGTCATATCAGGAATTAATTTATTGATGATTATTCCCATTGCACCGTTTCTATCGTGGGAGCATAGATAAATCATCGATTTATTCAGGTATTCACTCGAACCAGATGAAGTTGAAAATAAAATCTTCCCAGTAAGATTTCTTATATTGTTATCTTCGTTGCTCATGCGCATTTCTACACCTATAATGAGGACGATATAGTATATTTATTAATTTTTTACTAAAATGAAAAATATTGTGCAAAAAATTGTGTCAATTCTTGCGATCCTGTTGTTTTTCTTCGATTCTCTGTCCAAACCAATTGACAATATAGGAATTTCTGTTAGCTATACTCAAGAAAAAATAAAAATTTTTAAATGCAGATTGACGTTGTCTATTCCTGAAGGATGGAAATTGCCGAAAGCTCCTGATATTTCAGTATTAAAATCAAAAAATCTAAAGAACTTTAGATATGATGGAAATTTTGAACAATTGGACGAAGTGACTTATAGAATCAGCTTCACCGTAGTAATGGAAAATACACTGAAGCGGGAAAATGCACTAGAGCTGCAGCTGGATTGTCCATTATGCAAAGATATTTGCACTATCGTTTCGCAAAAAGTCAATTTAACCCTAATTAATAAAGAAATATCATCAATTTCAAAAATATTTATTTTGTTCATTGGATTCATTGGAGGATTACTTTTGAACGCGATGCCATGTATTCTTCCGATAATCCTCATGAAATTGAAATCTTTTGGCTCGAAAGAGGCAATCTGCGGCTCCATTGCTGGAAATTATGTAGGGATTGCTATATTTGGCGCCATCATCGCATTTCTAAAGATCTCAGGAGAAGCTGTTGGATGGGGTATGCACTTTCAAAATCCATATTTTTTGGAAGGAGTAACAATTATTCTATTTTGCTTGGCACTGTATTCATTTGAAATAGTTAATTGGTTTCCATCCGTAAGAATATCTAACAAAACGCATCGTGAATTTTTCGGTAATTTTTTATCAAATACGACGGCTTGCATGATTGCCATACCGTGCACAGCTCCATTTTTAGGAACGGCAGCAACTTTTGCAATTCAAGGATCAATAGCTGATTTGTGTCAGATATTTTTTGCGATTGCTACAGGATTTTCCACACCATATTTTCTGGCAACGCTTCTACCCACAAGCACTTGGGCAAAATTAGTACCTTACGGAAATACTCTTAAAAAGATCGCCAATTACGGAGTAGTTGTCGTATTTTTATGGTTTTTCTGGCTCTTGACGCATCACCTAAGCCCAGTGGCAACAAAGCTGTATAGTGTAGCATTCATTATGCTAGCGGCACTGCTTCGAAAGGGAAAGTATTCAGCCGCAGGAATGATTTTGCTGCTGAGTCTCGTGGGATGGTTCCAAAGGGAATTCCCAAATTTTTCTGCAAAAGCTATGGATCGCTATGAAAACATCGAGACTCTGCTTCGGGCGGAATTGTCTAAGAAACAAATAGTTATTTTCAATATAACGGCAGATTGGTGTCTAACCTGCAAATATAATGGTCGTATATTTTACAATGAAAAAGTGATTAGAGCCATGAAAAACAACAAAGTAAAATTCATCGAAGCGGATATGACTCAAAAAAGCAACGCACTTCTGAGATTTATTAATAGTCATGGACGAGTCGGAATACCATTTACTATTGTCTTCGGACCTCGCACACTTTATCCTGGAATATTATTGGGCGAAATTTTAACCGCAGATGCCATGATCGCGGCTATCGAAAAAGCAAAAGGATAAAGATTTCAGGTAGTTAAAAGTTTTTGATAAAAATGTTATGCTTAGCGTGACATGATTATAAAAACAAGATAAACTATTCCCAATATATAATTTATCTTGGTAGAGAATCTGTTGTATTTCGGTCAATATTGTGGGAGAGTGCGCTAATGTCGGTTGTTGATGATGGAGTTAACCCAAAATCCGGTGAATTGTTATATATTTTAAAAAGAAATGGAGCAAAAGTAGATTTTAATGCAGAGAAAATTGTAAATGCAGTAAAAAAAGCAGGGTTCGAGACAGGAGAATTCGCGGAAGAGGAAGCTAGGCATATTACATTTAAAGTAATAAAAATTCTAAAGCACAAAGAAAATCAAGAAACGCCCGACATAGAAAAAATCCAAGATATCGTAGAGCAAGTCCTAATTAGTGAAAATTATTTCAAAACCGCCAGAGCTTACATAGTATATCGGGAAAAACATGGTGAAATTCGAAGGGATAAAAAAAATCTTGTGGATGTGGTTTTGTCCATTAACGAATATCTGGACCGGCTCGACTGGAGAGTCAAGGCTAATGCCAATCAAGGATATTCATTGGGAGGGTTAATTCTTAATATATCCGGAAAAATGGTAGCCAATTATTGGCTAAATAAAGTTTATCCGGAATCTATTGCGATGGCACATCGGAACGGGGATTTTCACATCCATGACCTGGATATGCTATCCGGCTACTGCGCTGGATGGTCTTTGCGTATGCTGCTAAATGAGGGGTTTAATGGGGTACACGGAAAGGCGGAATCTCGACCACCGAAACACTTTTCCAGCGCGCTTGGTCAAATCGTAAATTTTTTAGGAACTCTTCAAAATGAATGGGCCGGAGCTCAAGCATTCAGTTCATTTGATACTTACCTCGCGCCGTTTGTAAAAGTTGACAACCTTTCCTGTGATCAAGTAAAACAAGGCATTCAAGAGCTTATCTATAATTTAAATATCCCTTCCAGATGGGGGAATCAGACCCCATTTACAAACTTAACCTTTGATTGGATATGTCCGGAGGACATAAAGAATGAAATCCCCCTCATCGGAGGCAAAGAGGTGGAATTTGTCTACGGAGATCTCCAGAAAGAGATGGATATGATAAATCGCGCCTACATAGAAGTGATGACAGAGGGAGACTTAAAAGGCAGAGTTTTTACATTTCCTATTCCAACTTACAACATCACGAATGATTTTCCCTGGGAAAGCGAGAACGCTACTCTTTTATTTGAAATGACTGCCAAATACGGCCTTCCCTATTTTCAGAACTTTGTGAATTCAGATTTAAAACCTGCAATGGTGCGTTCCATGTGCTGCAGATTGCAGTTGGATCTACGGGAACTATTAAAACGCGGCAACAGTTTGTTTGGTTCTGCGGAACAAACTGGATCCATAGGTGTAGTTACAATTAATTGTGCTCGCCTTGGGTATTTGTACAAAGGTAATGAAGAAGCACTCATCAACCGCATGGTAGAGCTAATGAGCTACGCCAAGATAAGCCTAGAAATCAAAAGAAAAGTTGTACAAATGTACATGGATATGGGACTTTTCCCTTTCACCAAAAGATATCTTGGAACTTTACGAAATCATTTCTCTACCGTAGGCGTAAATGGTATTAATGAAATGATACGTAATTTTACGAATGACCAGCACGATATCACGACAGAATATGGACATAATTTTGCCAACCGTTTTTTAGATAAGGTCCGAGAAATATTGCTTCAATTTCAAGCAGAAACTGGAAATATGTATAATCTGGAGGCAACCCCAGCAGAAGGAACCACATACCGATTCGCCAAGGAAGACAAGAAGCGTTTTCCTGAAATATTACAAGCAGGAACGCTGGAAATGCCCTACTACACGAACTCCAGTCAACTGCCGGTTAGTTTTACGCGAGATGCATTTGAAGCACTCCAAGCTCAGGAGGATCTTCAAAAAAAATATACAGGTGGCACGGTTTTGCATCTATATATGAATGAATCCATATCTGATGCAAAAGTCTGCGGGAAATTGGTGCGAAAAGTCGTCGAGAATTTTAGTTTGCCATATTTCACAATCACGCCTACCTTTTCCATTTGTCCAAAGCACGGCTACCTGGCAGGAGAACATAAATTTTGTCCAAAATGCGATACTGAGATAATAGAAAGAAAAAAGCGAGAACTCTCTTTGCAACTATCGAGTCGCCCTACGAAGAAGGATTCATTATTGAGATGATAGTCAGGAAAATCGAATTATCTCACAAAAAGTCATAGTTATGTTAAGAGAATAACCCTGTTCTGGGATAAGTATTAATTGAGAGAAGAGGGTTGAAAAGGCGGAAATTTTGTAGATTTAATTTTTGCGACTTAGATGTAAGTTGCATAGAGCAGCAGCAACAACGATCATTTGATCATCTTTGCCAAATTTACTACGGAAAGTGTCATAACGTCCCGGCGGAGCCGTGAGCTTGTGGGATGTGAGCAGTCTCGAAGACTGCCAATATTCATAACCTAAAATTCACCAATTTCGCTTGAACCTATTCCGTCCAAACGTTCTTG
>JAITBT010000019.1 GCA_031283445.1 Holosporaceae bacterium | reverse complement strand
CCTATAGAATACTTTTGGGATTGGTTAAAAAATAAAGTTCGCAACATAGCTCATCAATACAAAACACTTGAATTCGCTACTATGGCTGCAGTAAATGCTAAGTGATTCCGGTATATTTGTACTTTATTTTTAGGCCTAGAATTCTCACGACTTTATAATCCAATTCTTTTTTTATGGAAAAAATCTTTTCCAGAAATTTAAGCCTGGAGGAATAAAAATCATTTATTTCTTCAGTTAGAAAATATTTTCTTATAATGTTGGCTCGCTCCATAATGTATTGCTTATCTTTCCAATCTGCAGAAATACCATCTTTTTTAAAATTCACAACTATCAGATCCATATGTTTAAATTTGCATCTATTTTTCCAAAACAAAAGCCAGCTTTCGTAGTCTCCAAAAATTTTTATTTGTTCATTGTAATATCCATATTTTTCGAAAAGAGACTTTTTTATAAAAGAAGATTGATGATTAATGTTATTGGCAATAAAAAACTTCCTGGATAGTTGAGGAGCTGGATCTACGACTCTATCATTATTACTAAAAATGAGATTTGTCCCACCATATAAAACGTCCGGACCTGATTTTGCTTTTGTGCAACACTGTAGAATATTCATGGTTTTTTCCAATGAATTTTTTTCAAAATAAGAATCTCCTCCATTCATAAAATTTAAATATTTTCCTTTTGCGAGGCGAATGCCCTTATTCATGGCGTGATATCGTCCTCTGTCTTTTTCTGAAATAAATATGTTTATTCTGTTTTTATACTTTTCTAATTTTTGCAGCGTACCATCGGTAGATCCACCATCTACCACTATCCATTCAAAATTTTGAAAGGTCTGAGCTACTATGCTTTCACACGTTTCTTCTATGTCTGATTGATTATAACATATTGTTATTATTGATAATAAAATTTCGTTGTTTTTCATTGTTGAGGCCATTTGCTTAATATCCAAGATGACGAATTAGCTTTAAAATCGCCACCTACTCCAAATTCCAGCGACACACCATACTCCTGGCATACAGCCAACTCAGGGATGTTTGCCTTGGTACGATCTCCACCATTAGCAAAGATCAGATCATCATTAGGATATTTCATTTTAGCTTTGCGTATGCCACCACAGGCCGAATTATCCGAGTCATCAAAATCTAATACATCGATCACACCTTTAATATTGAAGCAGATAACTTCCCTCGTCTGGTAGCTCATAAAATTCTTGCCTTTTTTTCGGCATAACCATTCGTCGGAGTTCAACAGCAGAATTACACCATCAGATCTTTGGGAAGCTGCTTTAATCATCTCGATATGACCTTCATGAATGGGATCGAATCCTCCACTTACTATGTAATATTTACTCATATTTTTCTTTTAAAATTTTTATAACATCATGGGGACCGTTTATGGCTATGATATCTACATTCCCCAAAGCTAACAAGCGTTGCGCGAGTGCATAATCATTTCCTCCTTCTTCAATGCGATCTCCAAAAAAAACTATTTTCTCTGTTTTATGCACATGGCGTAGTCGATTCGCAACCTGCTCTTTTCCATAACCGTAAGGAACAATATCTATACTAATCTTTCCTCCGATGGAAATATCGTATTGGGGATAGAGCTTAGTCAATTCCCAGGCGATTCTTTTTCGTTCTTCATTTTTATTATCCCAATCACTGTATTTTTCCCGTGCTGTAAATGGGCAATCCCGCCCCAAAACACTAAAATTAATCATTCCACATCTTTTTTCTAGATAATTGGAGTAAAGTTCAAACGGATAATTTGTGCTACTGCGATAGTATTCCAGCTTTTCCAACAACGATTGTTCCGGACTAAAATCATTTCTATATATTAAATTTTCCTTTTCATAAAGCTCATTTCCCATTGATGCATAAACACCAGTAACTTTATTAAGAATCGCTTTCGGAAGTTGTTCCTGTATTTTTTCATAATCCGATCCGGAAACTATATAAAAAGCTCTGTCAGATATGAATTTTTCTAAAAAATCTGCAAAATCATGAGTCATAGGGAGGCGGGGAGGTGTTAATGTGCCATCCATATCTGCCAAAAAAACAACTCCCGAATCACTAATTGTATATCTCCCATACAGATCTTCATAGCGCGTGATGTCCTCCTCATCCAAAATCTCGCCCAGTTGCGTTTCTAGGATGACCAAAGGCCCATCACCGATATTTTTTAAGCGATGAACTGCCTGTACCGGGATTTCGACAAATTCTTCTGGTTTTAAAATTTTCACTTCTTCATCAATCCTCACCTCGGCGATTCCGGAAATAATTTCCCATTTCTCAGAACGGTGGTTGTGGGATTGTAGCGATAAACTTGCTCCCATATTAACAATTATAGTTTTCTTCACGAATCCATCGCCAATGGCGATGATCTGCCAATGCCCCCATGGCCTTTTCCCTATTTCATCTTTTTTATATTCCATCAACCTATCTTTTTAATCTCATTTATTATGGGTTGGCTTTGTTTCGAATATTCTAGTTCGTTTTTATAGATATTTTCGACATTATACTTATAAAGAGCATAATCCGAGACGATAGTCAAAATTTTATCAGCTAGCTCTTCTCCATAATCCGAAACTTTCCCTATTTTTTTATCTTCCATAAGTTCTTTGTAGCCAGTGTAAAAAGACGGAGCGACTACGGGAATGGAACAAGATAAATATTTACACAATTTACCCGAACTCAATCCCATCGAATAGATATTTTCAATTTCTATCTTTGAATGTAGATTCGTTTCCAGTTTTTTGTACCAAACCAAGCCGATGGTGGCACTTTTGACCAGCTCCGTATAATCAAGTTCGTTTAGGATCTCTGTGTTAACTATAACTTTATTTTCTCCAATCAGATCAGCGTATTCCTTCAATATTATATCCACATAGCTATCTCGGCAAAAGCCTGACAATAATAAAACATAATCCTCATACAATAATTTACTTAAATAGCTTGCTAAATGAATATCATAACTCCATCTTTCCAGAGCTCCGGTATACAATAATATTTTTTTATTGGTAGAAATATTGAATTTTTTATGAGCAAACATACTAACTTTATGAGTATATCCAATATAACTGTTGGGCAAAGTAAAAATTTTATCTACAAAATTAAAGTGCCTTTTTAATATTTCTGCTCTTTTCGCATCTTGAATTACCGAAAACTTTAGCATTTTGGTATTTAATCCATTAAAAAAACTCAGCAAACAGGATATTATCCACGGGCACTTTCTTTCTACATCAAACAATTCCATGGAAAAATATGCCAAAGGTATTTTTTTCCAAAAATGTAGAATATTGTGGTAGCAGACTGCCCAAATGCCTTCAATGCTGTATGCTATAACAAAAGAGTAGTCATTGCCGTATTTTTGCAAGTGTCTAACGGCGCTTTTGGTATAATTCGATTTGCTCGCCTTATGGAGAGTCAAATTTTCCAAATAATAATCGCTATACATTTCCGATGTAACCAAAAAATCGATTTTATATGTCTTATGTATTAATTTAATGAAGTTTAAAATGTAGGGGTAGGTTTCAATATTTCTGTCTTCCCGGAAGAAAATTAAGATTTTTTTCATGCAGAATAATTACCTTTTTTTAACTGTAGCGCTTTTCCCAATGTAAAAAATATCGTTTACTCAAGAGTTAGGTTTATGGTATCGATCGAAATAGGCATTCATCACCATTCAGAAAAGCCTTCTGATTTCTTTTACTACTTTTTCAATTTGTTCATCATCTAAACCCAACCCGGAAGGAATGTAAAATCCTCTATCATAAAGTCGCTCCGACACAGGACGATATTCCTTATCTGACAACTTTAGACGAATCAAAACAGGTTGCTGATGCATGGGGTAAAAGAACGGACGAGTTCCCACACCATTTTGCTGAAGTTTTTCTCTAGCGACTTGAGCATTAAATTTAACATCGTCGTTCAATACGATTCCAAAAACCCAATAATGATTTTCGGCATAATCCATTTTAGGCATAGGCAGCTGCGCTGGAATTTGGGATAATAACTCTCGATATTTTTTCCCCATCTGTTTTTTTATTTTTATCGATTGCTCCAGTCGTTCGAATTGCGCGACGCCAACGGCTGCTTGAATATTCGACATTCTAAAATTCCATCCCAAATCGTTGTGGACATAGCGCTGCTCCGGTTGAAAGCAAAGATTTTTGAAATAATTGCACTTTTCAAAAAGGTCCTTATCGGAGGTCAAAATCATGCCGCCTTCACCGGCCGCTATGTGTTTATTGGCGTAGAAGGAAAACGTGGAAATATCTCCCATTCCGCCACATTTTTTATTGAAGTATGTTTGCCCATGAGCTTGTGCCGAGTCTTCTATGATTTTTAAGTCATATTTCTTAGCCAAATCAAAAATTGGCTGCATATCAGTGGGTAAGCCATAAATATGCACAACCATTATGGCTTTTGTTCTCGTCGTGATGGCAGGCTCAATTTTTGACGTATCCATATTCCAAGTTACAGATTCACAATCAACAAAGATGGGCTTTAGCTTGTTATAGATTACACTTTGGGCAGATGAAATAAGTGTAAAAGTTGGTACGATTATCTCATCGTTGTCTTGCCAATTATGCTTTTCTTTTAATGCTCGAACTGCGACGTCCAAAGCAACGGAACCATTTGCGACCGTTATACCATATTTCTGGTGACAGTAGGTCGAAAAATCTTCTTCTAGCTTTTTTATAAAGCGACCTTCGGACGAGATCCATCCGGTATCAATACATTCATTCAAATACTTTTTTTCATTGCCATTGAGAAGTGGTTCGTTTACGGGAATAAAACGATTCATCTATATTCCTTTAAAAGTTATTTTGTCTTTTTCTCCGAGGTAAGGGCCCTGCTTTATTTCTACCATTTCCATTTCTTCTAGACATTCGAACCCGTGTCCACCATGCGCCAACAGTATAATATCTCCATCCGAAAGAATACGACTTTCCACATATATCTGGTCTCCGTCATATAGATCCACCTTTAATTTGCCTTTTTTTATGACCAAAACCTCCTTAGTATAAGAAACATTTCGCGGAACCATGTTATGGGTGTGAGCACATATTTTTTTCCCTTTTGGATGTTTCATATAAGCGAGCTGCTGCGAAAATTCATGCGGTGTAAAAAATTCTATGCCATCTTTGGAATAATTTGATCTGATTATTATAGCTAATATCTCATCGCCATGGATTATTGTTTCTATCATAATAATCTTTAATTACTCAGATATTCTACAATTTCCGACGCCTCTTGTACATGCTTATCCAGACTGTAATTTTGCTGAACATAAATTTTTAAATTATGCGCTATGTTTTTTCCGTAATTCGTTTTTTTTACTAGTTTTATAATTGCTTGAGCAAAGGCAGCAGCGTCGTCGGCGATGAGGATATTATCTCCATCCGTAACTGGAATACCCTCTGCACCTAGCGTTGTGGAAACCAGTGGAACTTCACAAGCAGCTGACTCTAGTATCTTGAATCTAGTTCCAGATTCAAATTTCAAAGGCACCAATGAAACATTTGCATGATGAAGGTAGGGAAGAACAGAACGTAACTGCCCCGTGATGGTGATGTTTGGATCATTAATATCATTCAGTACAACATCCGAATTTCTACCGACTATATATAAATGTATATCCGGAATGGATTCCCTTACCTGCGGTAAAATATCATCTATTACCCATCTAGCCGCAACTTCCATCGGGCTACCGGACCAAAAACTTCCGGCTAGATATATGCACGGTGTTTTAAAGTTATCTGGCGGAGGAGGTTTGCTTTGGTAAGTGGCTAAATCTAACACATTAGAAAAGATTTTTATTCGGGCTGGATTTTGGGCTAACTTCCGGTAATAATCGGCATCAACTTCCGAAACTGCCGTCGTCACGTCACAAAAATTCACCCAATCTGCTTCTTCTGTTTCCTTTTTTTGCCCTTTATTTTCGATTTTCCTTTTTTTCTGTTTATTTTTTGTTAGAGCTAATTCTCTTAAAATAAATCTGGACCAAACGCTGTCCGTATCGCATACGATTTTTAGTTTCGGAGCTTTGCTTTTTATTTTCTTCATTAAATGGTATGAAATATTTCCGTATCCGAACCAGATTATCTTAATATTATTCCTTCGCGCATAATTTATTATGTAATCTGCATCCGCCATCACTGATGCTGTGTTTTTTCCCCAAATAATTCTTCTTATAAGATATTTTAAATTATTTTTTTCCGTAGAAGCGCTTGGGGAATAGGAAAAAAATGGCGTGATGCTTTTATAAAACCGTTCCGCTTTCTCGCCGCCGATTTGATCCCGACTCATCCTCGATACCACATGTAATTTACATATTGTACCTAGTGCTTTTATGGAATTTTCTACCCGCAGATACGGACCACCCGCCGCCGGATACATTAATTCCGGTGTCGTGTACAAAATTTTTTTCATTTTTTCTATCTTCTCCAGCGATGTTATTCTAGCTCTGGGATCGAGTCAATTCTTCCTGCGAGCATTTTATCTTTTATTCTTCAAAAAATCCAAAGCATCTTCATTCAGAATAATTTCACGGCCTTTTATAATGGCATCACAAATCGTATCAATGACAGGACTGTGCCCAGGTAAGAATTCATCTAGATATTGCAGATCTAAATCTCCCCAATGTCCCTGCTCCTTATTCATAAAATAAAAGGGAATTTGTTTTCGGATAAAATATAAGTAAGCGTATTTTTTAGCAATTTCGATTTGATCTTGCCTAAGAGGCTGCATTTCGCTGGCATTCTGGAGCAATGCAAAATATTCCTCTTTGCTTTTCACATCATACGTAAATCCCTTATCAGAGTAGTGCGCTTTCCCTGCTACTATTACTGGCTTTCCGTTATATGGTAACTCTACTCCTACTGTTCCAAAAATTGTTATTCCGCCGTCAATTACTTTATATATGTCATAGGAGTTAATGCCAGAGTCGTAGGATAATACCTTTATGTGATCCGGTAATTTTTTTACATCAAAATTTTGTTCAATAAGGTCGTACGTAGTAAAAAGGCTTCCATCGAATTTTTCTCCTGGATGCGTACGAATAATCCAATTTATATTTTCTATCTCCATCATCTTTTTTATCGATTCCGTAACCCACTCATTAGCGGTTTCGAAAATCATCTTTGACAATCCTAAACAAGCATCCCAATTCACATGAGCAAACAAGCAAATAGTTTTATTTGTATTATGTATACCTAACTCGTTTTTTATTTTATAAGAATCATTTCTTTTTTTCATGTGGGGGATATCTATTGATTTCCCATCTGTATACCTATTATAAAAATAATTTTTCAGTTTCTGCTCTTGTTTCTTTTGGAATGGAAGGCTGGCAATCTTATCAAATACATTTGAGGAAACTTCTCTTAACTGCGCTTTTTTACCGCTTTTATGGGAAGCGAAATAGTGCATAAATTTTTCATAACCACTGCTCCAGCTAGTAGTATTTATTCCTTTTTGAACTCCGATGTCAACTATCGGCGCATAATCCGTATAAGTAGCGTGCGATGTTATAATTAGAGATGGATTAATATTTTCTACAACTTTATTCGCTACATATGTATTAATCAGCCCTGCATAAAGGTATTTTCTGTATATTCCAATAAATTCAGGTTTTATTTCTTCAACTGTTGTTGCATACCCTTTCATATAACGATTAAAGGAAGCAAATGCATAGTCTCCAATTTTTACGTCCAAATATTTATAGAATCTTATTTCTTTCAGTGGAATTTTTTGCGAAATTTCTAGAAATTCGTTCAATTTATTATGATCTATGAATTCGGAGGCTTTCCTATATTCGATGCCGTATTTTTCCGCCTTTTTTTGACATCTTCTCAGACACTTGCGACATTTTTCCTCATTTTTTACGCATTTGTTTATATCCTCATGTAATTCCAGTCCCCGTTGTATACAGACTTGTGGAATTCCATCACAAATAATACACAACGGCTTATATCCTCTTAGTTTTAATAATATTCCTAGTATGGCATTTTTAATTAAAATATAATCATACCCACCCATTTCCCAAAGCAATAGAGTTTTGGTAGAGTCAATGCTATATTTCTGAACAAAAACATTAATTGTCTCCGCGAAATCTAAACGGCATTTCCCTAATAATCTTCTGAAGAACGTTCGAAATATTTTCAATATTCTATGCTTTTTCGCATACAAAGGCACATAATCCATTTTTAAGCTTTACCTCTTATTTAATACACAATTCTGCGCAATTTCTAATATTTCAGACCATCTATTTTGTGAAATTTCGTTAAAAATTGGCTGTAAATTTTGCATCTCAAGTTTTATGTTCGTATTCGTTTTTTTTGCTCACATAATGCTCTAACATTAAATCAAGATTGTTTTCCCAATACTCAATGGAATTAATATCTCTGAGTAGAGCAACTCTGTATATATAATTTAGTATTTTGTGTATTAATTTCATATAACATCCCCGTTTTCCAAGGCAGCGATTTATTGCAGAATAATCTATTCCTTTATAAATCCTATTAGGAAATTCTAGCAACATAAAATGCAATAGCCGACCGTTTCCACAACATGCATCCAATATCATCATGTTATTGGATTCATCAAAACTATTTCTTATGTTTTTAAATAACACATCCATTAAATATTCATGTCTCCAAGGACAGAAATTACCTTCATTGAAACTAGCTTCACAACTGCGTTTATATGACTCTTGATTATTATCTAATTTCATCAATATGTTCCAAAACTTTAACAAACGCAGCCACTATATCATCCAGATCGCTTTTTGTCATTCCGGGGCGCATGTATTCATGAGTAATGAGGAAATTGAAATGCAGATCTTCCGCAACGGGACAGCTTCCACGAGAGTAGTCATACTTTCTTCCGGAGGCACTCCAGGGAAATCCTTTGGAACCGTAGGCTATTTGCCTTTGAAACATCGGTTGTAGATAAAGTGGCTTCACATAACCGCTGCTGACTTTGATTTCTTCCGTTTCTCGCAATTCCATCGGCATCAATTCGGCCTTCATAGCTTCCACGAATTTGTTGCGGTGAATTCCGGCGGTGCGTTCGTCAAACTTTAATGCGTGAGCATAGTATACATGCTCTGCTCCATCTCGCACTTTAGGCATTGTTAAACAAGGAATTTTTGCCAATTCTTCTTCGAGATATCGAATATTTTTCCGGCGCTCTTCCACTAATTTGGGTATTTTTTTCAATTGACATCGGGCGATGGCAACCTCCATTTCCGTCATGCGATAGTTGAATCCCACCATGTTGACCAAATCCGTTTCACCTTTAGCTTCCATGACGGCTTCGGCGTGGTTCCGAATCAGTCTAAGTTTATTAGCCAACGCGGAATCGTTGGTGACTAGGATACCTCCCTCTCCGCAATGAATGTGCTTATGATAATTCAATGAAAAAATTCCAATGTCACCGAGGGTTCCGGTGAATCTGTCCTCATATCTTGCATAGGGAGCCTGGGCACAGTCTTCAATAATTTTCAGATTATGCTTTCGGGCTAACGCGTTGATGGCGCCAGCGTTATAGAGTTGTCCAAAAATATCTACTACGATGATGGCTTTAGTCCGGTCTGTTATTTTTTTCTCTATGAAACTGACATCCAAACAGAAATAATTCTCTTTGACGTCGGCAAACACCGGAATAGCATTATACACAAGAGGAGCAGTGGCGGAAGCACACATGGTGTAGGGAGAGACTATGATTTCGTCAAATGGCTCCGTACCAATGGCACCGACGGCGCAGTATAAAGCAGACGTCGCGGAATTTACGGCGACGGCATGCTCAACGCCAAAAAACTCTGCCCATTCCTTCTCCAAGGAACCCACCTGGGGACCTCCGAAAAAATCCTCATGCCAACAACCGAGAAATCTGGAAAAGATATTGCTTCGGAAAACTTCCTTTATTTCTTCAAATTCTTCTTTACCGATCGGAGTATACAGCGGGAACTTAGTCTTTCTTACTTTATCTCCACCCAAAAGAGCTAATTTCGACACATTTTCCCTATAACAAAATCTTACTATATTGATAGTAGCATTAAAATCAACGGAGAAATTATATGCTATATCGTTCCAATTTAACATATCAGTTAATAAAATGTTTAAACCATCTCGGTTATTTATAAATTCAAGAACACCGTTTCTGATGAGGAAAAACTTATTTTTATCGATTTCTCCAGGCTGGTAACTAATTATTTTTTTCCCAAAATAGCGGCTTCTATCAAAACCATTGAGGAAATAGAAATAATAACATCGGAAACCATTATCATACGGATTGAATCCGTTTCTTTATCACGTATACATTTGGTGAATTCAGAATATTTATTTTCGTTTTCTCGAGGATGCAGTTTGACCACTAGGACTATATCGTTGCGTTCTCTAAGTATTTGTATGAGATCACTTACTGCTTCTATTTCAGGGAATATTCCATAGTCCTCTGCATATGGCTCCGAGGCGAATGTCACAATTTTTTGTTCAGATCATTCCGTAGAAATCTGGATCGAGTTTTTTCAATATCCACAAGCCGTGCTTGATTCTTTATTGTTTCAAAATGCGGATTTCCAAAAGAATGTATTATATCTGCTGGAATTCCTTCGTTCTGCATCTCTTTTTTAGCAAAATCATCCATTACGCAAATATAAGATGGAAGAAAATCGAAGGTTTTATCAAGTTTATATCTATGTATATCTTTCGAACCGTATCGCGAAAACCTAATTCCGTAGTTACACCAATGATCCAGTATCGCCATGGATTGGATTTTGTAATTTTTCCTTTCCATTCAAGAAATTACTTATATTTTGAAGAGCATTATCCAAGGCCTTTTTCAACTCCGTGGGGTAATCTTCGGTTTTATTCAGCTGATAGCCGGCGAACATCTTATCGTTCGCAACATTATATATCTTGATTCTAAAACCGGAATCCAGAATCCGAATTCTCGCCCTTTCGAACAATAAATCTAATTCGAAAATGGTGAAATAACTGCAATCCACCGCCATCATAGAAAATCTGGAACCATTTAAAAATACATTTGCATTTATGGATGGGGCATAATCGTAAAAATCCGTCACCAAAGATATTTTTTCTACAGATACGATTTCGCCAATTAACATCCGAAGAACATCAATCATATGTGATCCGTTGTGCAAAAATCCTTTACCGTAGTAGCCAGCCAATGCCAGTGCGAAAATTCCCAAATTCTCCGGCAGAAATTCTATCGACAAGACCCTGAAATTCTTTCACATATCTTCTTGAGTAGTTGACTGCAACCGGAACCCTTTCAGTAATACTCATCATGTCAGAAATTTCATCTGGGCGGTTAGTTATGGGCTTCTCTAAAAATATTAGCTTCGGACTAAGGTTTAGTGCCATTTTTACGGAGGTAAAATGAGCATCGTCCAGAGTACATATGCTTACCACATCTACACTTTTTGCATAGTCGACGTTCTCGAAGTAGTCACATCCCCTTTTTTTTCGCAGCAAGTTTTGCTTTTTCTACATTCACATCATAAAAGCCCAACAGATTAAAATTCGTATGTTTACTGTAGGCGTGGGCGTGGGTTAACACGATTTTTATCATAGGGAGAATCGAAGTCAGAGGCTATTTTACCAGCTCCGATGATCAGCGCATTAAACATTGTGCAACATCTTGTATTTCAGCTCCGCCACCGTCCAATCCTCTGGGGTGTCGATGTCCTGCACTTCCAGCTCCGAAAGCTCCAGAGGTAACGTATTTTCGCAGAACATTTTTTCCTGAGCCATCAATGCGTCTGTTTTGCAGCAGTAGAATTGCCCGGCGTCGTGGTACATAAGCTCAAGATCCTGGGAGCGCATATTGTAGTTTTCCGGAAACATCATCTGCAGCTTCCCGTCACGGATCACCACCCCCCGCAGCGGAGGGTAGGAGAATCGCACTACTGGCACCAGGCTGTCGACGCCTTTTGCCATGAGCAGCTCCATGCTTTCCTTCAACCGTTGCGGAGTAACGAACGGCGCGCAGGGATATATGCAGCAGCAATAATCGAAATTATCTCCGCGTTTTTTGTATTCATTCAGGACTTCGATAAGAACCGAAGCGGTCATGGTCATATCCGTTGACATTTCCGGACTGCGGAAAAATGGAACTTTAGCACCCAATCTCATTGCAATATCAGCGATTTCGCGGTCGTCCGTCGACACCATGACCTCGTCAAAAACACCGCTCCGCAGGGCAGCCTCAATGGAATACGCAATAATAGGCTTTCCGAGGAAGTCTTTGATATTTTTGCGTGGAATTCTTTTGGATCCCCCACGCGCCGGAATAATGGCGATTTTTTTCACATTTTTATTCAATATCTTCAAACCTCAACGGCGTACCGCATTTTAAGTCACTGACCGCATTTTTCCCGATAACGCTATCGTAGTACTTGGGATGAAGCCCATCGTCCGGCCTTATAGAGCGAACATTTTCTGCGGAAAATTTCTCTCCTTTTTTTATATCCTCGCACACGAAAAGTGATCTGGAGAATTTTCTACTTTTTTCATTTACGGAGTAGTCGACGCAACCCAAAACCTTTTCGGTGTTGCGGACGGCTTCTACGGTGGCTTTGAGCTCAGCAGGATTTATGGAGAACGCTGCGTCGGCTCCTCCAAGGGCGCGATCCAGAGTGAAATGTTTCTCTATAACTTTCGCGCCGAGAGCCACGGCGGCGACCACGGTTTCCACATTCATGGAATGATCCGATAATCCAATTTTCACCCCCTGGGGACCAAATCTTTGGATCATATCCGGAATGGTCAGCAAATTCATATTCTCCAGAGGAGCTGGATAGGAAGAAGTGCATTTTAACAGCGTGATATCGTCGTTTCCAACGGATTTGCAGGCGTCAACCGCCTCCTGCATTTCCTCCAAAGACGATATTCCAACGGAAATAATCATGGGCTTTTGCTTCGAAGCGGTGTACTTCACCAAATTGTAATCAATGGCTTCGAAGGATGCGATTTTATAGCGGCCCACGCCGATGGATTCTAGAAAATCTACAGCAGAACTACTGGCCGGTGTCGAAAACAATTCAATTCCAATGGATTCCGCATAATTTTTCAACTCTTGTTGCCATCCCCACGGAGTGTAGGCTTCGCCGTAGAGATCATAGAGATACCTGTCGTCCCAAAGCGTACCTCCACTAATCTTAAAATAATCGTTTTTGCAGTCGATGGTGATGGTGTCGGCTGTGTAAGTCTGCAACTTTATAGCATTAGCTCCGCATTCTTTTGCAGAAGCAATAATCTTTTTTGCCAAATTCATATCGCCACAATGATTGGCGGACATTTCTGCAATGATGAATGTTTTATCGAAATACACATACTTTGCGAACAAGCCATTGCAGGAGGCTTTTTTAAATCCATTTTTTTCGAATATTTTTATTGAGGCTGTATTATCCAAGCGAATGTACGCGCTAATCGCCCGAGCATTTGACATTTTCAAAGAACGTGCCAGGGCGACCGATCCGTATCCCATTGATCTATATTCCTCGACAAGCTCCACACTTATTACATTTTCACCATTTTTTTTGTCTATCCGAACCTGTCCCATAAAACTGCCGGCTTTGCTTTCTAAAATGTAAAAGCCTTCGCATAACATTCTGTTGCGGAACCATGTTTCGTGTTCCTCAAATGTTATCGTACGGCATTCCTTCGCCGTCGCCCTCACGGATTTGTCCATGAACAGCAGATAAGTGTTTTTCACATCGCTTAATTCAACATTCCGTATTTTCATGGCAACTCATAATACTCCTGATAAGCACAAAATTTTCACAGTACTTCAGCCCCACCTTCGCACCGTTTGTCTTCGCCAAAGATTTTACATGCTCCATAGATCTCGGATGCGGATACGGCATCAGCTCGGATTTATACTCCGCCAGCGCCAGCATTTTGGATTCTATCGTTCCAGAAATATCAAAAAACACATCTGGGACAAATGCCGTTTCCTTTGCATACCCATTCCACTCGGTGGACGAAGGAATTTCCATCGCATAGATTGTTTTCACCGATTCTTCTGGTTTGGGACGAGTTGCCGTCAGCACTGCTCGGTGCGTCACCTGATGATCCACATTTATGTCGCCCACATGATGGGTGAAAATGATATCAGGAGCGATTTTTTCTTTTATCTCTTCGATTTTTTTCACTATGTTCAACAGAGGCACGCTGTCAAAAGCATTATCAGGAAAGTCCGCAGTAAAAACCTCCTTTATGCCGATTGATTCGTTAGCCCTCAGCATTTCTTTTTGAAACAGACGCAACTCATCTTGATCTGCAGAACCCCTCGCCTCCTTCCCGCGTCCCAAAATTAACGTGTAAGCCTCATGACCTTCTCGTATCAATCTCGCGACGGCGCCAAAGCATCCCAAAACCTCGTCATCCGGATGAGCTGCCACGACGAGTAGCTGTTTCATGTTATTTTCTCACGGCAACAAAATTCCAGGTGGCACAAACATAAGCCGCATTGTCGTAGTCACCGTGTGAATAATCCTTATAAGTTTTATGCTCTAATTTTTCCAACTTAAACCCCGCTCTATGCAAAACACCCTCCAAATTCTCTTTATCACTAAAATGAACAACTCCCAACTTTTCGAAGTAACCGCTACGGAAATCTGTTCTTGCACAGTCATCAAGAATGACGCAATCAGTCTGAGAAAAACAATGATGTTCCTTGCTGAACCAATCAATCCCGATGAATTTCCCGGACGGTTTCAGTTTGTCGTATATGAGCCGGAGAGCAACCTCTATAGAGGCAGAGTTGTTTTGTGTGATAGAACCTCTATCGAGAATCAAATCAAACTCCTCACAAAATGGAATCTCTTTAGTAAAATCGCCGCATATTAGATTTGGTGCATACTGAGGATATTGCTGCTTTACTGCCTCCACGATTGTTGGACTTCCATCAATTCCGTATACATCAGCACCCAGCCTCGCAAAAAATGGAACATTCGCTCCCGCTCCGAATCCAACTTCCAAGACCTTCATGCCGTTGCCCTGCGGTTTTACATACCTCATCACGTAGGACACAACATCAGACCACGGCCATACGGACATGTGCTTTTTATCTTTATACAACTCTTCCCATTCATTCGAAAAAGTCATCCTTTGCTCCTTTCTAACTATCACTCAGACTCCACTTTTCTTTTATCAAGTAAGATGTCTCATCCAATCCGACATTGAATATCACATCCCAAAAGCAAAGACAAGGATACGACATTGATGAGTTAAACTGCGTGTACGTCGGCTGAGGAAAATTGTGAAATTTCACTAAAATCTCACTTTTTGCAAAAGATTCCTGCACTCCATAACTGCGTCCATTCGCTCCAGAAACGTAGATATCTGCCTTTGCATTTCTCGATATATTCAGTAATCGGTCACTACATCCGAAATCCCCATCATCATACTCGCTTGCCATAGCAGTTTGCGGAGAAAATTCAAAAATAGCACAGATATTAGTCAACATGCGAACTAAAGCTGGACGATAATTAAACTTGTTTTCAAGCAGCTCATCCTGAACTCCGTCATAGGAGGCATCAATTAAGCTTTCATTAAAATATGGATGATCGTGGTAGGCACATTTTATCGCGTTTTTGTGATGCTCGATCCATTCTGTACCAGCAATCACAGTTTTATCGATGGCTTCTCGAGAGGATGAAGATATTGGTATGGTCAGCCACTTTTGTCTTCCACCATTCAACAAAATTTTGTTTCTATTTTCCCATCCTCTGCCTTGCCTTTGGACGGTGTCAAGAAATATAAACAAATCTGCGTTATACAATCGCTGCAGATAGCTTACGATTGGCAAATACCTCGGTTGACTGATTACCACTGTCCTCTGCACCTTCACACCACGCCAGTCCTACATAAAAAACTTATATCTTTCTCAAAATCCTCTAGACTCGTCTCACTATTTTTTTTTGTTTCCACGGTTATTTTTTTCCCATCTCCGATGACGCCAAATATTCTCCCTACATCAAAACTTCCGTCTCCGAAATGCAGATGCTGATCGAATTCGTCGTCGACGAAATTATCCGTCAAATGGTATACCTTCGGATGCAGTTTATTAAATTCTTCGATGTATTTCCAGCGGTCGATTTTTTGGGAATTGGCGCTGCAGATGGCGTGGCCGATGTCCAGGCAAAACCCGCAACCCACTTCGCCTAAAATGTATTTGATCTCTTCGACGGTGGCACCGCGGCATTGGCGGCCGCCGACTCCCGGTCTGGGTTTATGTGGTTTGTTCTCGAGGACGGTTCTAGACTCGTTGAATGCCCTCAGCTGGCGAACAGTTTCTTCGGTATCTCCGTCAATTCCACCATGAAACACGATGTACTCGGAACATAGTTCATCCGCAAACTGTTTCACTTGTTCGTAAATCTCTTTGTTGGATTTTTCCTTATCCTGCACGGCCAGATTAAATCCATGTAAGGAATGAGGACAATGGAGATTTATGGGAATTCCCAACGTCTTCCATTTTTCTAGCGTATCTAGAGTGTTCGGAATTACATACAATTCCACATAGGAGAAGATGCCGGAGGAATGTAAATGCTGCGCCTCCTCGAAGTAGTGATCGGTGTTGGTGGACCAGAGCTTCAGTCCGAATTCACGCATTATCCAAAACCTTTACAAAAGTTTCAGCAATATATTCAACGTCACTGTCCGACAGATCCGGATACAGCGGTAACGAGATTGTCTTCTCGTAATATTTTTCTGCGTTCGGAAAATCTCCCTTACAAAACCCGAGATTACGATAGTAAGCAAACCAATGGACAGGAATATAATGCACCTGAAGATGTAATCCCGCCTCCCACAAATCGTTGAAAAATTTCTTCTTGTCGATTTTTAGATTTTCGAAATCTATCAGTGCCGGGCACAGATGAAAACAGGCATTGGAATAATTTTTTTCCACCAAGAAAGAAATTCTGGAATCTTCTGCAAGTATCTTTTTGTATAAAGAAACTATGCCGCGACGTTTTTCCTTAAATTTATCGATTCTTTTCAGTTGAGATAAGCCCAGTGCTGCCTGCAAATCTGTCATACGGTAATTAAACCCGGGGCGATGCATTTCGTAGAACCATTTCCCGTGAACATCGGTCAGCTGAGGATCGTTTTTCACCATACCATGAGACCTGAGCAGTAGCAATTTCTCGTATAATTCTTTGCTGTTGGTGGTGATAGCACCTCCTTCGCCGGTAGTCATGTTTTTCACCGGATGAAAAGAGAACACCGTTGCGTCCGAATGCGCGCAGCTTCCTACCTTGGCGCCATTGTAGTCGGATCCGATGGCGTGGGACGCATCCTCCACAACGGAAATTCCACGTGCCTTCGCCAGACTCCCGATGGCCGACATATCGCAGGACTGCCCCGCAAAATGAACTGGAATTAGGGCTTTTGTTTTTGTGGTGAGGCGGTTTTTTATTTCTTTTACATCGATATTGGCAGTCTCCGGCTCGATGTCGGCGAATTTTACAGTTCCACCCACATAGCTTATACAATTAGCAGAAGCCATGAATGTGAGTGGAGTAGTGATAACTTCGTCTCCGGATTTCACGTCAAGCGCTATCATAGACAGATGCAGCGCCGCCGTAGCGTTCGCCACTACAATGCAGTACTTTGCGCCGGTGTACTCGCAGATGGCTGTCTCAAATTCGTTTATCTTAGGCCCCTGGCTAATTAAATCCGAATTCAATACTTTCGCAATTGATTCGATATCATCCAGGGAAATACTTTGTTTTCCGTAACCAAAAATCCGATGAATCATCTTCTGATACATTACAATAAACTCCATAGCCTCGAAACAAGACTCCTACCACAGACGTCAGCGTCATGCTTTAGATAAAGAAGCCTCGCTTTCTGAACTTCGTCACTCTGCCACCACTTCTCTATATTAGAAAACTCTTTATTGATAAAGGAAACAGCTTTCTCCATACTCTCTTGTACTATACCGACTCTCGCCAAAGCCGTAAAGACTCTATGAGCTTCTTCTGGAAAAGAATAACCAGGAAGGCGAAATATCATAATAGTTGGTGTATTAATTATCAGCGCTTCCCCAAAAGAACTAGCTATATAATCTACTACAAGAAGCTTACATCTGCGCAGCATTTTTATATTATTACCCTCAAACGATGGAAATGATTCTATTTCGCTGTACAAAGTTTTGCTATTAAAAGATCCCGGCATTTGACCTGGGTAATGTCTGAAAATGACATGGTTAAGAATTTCTGATGAAAGATTTTTAACAAAAATAGCGATGTTTTTTTTATTTTTTCTTATATCCTGCCATAGATTTAAACCCGAAGTGATATTTGTTAATGGTCTAGGGTTGTCCAACACATAGTATACATTGTCGCTGTTTTTTTATACGAATTATAGAGCTTGGCATAACGATTAGGAGCGCATGCAGATATTATTCTATGTTCGCCTGCTTTTTTTTTACACAAGAGCACTTTCCCCATGCAATAAATCCAGAATTCAATGATTCAGATGCATAACAAAAACTAATTTGAGGTATTATAATGTAAAGTGCTGTATGCTGAATGTTGAAAATTTCCTTTCCATGTTCAATCAATGAAGCATATTTGACTAACGAATCTTTTTCTTTTGGATGATTTATAATGAAGCTTTTAAAAAGCGTTTTTTTTACTTTCACTTCTTTTTCAATGTCGATCATATTTTCAGGAAGCAATGACCACAGTAGATTTATCATCCAATCAGGATAACTAGTTACTATATCAAACCTGTTGCTCATTAACTGATGCTCTTTACATTCAATACTTTTAAAAAAAGATATAATAGATAAGAGCGCACGTTCCGCAAAAGAAAACTTGAGCTCTTCAACTGGCAACCTATTAGTAAGAAACTGCAATGCCTTTTCCCAAACGCTTTGTTTTATCTTTAAAAAGTTACAATTTACTGTTTTTTGGGTGCCTTGGATCTCAGATAAAATCCACTTTTCAGATTTTTTATGAACTAATATTTGTGATAAAAGCCATCCAAACCCTTCGGCGCTTAATAAATCATAAAATTGTTCAGTTGAATTAGCCCATTTTCACTTTTGCAAATCAACAAAAAAAAGACATTGTTCCGAAGCGTACAATTCTAATAAATAATCTACTATACGCAACGCCTCATGAAAGAATCCTGCGGCGGTAGTTATCCACTTCCCATATAAGAACTCATAGGTATATTTTGATAGAAATACTCCATCTTTTTTCTTTTTCTTGCCTAAAATCCATGAGCTGCTGAAAGCAAAATGATAAAAATCTTGGTACATCCATCTCTTCAAATTGAGGAGAAAACGTTTTCCTATTGAGAATAAAACACTCACAAGAATTAAATAAATCGACTCTATTCAAAAAGCACCATTCACCCGCAAAAATATATTCGGAAAAGTCGTTAACACCTTCCGGAATATCGCCCAGTATAATTTTTTTCATATTTTTTCTACTAATTTCCGCATTTCATCTTTTGTTAGCCACCACGTATTGCTTCCAGAACTGTATTCAAAATCTTCGGCTACTCGATTGCCATTGTCGCAGGACAACCATTCGTTGTTATTTTCGGGAAGAATAACGAAATAGTCTTTTAATTCCAACGTGTTTCTCGCATCTTCTTTCGTTATCATTTGCTCGTGCACCTTCTCACCTGGACGAATGCCTACTTCTTCAATTTCTACATCAGGGGCAATTGCTCTCGCTAAATCAATTATTTTCATAGAAGGAATTTTCCTGACGAAGAGTTCGCCACCACGCATCCGTTCTATGGCCGTTAAAACCATCTCCACAGCCTGCTCCAGCTTCAACCAAAAACGAGTCATGCGAAAATCTGTTATGGGAAACTTCGTTGCTCCTTCATCTCGTAGTTTTTTAAAAAAAGGAATCACAGAGCCTCGAGATCCAGCGACATTACCATACCTTACAACAGAAAATATCGCAGCGTTATCGCTGCAGTAGGCGTTTCCGGCAATAAAAAGCTTATCGGAGCATAGTTTTGTTGCTCCATATAGATTAACCGGAGCGCAAGCTTTATCCGTAGATAACGCGACAACCTTAGAAACACCACTGCTAATGGCTGCTTCAATGATATTTTGAGCGCCGACGATATTTGTCTTTATTGCTTCAAACGGATTATATTCACAGCTTGAAACCTGTTTCAGGGCAGCAGCATGCACAACCACATGAACTTGATTCATCGCCATTTTTAGACGTTCTTTATCGCGAACATCGCCAATAAAAAATCGCATTTTTTTCAAATACGCTTGGAACTCCGATGAATTTTGCATTAGAAATTGCTTATATTCATCACGAGAAAATACTATTACTTTGTGGATATCAGGAAATTTTTTGAGAATTATTTGTGAAAATTTCTGTCCAAAGGATCCTGTTCCACCAGTAATTAAAACGGTTTTATTATTCAACATATCATTTATCAATTTTACTACCTGCGGCATGCTATCATTTTTTATAAACCAGTAATACTAAAAAGTAGCGAAATACAGTTCCGTCCTTCTCCTGCGCATTCAGATGAATTCATTATTAATCACAGCCGAGTTTTGGGCTTTTAAATCGTGAACTAACAGCGATGTAAAGCATTAGTGGGGAAAAAGAGCAAAGATTTTATCTTCCATCTTTGAGTAAAGTAATGTCGTTTAGAACCATTTCTTCAATTACTTCTTCTAGCTTTTTTTTAGATTCCCAATTTAAATCGTTTTTTATTTTTATACTGTTACCTATCAAATCGTTTTTTTCTAAAGATCTAAAAAAGAGCGAATTAATTTTTAGATATTTTTCATATCTTAAGTTTACAACAGAAAATGCTAAATCCAAAAAATATCTTACGGAATATACAAGGCCCGTCGAAATAATATAGTCAGTGGGACCTCGTGGATTATTAAGCATATTATGCATCGCAACAATGTATTCGGGAGCATATCCCCAATCTCTTTTGGCTTCGATATTGCCTAACTCTATATAACTTGTTATCCCCAGGTATATTTTCGCAACGCTCTGGGATATTTTTCTAGTAACAAATGAAAAATCTCGTCTTGGCGATTCATGATTATATGCGATACCTGTGCATGCATAAATATTTTGGCATTCTCTATAATTTTTCACGACGTAGAAACTGGAAGTTTTTGTTATACCGTAGATGGAACGAGGATTGAATTTTGTTTCTTCATCTTGAGGAGATTTGTCGGCATTCCCAAACATTTCGCTAGAGCCGGCGAAATAGAACTTACATCTCGGCATAAGTTCTTTGATGCTGGAAAGTAAATAACAGGTCGAATTAAAATTTGTTAAAATCACCGATGTTTCATCACAAAAGGTATAATTAACAAAACTTGAAGCAGCCAAATGATAACATTCGTCTGGCTTCACTTCCGAGATTAGTTTATAGACAGATAAATAGTCCTCCAACGAACATTGATGAATTTTGATTTTTTCAAATATGCTTTTTATATTAACCAGCTTCCTATCATTCTGTAAGGAAGATGCTCTTATAGTTCCATGCACTTCGTAGCTCTGGGAAAGAAGATACTCTGCTAAATAAGAACCATCTTGTCCGTTTATTCCGGTTATTAATGCTCGCAAACTTTTCCCCAATTAGTTACAGTCTTTGCAAATAATCAATTGCTGCTTTCATATAATCCTCATAGCTTATTTGTTTAATACGATCAACTTTCTAGTGCTCGGGTGAGAATCTAACACTTCCGCTTTTGAAAAAAAGCGTGCACCTGACCTAACAATCCTCTCGAGATTATAAGATCGCTCATTGTACATGGCAAGATTTTTAAAAAAAAATGGGTTCGACTTAATTAAATTATCGTTCAATCCTATAAATTCCAGTACTAAAACTTCAGTGGTTAAATTTGATAAAGTTTTCATAACATCGTTTACTTTCATACCTGCACCTAAAATTAAATGATGAAAGAGTGCAAGGCACAAAGTCATATCAGATTGCAGTCGTTTTTCGGCGGAATCGAATAGCGGATTGTTTTTAAAATCTCTATTTTTATATTCTGAGTATTTATCTTTGGGATAATCTATCCCAAAATACCTATTTTTCATATTCTCAAGGGCAATTTGCAGCGTAACGATATTTAATTTCTTGTCTCTTGCAGATAAATATAAGTTATCTATGCAGGATTCATCGATTTCTACAGAAACGACTTTTGCCCCCATCTTTTCGGCAAGAATGGAAAACCATCCGGTATTAGCTCCTAGATCAAGTACTCTTTTGGGTTTGTATTTTTTAATTATTTCAAAAATATTAGTTTGTTTTTGTTTCCAATTGGCTCTATTTTTTAGATCAAAGTTTTCTTTTTTCTCATTATAATATGATAAATAGCCACTGCTCGATGGCGTAACATCAATATCCCGTATCAACGCGATTAATCTTCGAATAAAATCATTAAACAGAAGTACGTTTTTTTGCTTCAAAAAATTGAAAATAATTTCAGTATTTTCATCTCCTAATGAACATTCTCCTTTTATCTTATTTATAATACCCCTTACGAATGATGCCTTAGGAAGAATGTCAGACCACGTAGGAAAACTGCACGGCATATTGCACGCTTTATCTCTCAGCATAACCCGGGCAGACGCATAATCCCTTCTGGTCATTATCAAAAAAGGTAATATAAAATATGGGATAAACATTTTATCAAAGATTTCGTAGCGCAAATCGTGGTAATTTGAATTTTCCACCAGCCATTTTTCGTCTTTTAGTCGTTCAATCTTAATTAGGGATAAAAAATCAATAAAGACCGGAGTTGTTCCGTCGAATAAAACATTGTTTGGCAATCCATCTTTTAAAGTATAGCCATGCAAATCTAATTTAAGGAAAAGTTCTAGATGAAAAAGAAGAGCGTCTTTGAACATATTGGGCGTCCATTCAAACGGATATGCCGGTGTCAGCTTTTTGTGGACTAGGCTTTTCTTATTCTTGAGCAGCTGTGTTTCAATTATATCATTATTGTTTTTTTTAAAAGATTCGTAAAATTCAAAGATATTAACCACTTCATCGAAATAATCTTTGTTTATTTTTCTTAAAATACTGTCGCCGGCGTCGAAAACTTCTCCCCGATTATCGTAGCCGGAAATAATTTTAGTCCTCTGTATCTTGTTTGTTCCCTTTATATTATTCATCATCTTTCCATCGACTAGGTTATTTACTCTACGCTTAAGTTAATAAAATTCAACTTCTTTGTTGTTAAAGTTGCTCAGAGTTACTTGATATACTTAGAAAAATCATCTAGTAAATCGAGTCTGAGTACCGGAAAATATAAAAAAAAATATTTTTCGATTTAAAACTTAATAAAATTTTAGTAAATTACAATTAATGTGGCATGTAGGAGTTAGTGTTTTAGGAGGTAATGGTGAGAATTTTATTGATCGAAGATGATATACCCACCAGCAAAGGGATAGAAACGCTGCTGAAAAAGGAAGGGGTAACCGTAGACACCACAAGCTTTGGGCAGTACGGCATCGAAGTTGGTAAAATTTACGACTATGACGGAATCGTGTTGGATCTAATGCTTCCTGATATAGACGGAGTAGAAGTTATAAAAAGACTTAGATCCGCCAACATAAAAACTCCAGTGATTGTGTTGTCGGGGTTACACGAATACCAAGACAAAATAAACTGTCTGAATATTGGAGCTGATGATTACATCACGAAGCCGTTCGAAAGTAAGGAGCTCCTTTCCCGTATCCAGGCGGTTATCCGGCGGTCCAGGGGACATGCGGACTCCCTGATTAAAATTGGGCGGATGACCGTCAACCTACAAAATCGCCACGTCCACATCGACGGAGCGCTCCTCAGACTCACAGGTAAGGAATATTCCATTTTGGAATTGCTCTGTCTTCGAAAAGGAGCAACACTCACCAAAGATATGTTCCTTAACCATCTCTACGGTGGCATGGACGAACCGGAGCTCAAAATAATCGACGTCTTTGTCTGTAAACTGCGCAAAAAACTGATGGCCGCTCTCGGCGGAGACTGCTACATAGAAACCGTCTGGGGTAGAGGCTACACCATCAAAGATGCCGATCCCTCCTACGAGGGAAAGCTATCGCCTGAGCTTACTGACTTAAGACCGAACATAGGCACCGCGGATACGCTCTGAATAGGGAACGTTTTCGACGGGTCGACAGAATTTGCGCGACCGACTCCGGCTCCTCCGCTTGCTATCTGGACGATGAACTAACCTGCTGAAGGGGAGCTAATAAGCTTTTCTAACATAAACCTACCTCAAAAAATAGACAATCATATGTTCTGTGCCTTTGGATCGCGCAACCGCCGGTTCTAGCTTCCTTTTGTCATGCCGTGTTTACTATTCATCATTCCTGCAAAAGTATACCAAAAAAAAGTTTCCATTAATATTTACAAAGTATTCCTAATGGTTTATAGTGCAGCCATATTTAGTTTTGATAGTTGGGAGGCATTGTGTACAGATGGTTATATATGTTTGTGTTGTTGTTATTTGGGAATAATTGTTTGGTAGCGAATGGTGCTCCTGAATTTGGGGAAAATAAGGTTGAAGAAGACCGGGGCGACGAAAGGAGAGAGAGCGACACACCCTGGAACAAGTTAAATGGTGTTTTTTTTGGCATTGGTGCCGTGCAGACGGAGGAACGTTGCATCGTTAATAATGTAAGACATGATTTCCTCTACGATAATCCCGCCGGCCTGGACTTGGGGGCGGATTTGGGTAATCTAGCGGACATTTTGGCGGATGTCACAGTAAATTGTATAGCGATCCAGAGTTTCAGCTATAGACACCAGGGGCAGCTTCTACATGCTTTGGCGTTCGGCTGCGACAGTGCTAGGGAAGTAGCGAAAAGACACTCGCGCAACACAGGTGCGGTACTGATGACCGGAATGGGCCGATTCTTCGGATGTGGTTTTTCCGGGAAGCCGTTGTACGCGGGAGTGGAACTCGGTGTCGAATTTTCCGGAGGCGACGAAAGAACTACCCGCAATCCGGATGTGGGACTTACAGACGGGAGGTACCTGGGATGTGGCGACATGAAAAGCGAAGTCCGGAAGGTAACACCTCGGGTGGGCGCCAGATTCGGTTGCTGGAGCGATACCTTTAGATCGCTGTTCTATCTAAATGGAGGAACGAAGTGGAAGCGAACACAGTTCGTGTTGGAGAAAGCGTGGGGTCCTAAAACTATAGCAGGACCTGGGCCGGTATACTTCGTAGGCGTGGGCCTGGAAAAATCGTGTGGAACTTTCGCTATTAGGGCGGAGTTGGAGACGGACATAAGCCGCAGCTCAGAAGTGGAAGTGCATAAAGAACAGTTACTGGGAAACATTGGGGAGGTGGCTCGGCGAGCGGCGGGGGTCGGCGGGGCATTTCCGTATATCACTGCGGAGCAAACAACTAAACTGCGCGTGAGGATGCGGGGCTTTGAGGCGAGAATCTTGGTGGTACTACGCCCGGGTACATGGTCGCGGATCTGATCAAATTATGGTAGTTTAATGAGTAGTCGGTGGCCGGTGGTGTCGTGTTCGCGATGCCGCGCAGGGACCATCGTATTCGAAGGGAGTGATACGAGCGCTGGCGCTCTAGGAAAACGACATGCCGGAGTTTGGAGAAGGATACGGCAGGGAAAAACTAAAATCAACGTTGTTACGGGTAGTAATAGTAATGCGGAACTAAACGTCGGGAGCAGGGTGGACTCGGCCGGAAAGCGATGGATGAACACGGTCTAAATAGACGAAGACTGTGAGGCCGTGTGAGCGCCGGGTGTTCTGGTGCCGTCGTGATCGGAGTTCGTGCGGGTTAAAGGGTGAGACAGTAGACCCCGTTCCGCCGACTCGGTTAGGGGCGGAGATCCGAGCGGGACGACACAGAAATAAGGAGCACAGTAGTGGGACTGGGGTTGGATACCTCGGAACTCGGCCTTCGCGGGTCGGGAGCGGACCGTTGCGACCAAAATGACAAGATTCGGGGGACAAATTGGAAAACATGAGGCGAGAACCACCGGGCTGAAAGTGGCGGTGAAAACGCAGGACAAGGTCTGGAGCTGAGGGCGGCGCGCCACAGGCTGGCTGACGAAGGGGCTGGGCAGCTTATGGCAGGACGTACAAACTATAATTTAGCAGAAAGGGCAAATACGATGAGATTAATAATATCGATGTTATCACTTATGATACTACAGTCAACTCCGGCTAACGACCGGGTGTCTCGGGTAATCAGACAAGCAGGATCCGAATTGAAACAAGGAAGAGGCGGACGCGAAAGTCGGGTGCAGCCAGTAGAAGGGGAATCCGTAGCGGACGCCGTGGATCGACTAACCTGGGCCCAAACCCCGTACGTACCGCTAGAAACGTGGGCGAGCGAGACGGTGAGACGTCTGCAATCGATACAGGCGGAGATCACAGGTCAGACGAGCCAAGCAGAAAGAAGGATCGAGATACTAACATGGCTGCTGGAAACGTTGGACTACGGCTGGGCCTACATGGAACAGGATCGCCGGATACACCAAGAGACACAAGCTCACCAACTCGAGGAAGTGTGCGAACTGACCGGGCTGAAGCGCGTAAACCTGGATGACGAAGTTCTGGAACGTTTAAGAAACACCCAGTAGGCTGCCGGCCAGCATAGAGGGCTTGGGGTGATCTGCAAAGGCGGAACAGTGCCGGCGCAAAGTTCGACGCCGCTGCAAAAGATGGCGACCAGGATACCGGACACCGAAGCAGGGCTAACTCTGGTCTGGGGGGCTCTGCAGGAAAAGGGCACAAACGAGCCATAACAATGACCTGACAGGACTTTGAAAGAAAAAGGAAAAACACAATGAAATTAGCAATATCGATGTTATCGCTAGTGGCGGTAACGGTGACTCAGGCTACGCTTCCAATAATGGGAAGGAGGCCGGCTCAATTCGGGGAACAGCTGAAACGAGCGCCGGCAGACTGCCCGAACCCACCGTTGGACCGGCAGCAGGAACAGCGGCAGCTGGAGTGGATCAGTGTTGTGGAGCCACCACGAGGACCGGATGACCGGCGCAGAGGCGCCGGATTCGTACAAGTGCCGGATCTGGCCAAATTCGGAATAAACGCAGCGGCCTTCGAGCCAGGGTACGGGAGGCAATATGATGGCTGGGCGAGCGAAGAGCAGAAGAAACACTGCACAGCGGAAGTCGAGCGCAGAAGAAGAATACAGTCCGCGGTAGACGAGGGGACCGCACCAAAGTTCTTACGAGAGGAGTGGATGGGGTACGATCCGGAAGAACTCACGGCGCGCGGCGCGACGAAGTTTTCGGAAACAGGCGGCCGACATACGAAGCCATTGCCCTACCTTGATGTGGCTGGAAACCAACTTGCGGTGGTGACTGCAGAAAAGAAACGACAAGCTGCGGCGGCCGAACGAGACCGACTAGAAATGGAATGTACGGAAATGTTGAAACGCCTGAAAACACAGCATGCTGCGAACGAAGCACTCCGGAAGACAAACGAACTGACACGCCGTTATATACAAGCACTGAGAGCTATAGTGTGCATGCCACAGATGGGGGGAAACGATAAGCCGGGCCAGCGAAACGCGTTGCCAGAGTAACGAAGAAGCCGGTTAGGCAGGGAAGGGGCGCCGAGGGTGTAAACTGCGGGGCACTGGATGGGGACCCGTAAAGAAATCGGCGTGCAGTCGCTGGCTCGGCTAGAGTACCTGAGAAACAGGCGAGGTGTAGATCGGCTGTTGAACGCCAACGAATCTTTAGAAGGAAAGGCGGATAAGATGAGATTAAAAATATCGATGTTATCGCTTGTGGCTATAGCAGTGGCTCACGGGCAGGTTGCCGGAAGCTCGTTTGAAATAAGCCGCGGAAAGGGTGCGGGAACTGGATGCCGCAACTGCCGGGAGCTATCAGAACGGGTGCTCATAGCTGAAGGCGAACGGGACCAGGAGAAAACCGACGCTGCACGGCTTAGGCAAGAACTAATAGACAGAACGAGGTTGGTGGCTTCGCTGCAAGCCGCGACGAGTAAAGCTGAGGCTGAACTGGCCAGCGCAACGGCAAAACTCGCAGCGATGGCTGAAGAGAAAACGAGAGCAGAATCGAACTTGACAGAACTACGGAACAAACTCACGCAGATGGAAAATGCTGACGCGCGGACTGCTGCGGAACTGGCTAGACTACAGAGAGAAATAACCGACAGAGACGAACAGCTGAAAGCACTGGCACAACAGCTGCATCCGGGCGAAACGGCCGGGATCACTACAGGGGACGCATTGGAAGTCCTGAAAAAACAGCTGGAAAGGCTGAATTTCAAATACATGAGGGGGGAAGAAGAACAGGGTCGCTTGAGTCAGAAACGGTGGGATATGAAAAGACAATTGAGGGATAAACAGGAGCGAATAGCCGAATTAGAAGGGGCGCTGAAAAACTGCCGGGAGCTCCTGATGAAAACTTCGGAAGCGAGAGTGATGGCTGAACGAGCGGGAGCTGTCGCGACGGCGAAGGTAACAGAGCTGATAGCGAAATTGGCTAGACGCGAAAAAGAAAGGGGGATTGTGCGCAGGATCCAGATGGAAATGGCTCGCCCGGACGCCGAACTGCAAGCAGCGCTCGCAGCAGCTGGCATAGTGCTGTGATTTGAAGGAGACTAGGACGATGGTGGAACATAACATCCGGGTCGGGGATGGCAACAGTGGCTTTACCTGAAACAGAATCGAGAATAAGTGTTGAACCTGGGCTTTGACGGCTGATGCGACGGCAGTCCCGGTCTCCGGCTCATCGCTGCTGGCGATAGTGGCGCCTCCAGAACCAAACACCCGAGCCGGGTTGGCTCTGAACTGCAGCGCGAGAGAGGAAAAGAGCAGTCAACTAATAAATATGGTCTAACAAAACATTAAAAGAGGAAAAGAAAACAATGAAAAAACTAATAATGAAGTTATCGCTTGTGGCGATAGCAGTGGCTCACGGGCAGGTTGCCGGAAGCTTGCTTGAACTAAGCCGCGGAAAGGGTGCGGGAACTGGATGCGGCAAGTGCCGGGGGCTATTGGAACAGGTGAGGATAGCTGAAGGCGAACGGGACCAGGAGAGAGCCGGCGCTGCTGATCTGCGAAAGGAAGTAGCGAGACAGCAAGGTATGGTGGCGCTGCTGCAGCAACAAAAATCTGCTGCTGAGACTGAACTGGCCGGCGCGAAAACCGGCGCTGCTGATCTGCGAAAGGAAGTAGCGAGACAGCAAGGTATGATAGCAATGCTGCAGCAACAAAAATCTGCTGCTGAGGCTGAACTGGCCGGCGCGAAAGCTAACTTGGAGCGACTAACACAGGAACGGGAAGCTACACTGAATGCGTCCGCGGGGCTAAACGCGGAACTAGCTAAGGCGCGGCGAGATTTACAGGTCGCGGCTAGCGCGAAAGCGCAGGCTGACACAAACCTAGCCCACGCGACGGCAGATCTCGCGGCAATGGCTGAAGAGAAGACGAGAGCAGAATCGAACCTGACGGAACTACGGAGCAGACTCGGACAGATGGAAAATGCTGCCGAACGGACTGCTGCGGAACTGGCTGACCTGCGAACTGACGCGGAAAACGCGCGAAGGAACCTAGCAGAGAGTGAACGGCTGGAAGGGACTGCACGCGAAGCTGCTCTGAGACTCCAGCAGGAACAGACGGCGCGCGATGAAGAAATACAGAGAATGAAAGACACAGAAGCGGCACTGCTGGGCAGAATAGAAGTTGCTGACAGACGACTCGCGAAATTGGAACCATGTTTAAAAACACGGGAAGCCGCGCAAAGGCACGCTAACGCCGGATTGTCAGCCGCGAAAGTTACAATCGCCAAACTGACCGAGGAAAAGACCGCTGTGGAATCGGCCTTGGCGGAGCTGCGGATGCAACTCGAACATGCGACCGCTGCGGCGCGAGCGATGGAAGAAAAACTGCGGACGGCGGAACGAGATATGGGAATATTAACGGCCGATAAACAGCGCCTTGAAGAAGTGATAGCTGCAGAAAGGGACGCCGCAACTATTCTGAGAAAGGATAAAATTGCTGCGGAGAAGGCACGGATGGAAACTCTGGAACAGATGGACGGTCTGACGGATCAGATACGGGCGAGAGAAGTAGAGGTGAGACAGCTAACGGCTGCACTGGAAACCGCTAAAAGGCAGAATGAGACTACGCCAAAAGCACTGACCGAAGCCAAGAGGCGCGAGGGTGAGCTGAAAAGAAAACTCAGGGACAAAGAGAATGAACTAGTTAAGCTAAGGCACGAAATGACTGCGCTTGAAACCAGGCTGACAGAAAACGAACGCATAATGCAAACGATGAAGATGGCGGAGGGCGGAACTTCGAGCTCGAGCGCGGCACCGCGGGAAGCAGGACGAACGATAGGGGTCGCAAGAGGGCTTGCGCTGAGCGAACCCTTCGGCCAAGAAGAGAGCGGGGAGGTGACAGAACCAGAAGGAAGAAGCCAAGAAAGCGAACAGGGCGATATAACTAGCAGAACTGCGATAATACGCGAGGCGAAAGTGAAGACGGGTAGACAACGGCCGAACGAGGGAGCACTGCGACGAGCACAGCCTGCTACGACAAAAGGAAAAAAAGCCAGTACCGAGGGGGAGGCTCGACTGGCACAGGAGTACAAAATGCGACTTAAATTCTGGAAAGCTGGCAGGAAGTCTCGGGAGCGGCAACAACGCTGGGGCTGGACAACTGACAGACCGGTGGAGTCGCTGCTCGCCGAACGGGACGACTACCGTTTGGAGTACGAACTACATAAGGCGGGATACCCCGAACACGAGCTTAGGGAACTCATTGACGCACTATCGATAACTAAGAGTTCAACCGAATGGTGGGAACAGAGTGAGGCAAGAAATAAAATACGGCGCTTGACGCAACGCGATGACTTCAGGAGGGCAGCCGATAAAATCGAAACAGAAGAGATCAGAAGCGTCGCAGATGGCTTGTTCATAAGTGGACGTCATGCATTAGGTAGCTCGATGAAATATAGTCTAATATAACTGAACCGGGCTTGGCGCGGGACTTGGGGATACCGTAGAAGTCAACTGCAGGTTAGGCGGCAGCCTTCTCAGGCTGCTGACCTAAGATAAAAAAAAAAGATGCTCGTATCCATACCTAAAGTCAGATGCAGGCACAACACCACATCCCCCTGGTGTCGCTCGCGAAGACTTGGTTGATTATGATCAGCGGAAATTACAGCCCTGGTCATGGTCGTTCACTATACCAATCGCCTGCATAAAAGAGTGTATTATGGTAGGGTCGACGAACTCCGATCCTAGTTTGTATCGTCGTATCCAACTAGAATTTCGGGATTAAAATTATCGAAAACCGATCTCATGTACTTGCGTTTCTTGTATGCCAATCCTAATTTTAAATATCCCCATTTATGATATTGATTATTTGGGAACAACTTTAAAAAGGAAAATACCAAGAAAGTGGAAAGTGGTGAAGTTTTTGCATTAATCTAAGTATTTTAGTGTAGGGATC
>JAITBT010000064.1 GCA_031283445.1 Holosporaceae bacterium | reverse complement strand
CTGACTGTAAAAAAAATCAATCTGTTAATACTTATAGTAAACACCATAAAAATTACAAAAACCTTAATAATCAATTTTTTTATTATTTTCCATTGATGCTTTAACTGGCATAAAGGTCTTTCGATGATATGGTGTTATACCGTACCGAGAAATCGCCTCCAGGTGTTCCTTTGAGCCGTATCCTACATTTGTTTTCCAGCCATAATCGGGATACCTTAATGCTAATTTTCGCATAAAGTCATCTCTATATTCTTTAGCTATTATAGAAGCCAATGCTATTGATAGGACTTTACTATCGCCTTTCACGATCGCTTGAACGGCAGCAGTTGGTATAGTGGGAGCCACGTTGCCATCCACCAAAACATATTCTGCAGGAATATTCAATAAATTGTAGGATCTTTCCATCGCTCGCAGCGTCGCTTTAAGTATATTGATTTCATCAATTTCTTCTACTGTTACAGAAGCTATAGAATATTGTATCTTCTGCGAAGGCTGTAGTTTAATCCAATCTATTACGCCTTTTCTTTGGTTTGTTGTCATTTTTTTTGAATCACGCACCACTAGACTGTTGTGCTTCATTTCCATAGCCAAAGGGTAACAAATCCAGACGCACGCCGCTACCACAGGTCCAGCAAGGGGTCCTCGCCCGACTTCATCAATGCCTACACTACCATCTATAGATACACTATTTTCTTCGTACCATGCCAAATTCATTTTTTATAATATTGATTCCATAATTCTTTTAATTTGGAAAATAGAGAAGCCATACTACTGCCAAATCCATTAAAAATCGACCTAATATTCCGCAATTTTATTCCTTCTCCGCTACTAGCCAGTTTGAAAAACTCCCAAGAAGAAACGACGTTGACGCTCTTGGCTATAGTTCGGCATCGCTCAGCAAAAATCAACCAAAATGGGCTTAAAAAGAGACTTAAAGCCGTCAAACTAAGCAAATATTTCACACCATAGCTGTCAATGAGACCAACTTTCCTAGCGGAGTAGGAAAGCATGAAAGAAAATTCTCCTATATGCCCTAACAAAACACCAATAACAAACGATTCCTTCAGAGGAAATTTGTAAAGTCTCAGGATAAAAATATTTATGATAGTTTTTCCAAAAGTTACAAACACCAACGATGAAAGAATAATTAATAAATTATGAAAAATAAACTCCAAATCCACCAGCAGTCCGACACTGAGAAAAAATGTCATAAGTAAAATTTCTTCGATAGGAGTAGCTATGCTTTTTACCTGCTCCCGAAGATTAGAATTCCCTAGAATAAGCCCCATAATAAAAGCTCCGAACGGTGCAGAAAGTCCAGCAAGTTCGGCAAGGACGGCTCCACCTAGGCATATTCCAAACACAGTTAATGTCAACATATCATCATGCTTTTTAATAAAGTTCGTGATTTTATGTATGTGCCGATGATACCAAGAAAAATAGAACACTAGTCCGGACACAAACAACAAAACGGCTACTACTCTATGTAATTGATGATCGGCTTCCTGCCGAGGGCCCATGAAATTTATAATAAGCGCCATAGCTAGAGCAATTAAATCCTGAGCAATCAGAATTCCGAAGGTATTTTCCTCAATATTATCATCGCGATCCTTCAATCCTTTCAGAGATTTTACCGTAACAGCTGTGGAAGAAAGGGTTACACAAAAAGCGATAAGTACCACTTGATTGTGAGTTAATTTTAAAAACCACCCAGCACCAAGTATAATTATATATATGAATGCCGTAGAAATAAGTGTGGTCGCTATAGATGTTTTCCATATGTTGCGAATTTTTTCAAATGAAAGATTTAGCCCTATAGCAAAAAGCAAAAAGAGAATTCCCATTTCGGAAAACAATCCGATAGCTTCACGATCTATGATAAACTGAAATCCCGAAGGTCCGAGCAAAATGCCAGCAATAATATAACCCAATACTGGGGAATGTCCCAGGGAAGAAAGCGCCAACCCTGATCCCATTGCACATAAAACAACAGATGCAATTTTCGTTATAGTCCAATTCATGTAAAAGCGCCTAAAAAATTCAAGATATACTATCTAGCATATGCACATAATATGCACATATCTTATAAATTTCTTGAATTTATGAATTGTATCACGATAATTATTGGAGGTCGTTGCAAATTAACAACAATCTTTCCTTTAAGGTAACCTATTTTTCCCCGACCACTCCGGGTCAATGGCCTGATATGGTGTTGTAACTTCATGTTTATTATACCCAGTAACATCTACGCTGTAGATCTTTTCTCTTCGTGCGTAATCCTGATGAGAAAACATAATAACACGACCATTAGGAGACCAAGTCGGACCTTCCACCTGATATCCAGTAGAGAGCATTCGTTCTCCGGTACCATCCGGTCGGATTATACCAATATAAAACCCGTCAGGACCGAATTTCGTAAAAGCAATCCAATCGCCTCGGGGAGACCAAACGGGAGTGGCGTACCTGCTATGCGAAAAAGACAAGCGTCGAATGTTTAAGCCATCAGCATCCATTATATATAACTGCTGAGATCCTCCTCTGTCCGAATTAAAGACTATCTGCTTACCGTCGGGCGAATAGCATGGAGAAGTATCAATGCATCTTCCTTTGGTTAGACGAGTTATCTTTTTTGTAAGGAGATCAAAGGTGTAAATAGAAGACGATCCATGATTAGACAGACTAAATATCAATAATTTTCCATCTGGAGAATATCTTGGGGCATAAGTCATTCCATTAAAACGAGCCAAAAGTTCGGTATTTCCAGTGGCTAAATTATATCTATATACACCGGCAGAAATTGGGACTCTACGGCCATTTAAGATTTTTTCTCGATAAGAGAAAAAAGAAAATTCCGATCCAGATGGTGAAAAGCGAGGAGTCAGGACAATTGTACGCCCGTCAGTCAAGAATTTATGTTCATAACCATCTTGATCCATCAGGGCAATGCGATACGTTTTCGAGCCAAATGCTTTTTTCTGGAGTGCGACGTATAATATTTTTGTATCGAAGTATCCAACTTCCCCTGTTATCCTTTCATATATATTATTGGCCATTATATGAGCAAGCTTTCGCCATTCTTTGGCACTTCCGGAAGCGGAAAAAGTCCCAACTGACGTTTCGGAAAGAACGTCATAAATGACCATCGACACCTTCAATCTGGCGTCCTCGACCTTCAATTTAATATTCACCAGATACTGAGCATTTATAAGCTTCCACAAAGGAAACGTGGGTTTCTTTTCTAATCTCTTTTGCATGAAAGCGCTTCGGGGAATAGCCATAAACAAGAATGTCCCCTCTAGATCGTCCGCAACTACTTTTTGAATACTATCTTCTAGCTTATCATCCTCCGACTCCAAGACATTTAAGGCTATACGAATTCGTTTCATGACTCCCTGATTTATATTTACAACGGTAGCCGCTTCACAAAAGAAAACGAAGACAGCACATAAAACAGGAACTATTTTTCTCACACCTTGGATCATTTTATCCTCCTGCTCTCCTTAAGGCATCTGCTACATTAAATTTAAAACGATATTCTCTCTCTCGCTCTAGTCTATGACGAGGAATACTGAAATGCCCTACCTCCAAGATCGCGCGACGAGCACTATCTGCGGCCGCCCGAAAAATACGATCAGTGGCATAACGCCTATCATCAACAACCCTTACACTAGATGGAATTACTTCTCCAAATTCATTAAATACTAATTCCACTTCTATCACCAGCTTTTCCGCATCCTTTATCCCAGATGGCACATTCCAATATGGTCGTATTTGTTCATTTATTATATGCGCAATGGAATCCTCGCCATCCAAATAGCCTTCAGATGCAAGATGATCCCGCCCCTCTGGTATTCTACTTTTTCCGGAAGCTTTTTTCAAATTACTTATACTTCCATTCAGCATTTTTTCAAAAGCGTCATTCTTTTTTCTTTTTACAGAAGCTCTTTCTACAATTTCCAGCATCTTTTTTCGATTCTTTTCCTTTGCTTTTTTCTTTTCTGCGTTTTTGATGACTTCCATTAAAGCTTTTCGATTTCGTTTTTTGGGCTTAGGAGATTTTACTTGATTTTTTGGGGGGGGCTTATCTTCCTTATTCTCCAACTGAGGAACGAGTTCCTCTTTAACATCCTTGGACTCTTCCTTTGTGTCCTTTCGTAAAGGTTCAGATTCTTCTTGTAAAGGTTTAGGTTCCTTAGATTCCTCTTTTAAAGGTTCAATATCCTTTGATGATGATTCTTCTTTCAGTTCCTCCGGGATACTTTTTTCCTCAATAGGATCCGACGGCATTTTTTCCGGAGGTGTCGGATTTTCCAAAGGAGGTATATCCTTGAGAGAAGCAATTTCTTCCTGCAACGGTTGTTCCACATGTGCCGGCTCTTCCCTAATAGTTTCTTCCTTTATTTGATTCTCCTGAACCTCCTTATTTTCATTCAAAATTACCGCTGGCGGCTCCGTCTCGAGAATTACCGGAATTTCAGACGGTGTTTCCGGTCGTTCCTCATGCTTTTCGGGATCCTTCTGCGATTCTTCTTTTCCCACAACCTGAACATCTAGCAACGGCATTTTATTCTCCCGAGGAATCGAAAAGGACGTTATTCCTAATAATATCAATGTTATGTGAATCAATAGAGAATACGCAACGGACCGTTTAAATCGAAAATTACTACATCTCCGACGCATGGAACTCCTACTTTTTTGGTAATTCTGTCACCAGAACTACTTTTTTGAATCCCGATTTGCTGATATGACCCATGACTTCCATAATTGTGCCATATGGAAGCGTTTTGTCTCCCTTCACGAAGATTTTTGTATTAGCCAGGCTCTCGTGCGTTATAGCCTGAAGTTTATCTGGTAAGGTTTGCACATCGACCTGTACTTCTCCGATAAAGACAGCTCCAGCTTCGTTGATAAGCACCTCAATTGAAGCCTCGCTTCCACTAATATTTGGAGCATGGGCGCTGGGTAGATTAACCTGAATACCTACATTCAGTAGCGGAGCAGTAATCATAAATATTACCAATAGCACCAGCATTACATCGATCATAGGAGTAACGTTCATGTCACTCATCAGGACCCGCCGTTGGGAAGTGTTTCTTCTGGAATTATTAAAAACCATTTATACCTCTGCATTTTCGGCTTGACGAGAAATAATTGAAGAAAATTCATCAACAAAAGCCTCCAATCTACTCCGATATTTATTAATTTCCGAAGATATTTTATTATAGGCAACGACGGCCGGAATTGTAACGATCAATCCGAGTGCAGTAGCGAACAAAGCCTCCGCAATGCCCGGAGCTACAGAAGTCAAGCTTGTATTTTTGTCAAATCCAATGGATTCAAAAGTATTCATAATTCCCAGAACCGTTCCCAGCAATCCAATAAAAGGAGCTGTCGATCCAACCGTAGCTAAGAATCCTAGATACTGTTCTAAATATTCCATCTCTCGCCCTATAGTAACATGCATCATCCTGGTAATTCTTTCATTCAGGGAAATACTTCCCAGCGGATGTCGTATCTTAGCCTTAGTTCGACGCCATTCCTGCATGCCAGAGATAAAAACCGATACAAAAGGATCTTCCCCCTTACGACTTAAATTATCAAAAAGATTATCTATGGATCCGCAATTCCAAAACGCCTCTTCAAACTTATCTGCACAAGCTTTTATTTTCCGCAAAAAAGAAAACTTCGCAAAAATAATTGTCCAACTCCAGAAAGAGCACCCCACCAGCAAAATAACGACAAATTTAACAGCAAAGGAAGCCTGAAGAAAAATCCCCAGAAGCGACATGTCATTTCCCTCGCTGGCGGCAACTACTACATCTTCGATACCGTTCATAACAAATCTCCCTCATATAACAAATCTTGTTTTGCTTTTTGGGGAACGCCCAAATAACGAAACCCCTCCGTCGTGAGAACGCGTCCCCTTGCTGTCCTCTGGACAAGACCATTCTGCAAAATATATGGCTCGATAACTTCTTCTATGGTGTCCCTTTTTTCGGACAACACAGCTGCCAAAGTCTCGACACCAACAGGACCGCCATTATAAAAATCGAGGATGCATTTTAAGTATTTTCTATCCATGGAGTCAAGACCATTTTCATCGACACCTAGCTTTTTTAAAGCAACATCGGCAATTTTTTTGTTGATAATATTCGCATTATTAACTATAGCAAAATCTCTAACGCGTTTCAAAAGGCGTCCAGCAATGCGCGGAGTACCTCTGGATCTTCTGGCTATTTCGTCGGAGCCATCTGGAGATATGGGGATACCGAGTAATTCGGCATTTTTTGAGATAATTATCTGCAATTCAAGTGGCGTGTAAAATTCCAAGCGTAATGGAATACCAAACCTATCGCGCAGCGGAGAGGATAACATGCCGGAGCGCGTTGTAGCTCCAATCAAAGTGAAATGAGGCAAATCGATCCGAATAGAACGAGCAGCAGGTCCCTCCCCTATCATCAAATCCAATTGAAAATCCTCCATGGCTGGATATAAAATTTCTTCAACCAGATGATTCATTCGATGAATTTCATCAATAAAAAGTACGTCTCTTTCATGCAAATTTGTAAGAATTGCCGCAAGATCCCCTGCCTTTGCTAAAATGGGACCAGATGTCGCTTTAAATCCAACGCCCAGCTCCTTAGAAATAATTTGGGAAAGCGTAGTTTTTCCCAATCCTGGAGGACCAAAAAACAACACATGATCCATCGAGATACTACGCTTGCAGGCTGATTGGATAAATATGTGAAGGTTATCCTTGATTCCCTTTTGCCCGATAAAATCATCCAACTTGGTCGGACGAAGAGAGTATTCGTTTGTTTCTAGTTCCAATAACTCCGGATTTAATTCATTTTTTTTCACCTCATACTCCGGACGATAATTTACTCAAACTCTGTTTTAATAAGATGTCAAACCCAGTTTCTGGATTTATTGGTATTGCCGAAACTGCGCGTAAAACGTCAACTTTTTGATAACCTAGGTTTAGGAGAGCAGAAATAACATCATTTACCACGCTCGATTCCGAAACTGCGGGACTTGTAGCTGCTGTTTTGAAGTCGACTTTTCCAATGACTTTCTCCTTCAATTCTGTAATGATGCGCGTTGCAAGTCTTGAACCGACGCCAGCCGCCCTTGTAAATACATCTTTATCACCGGCGAGAAATGCATTGTAAAGATCTTCGTCGGAAATAGCTGATAAAATCGCAAGAGCTACTTTCCCGCCCACACCCTGCACGGAGATCAGATTATTGAACCAAAATCTCTCCTGTTCAGAAATAAAGCCATATAGGGTCCAGGAATCTTCTCGAACATTCAGCACCGTAAAAATATGCACGATTCCAGAATAATTTCGCACTTCATTTATTGTTCTGTATGAACAAATAACACTATATCCAACACCATTGACATCGACAACTATTGAATTTTCCGAGATTTTTTCAGGAGTTCCTTTTAAATAGGATATCATTCCTTCACCGTATAAAACGTTCTGTGATGGGCATGGCAAACTGCAACCGCTAGAGCATCGGCCTCATCCGATTTTACATTACCACAATTTAATAATTTTTGGACCATAATTGATACTTGTTCCTTCGAAGCATGCCCCATTCCCACTATAGTTTTTTTTACTTTATTGGGAGTATATTCATAAATTTTCAACCCAAAAACTCCAGCGCAACAAATCGCAGCCCCGCGCGCCATGCCCAATTTCAACGATGAAAAAGGATTTTTATTAACAAAAACTTCCTCTACACTTACTTCTTCAGGATCATGCTCTTCAATGATGTTTGATAAAATTTTAAAAATATAACTAAGCCGCGAGCCAAGATCTTCTGAGGAGTGAGATATAATGCTCCCGTGAGATTTATATCTTAAACGAAATCCATCGTAATCTATCATTCCCCACCCAGTGATGTGTAATCCTGGATCAATTCCCAAAATTCTAGACAATCTTCTATCCTCAAATACCTATTCTTTTCTCAAACGCTTTCCAAATTTTTTTAAAAACTGATTTTTCAGATCCTTCTGCGTTTATTAACACGGAGCGAAATGAAAAAATATCGGCTATTTTTTGAAAACCATTCCTAATGATATCATGCTTTTGTCGGCTCATTTGATCATATTCATCATGGACCAAATGCCGCGTTATTAACCTTTGAATTGAAATATCGGTACTGACATCAAGAACTATTGTGAGGTCTGGATCGAAATTTCCTATGGTAATCTGCTTTAATTTCATAATATCCTCAATGGAAACATTTTTTAAAAGCCCCTGATAGATCAATGATGAATCATAAAACCTATCACAAATAACAAAATACCCTTCTTTCAGCCACGGAGTTATTAAATTTATGAAATGATCCCGACGTGCAGCAAATAGCAGGAAAAGTTCGCATATTGGATCAATACTTCGCGAATTACTCTTTAAAATTTCCCTAACCTTTTCTCCAATTTCGCATCCACCAGGTTCTCTTGTAAGATTAACTTTTTGTTTTAGAGTAACTAATTTCTCAGCCAGCAATTTTGCTTGCGTCGATTTGCCAACACCTTCACCACCTTCAAAAGTAATAAATCTACCATTGACGTCCATATTATTAATCCTGTGGAATATTTATAATAGGGTTTTTAACAACCTCTTTAGCATCTTCTTTGCCGTAAATAAGGCGCCACAGCACAACTTTTACCCACGGGAAGAAACCGGATCTTTTTATCGGTTCTACAGCAAATAAATCGTACTTTTGGGACGTAAAGTTCCCGTACTTATATACCAACTCTCCAAATTTCCTCCCTAAATCGAGAGGAGCATCCACCGGCTCTTTAACAATAACTACGATCTGTAGTGATTTTCTGTATTTTTTAGAAATCACAGCGTTAACATCTTCGTGAGTACAAAGACCAACTTTATCTTTTTCTCCCATATTTACGGTAATTTCTGAAACAGGCTTTCCGGCTTCTACTATCTTAAGTGAAGTATATTCCCGTAATCCAAGAGCCAATAATTCATTAGCAGCCCGTGCTCTCCCTCGGGCGGATGTGCATCCATTAACGACGGCTATTAAACGTTTCCCATTATTTTTTGCAGACACAGCAATTCCATATCCACCGGAATTAGTTTTGCCCGTTTTGAGACCGTCAACCTTCAAAGCATTTCCCAAAAGAGTATTGCGATTTTGCTGCGTTATGGAGTTAATTGTAAAAACTTTTTCGGAAAAATAATGGTAGAATTGTGGAAAATCCGCGATGAGCTTGCTGGCGACAGAAGCGATATCATGAACACTCGAAAAATGGTCTTCATCCGGAAGACCGGATGGATTTGTAAAATTCGTGTTCTTTAACCCAAACTCCTTAGCTTTTTTATTCATTTGGTCCACGAAAGATTCCACATCACCATACATCCCTTCCGCGATTGCGACGCAGGCATCGTTTCCGGAATGGACTACAACACTACGGATCAAATCTTCGACACAAACCAGACTTCCGGCAGTAAAAAAACTTCTGGAACCTTTCATCTTCTGTGCTATTTTACTTATGAGGAATTTATCTTTTAAATTAATACGCCCGGAATCAATTGCAGAAAATAATATATATAACACCATCAGCTTGGTCATGGAAGATGGTGCACATCTCTCTTCTGCATTCATTTCATAAAGACAATCCCCCGTTTCCGCATCCATCAGGATGGCTTGCTTAGCATCAATATTACGATCTGCATTAACGAGTTTGAAGCTGGAACACATCAAAATAGTTAGAAAAACTATCACCGTTTTCATTTCTAAATTCCCCATAAACTTGCAAATGATACCAATACCACGCTCGCAAGAGAAGAAATAAGATAAATTTATGTACAACCCCTGAAACAAAAACCTCCCTTAAGTATCATAGAGATTCTCGATTTGCATGAATAAATGAAATAATTATGATGACAGTGATTCTGCGACTACAGCCGGTCTTTTGGCAGACTCATTTCGCTCTAACAATTCAATCACAGCGATTGGCGCCATATCACCCTGCCGAAATCCACACTTTACGATGCGAGTATATCCACCATTTCGCAGTGCATAACGAGCTGCCAAAGGACCGAACACCTTTGCAACCAGGCTATCATCCCGCAATTTCGCAAATAAGTTTCTTCTGTTTGCCACAGATGGAGTTTTCCCTAGAGTAATCAGTTTTTCAACTACCGGTCTTAAATCTTTTGCCTTGGGAAGGGTTGTGACAATTTGCTCATATTTCAGCAAAGATTTAGCTAAACCATTGAACAAAGCAAGTCGCTGAGCGGTTCGTCTGTTAAACTTTCTTCCACTAATCTTATGGCGCACGAGAAATCTCCTTAAAATTTACTTTCATTATGCACTTTTTTCCCAGATTCTTCTACAGTTTCAAAAGGCCAGCCATTAATTTGCATGCCTAAATAAAGCCCCATCTGAGAAAGAACTTCTTTAATTTCATTTAAAGATTTCCTTCCAAAATTAGGAGTACGTAACATTTCGTTCTCGGTTTTTCGCACAAGATCGCCTATATAGACAACATTATCATTTTTCAAACAATTCATAGACCGAACAGATAATTCCAAATCCTCAACTTTTCTTAATAAATTGGAATTGAAAGGCAGAATTTGCTCTTTCTTTTCATCATCCGATTCTGTTTCTTCTTCAAAATTGATGAATTTTTGGAATTGATCTTGCAGTATGCGTGCAGACATAGCCACAGCATCCTCCGGCGAAAGGGCGCCATTTGTTTCTACATCAATTATTAGTTTATCATAATCTGTAGCCTGGTTAACGCGTGTATTTTCTACCCGATATGAGACCTTTTTTACTGGATTAAATATAGAATCGATAAAAAGGGTTCCACTTGGTGCACCCTCTACGCTATTCTGAGTACCTGTAACATATCCGCGACCTATAGCCACTTCTAGCTCCATCGAAAAAGATGCTTTTTCTCCGACTGTACAAATATGATGATCCGGATTCAAGACAGTTATTTCCGCTCCTAAATCCAGCATCCCCGCAGTAACTTCGCATGGTCCTTTAACATTAATTTTCATCTTTCGGGGACTATCGCACTCCATTTTCAAAGGCATTGATTTTACATTCAGAATAATATCCGTGACATCTTCTAAAACGCCAGCAATGGAAGAAAATTCATGAACTACACCAGCTATACGAAGGGACGTAACAGCAGCCCCTTTTAGCGAAGACAGAAGAACACGACGCAGGGCATTACCGAGAGTCAAGCCGAATCCTCTTTCCAGAGGTTCTGCCACCACACGCCCTACGCGCCGATCTGCACCAAGCTCACGGCTTTCAAGTTGAACTCTGTAGGGCTTAATCAAATCTTGCCATTGTTTTTGAATCACCTCGAACCCCTTTACTTTTTATCTAAACTCTGCGGCGTTTCGGAGGCCTACAACCATTATGTGGAATAGGAGTTACATCACGAATCGCACCAACTACAAGTCCCAAAGTCTGGAACGCTCGCAGAGCTGATTCACGGCCTGAACCTGGGCCCATAATTTCCACATCGACATTTTTCAGTCCATGTTCCAGGGCCCTCGTTACAGCGCGTTCCGCGGCAACTTGTGCCGCATACGGTGTTGACTTGCGAGATCCCTTGAAGCCAGAACTTCCGGCTGAGCTCCAGGCAATTGCATTCCCTTGTGGATCCGAGATAGTAACCATAGTATTATTAAACGTCGCGTTGATATGAACAATGCCATAAGCGATATTCTTTTTATCTTTCTTCTTCAGCTTCTGAGTTTTTTTATAGGCCATACATTTCCTCTCTATTTGGTCACTTTTTTCTTTCCAGGAATAGCTCGTGCCTTACCCTTACGAGTCCTTGCATTTGTATGCGTCCGCTGACCATGAACCGGCAGACCTTTCCGATGACGGAAGCCTCGATAACATCCTAAATCCATAAGCCTCTTGATGTTCATAGTAACAGCTCTTCTTAGATCACCTTCAACCTGATAGTCCCGATCGATTACTTCACGGATCCTCAGCACTTCCTCATCGGTTAACTCATAAACCCTTTTTGTATCTGGTATTCCCAATTTTCGACAAATGATGCCCGAACGACTAGGTCCGATACCATAAATATACCGCAAAGCAAATTCCACGCGTTTCTTATCAGGCAAATTAACACCAGCTATACGTGCCACCAGCTATCTCCTCTCCTCTATTCCTAGACTCCTTAAGTGAGCCTCCACCTGCGCTGCGACCCCCTCAAGAGAATCCGCGCCGTCTATCTCTATCAATTTATCCGCGTAATAAGCTAACAGAGGTTCGATTTCCCTTTCATATTCCTCTAGCCGATGCCGAACAACGACTTCCTCATCATCTTTTCTTCTTACCAGCGCGCCCCCGCAGGCACAAGCAGTCTTCCGTTGCGATGGACCATAGGCACTTCCACAAGAATCACAGATAGTACGTTGCGAGATTCGGGATATTATTTCTTCCGGCGCGACATTTAATAAAATCGCTTGTACCCTACAATCAGGGACCGGTGCATATCTGCATTCCAGCATGAGCGCCTGCTTCTTTGTCCTGGGATACCCATCCAAAACCACAGCGCCATATTCCTCGGAGATTCCTCTCAGGTTCTTTTCAACAATTTCATTTACAATATCGTCGCTAACCAACCCTCCGGACCCCAGTATACTCTCCACTTTACAACCCATATCGGATTTCTTTTTTACTTCATTTCTTAATAAATTTCCAGTGGAAAAATAGCAAACATTATATTTCTTTGTTATATATTGTGCGACGGTTCCCTTCCCAGAACCGGGAGCGCCAAGCAAAACTATTAAGGTGGTATTTTTCATTTACGTCTCTTTTCCACCTTTTTAAGTACACCTTTATATTGATGAGAAAGAATGTGTGTGTAAATTTGTGAAATCGTATCCATGGTGACGCCGACTATAATCAGAATACCCGTGCCACCAAATATAAAATGTATTCCGAATTTTGCATTCATCACATCTGGGAGGATACAAACAAACGACATATAAAGCGCACCCACCGTCGTCAGACGAGTTAGAATATAATCCAGATAATCTGTTGTCGCCTGGCCTGGTCGCACTCCAGGAATAAACCCTCCAGCTTTTTTTAAGTTATCAGCCGTTTCCTTTGGATCGAAAACGATCGCTGTATAGAAAAACGAGAAGAATATTATCAAAATAATCAGAATTAGCGAAAATAGTACGCCTCCCCTGCTAAAAAATTCGAAAATGGATTTTAAAAGTTCATTTTCATTATTGCTTACAAAATTAGCGAGCATAAGCGGCATCGACAGCAGAGAATAAGCAAAAATTGGGGGAATAACACCGGCAGAATTAATTTTCAATGGGAGATGACTCCCTCCGGGGCCACCACCGTGGGTTATAGAAGCCTGTCTCTGTGGATAACTAATAGAAACACGTCGCTGCGCCCGCTCCATATATACCACGAAAATAATTACAGCTACCGCAACCAAAAATATAGTTAATACGGAAAAAATCGAAAGCACACCAGCGCGCCCCAATTCAAAAATATTGGCGATGCTGGTCGGCATATTGGCGACGATACCAGAAAAAATTAACAGCGAAGAGCCGTTTCCGATTCCACGAGAGGTTATCTGCTCGCCTAACCAAACTAGGAACAACGTGCCACAGACCAGCGAAGGAACGGCGATTACAGGAAACAGGCGCCCGATAACAACAGGCCCGGCTTGTGCGGACATCAAGAAAAGACTGATGCCATAAGCCTGAAAACTAGCGATAAGGATCGTCAAATATTTTGTATATTGAGAGAGCTTCCGGCGTCCGGATTCACCTTCCTTTTTCAAGGCCTCTAGCGTGGGAGAAACCATAGTAAAGAGTTGAATAATAATGCTGGACGATATATATGGCATCAAATTAAGGGCAAAAATCGTCATACGACTAAGAGCACCACCAGAAAACATATTAAACATCCCAAGAATCCCGCTATCTTTAAGATGCCTAGCAGCTAACTCCGCAATGGCAGCAGGATCCAAACCTGGAAGAGGGATATATGTGCCTATTCGATAAATAAAAAGGGAAAAAATCGCAAAGAGCAATCTTTTTTTTAAATCAGAAGCTTTTGAAAAAGTTTCAAAGCTCAAATTTTGAGCGAAAACAGGACTTGTCATAATTACTTAAATCACCTTTATTGTTCCACCCGCAGCCTCGACTCCTCGAACTGCCGCTGCGGATGCGTATCCACCAGAAATTTGCAAAGGTACCAATAGTGTTCCTTTCGCCAAAAGGCGAAACGAGACGGCCGATTTGCGAGCCAATCCTGTTGCTTTCAATGTTGTTAAGTCAACATCTTGACCAGAAGAAAGGACCTTAGCCTCGCAAAGCCTCTGCAAATCTAAAAGATTTACGCACGCAACTAAGGCTTTCGAGCACATTGACACAAAACCACGCTTCGGGAGCCTTCTGTAAATAGGCAACTGCCCCCCCTCAAACCAGCGAACAGTGCCTCTACCAGAGCGAGCCTTTCCCCCCTTGTGACCATAAGAACATGTCTTGCCACAGCCAGAACCTATGCCGCGGCCAAGAGCTTTTTTATCGATCCCATGACGCGATTTTAAATTATTTAACCGGAAACTAGCCATTTAAATTCTCCACTTTTATCAAATGTGAGACTTTTTTTATTAATCCTCGTATGCAATCATTATCTGTAAGTTCTACGCGCTTGCCAATTTTTCCTAACCCAAGAGCTTTCAAACTCAAAATCTGATACTTCGTACACCTAGCACCACTGGCGATCTGAACGACATGTAGCCGGGTTTCTGCTTTTTCGCTCATCATCGATCACCTCCTGGAGCTCTACGGGAAGTCACCTCACTGATTCTCTTTCCGCGCTTGTTAGCAACATATTTTGGAGAAGCAATCGACTGAAGCGCATCAAATGTGGCCCTCACCATATTATGAGGATTTGCGGAACCGATACATTTACTAACGACATCTTGAATACCCAATGCCTCAAAAACTGATCGCATAGCGCCTCCAGCTATAATTCCAGTGCCGGGCGAAGCCGCTCGTAAAACTACCCTACCAGCACCGAACTTTCCATGAGAATCGTGATGTAATGTACGTCCTTCTCGCATAGGGATTCTTATCATGAATCTCTTGGCTCGTTCCGTAGCTTTCTTTACGGCATCCGCAACTTCACGCGCCTTCCCCCCGGCATAGCCAACTCTTCCGCGACCATCCCCAACAACAACTAAAGCGGAAAAAGAAAACCGCTTACCGCCCTTTACAACTTTCGCGACCCGGTTTATGGCCACAAGCTTTTCCGTATAAGCTACTTCTTCACGACTCATTAAAAAATCCTTAAAATAATAACCCATTGCTGCGAGCGCTCTCGGCAAGAGCCTTCACGCGCCCATGATAATTATATCCTCCTCGATCGAAAACCACCTCTCGGACACCAGCTTCAACTGCCCGAGCTGCGAGCAGAGCTCCAACCCTGGCTGCTGCTTCTCCATCAGAAATCAGCCCAAGCTCTTTTAAACTTTTATCAAGAGTAGACGCTGCGCATAATGTTTTTCCGTAAGAATCATCAATAATCTGAGCATAAATATGGCGTTCCGATCTAAAAACCGAGAGGCGCGGCCTTCCCGAAAATTTACGTCGAATCTTATAACGAACCCTTTTTGCTCGGCGTTCAAATTTCTTATTGAATCTAGCCATAATTACTTTTTCTTCCCTTCTTTACGGTATACGTATTGTCCTTCTATGATGATCCCTTTCCCCTTATATGGCTCTGGAGCTCTAAATTTTTGAAGCCTCTTTATGATTTCGCCCACGCGCTGCTTATCCGAACCAGAAACAACAATGATCGTTGGAGTCTCGCAAATAATCCTCACATCTGTCGGAATTTCGAATACGATATCATGGCTATACCCTAGCTGCAGAACCAAATTTTTTCCTTGGATGTTAGCTTTATAGCCAACTCCTACAAGAGTAGCTTTTTTCACAAAGTCGCGTGATAATCCTTGAACAGCTTTAGAAACAATCGATCGGCAAGTCCCCCACATGGAGCGAGACTCTTTATCAGTACTACGAGGACTAAATATTATTTTTCCCTCCGAAATTTCGACATTAACACTATCGTGTACTTTGAACTCAAACTTTCCATTTTTCCCTTTTCCACTTAAAAGGTTGTTATTTAACATAACATCAATCCCCGTCGGAATTTCTATGGGATGTTTTCCAATTCTAGACATCTTCAGAACACCTTACACAAAATTTCGCCACCAATATTATTCTCCCTAGCCTCGGCATCCGACATGATTCCTTTAGATGTAGACAATACATAAATACCAAACCCATTAAACACGGAGCTAATTTTTTTTAGCTTAGAATACACTCTGCGGCTTGGTTTAGAAACTCTATCCAACATATTTATTACGGACTTTCCTTCGTAATAACGCAGATCTACCCGCAGAAACTTACGATTATCTTTATCTAATTCTTCAAAACCATTTATGTACCCCTCCCGCTCGAGAACGTGCAAGACGCACGCCTTGACTTTCGAAGACGGCACATCAACCGTTTTGTAACAGCGCTGACAAGCGTTTTTAATTCTCGCCAGCATATCAGAAATAGGATCTGTCATTGTGGTTACCTCACACCTTTATGCCTACCAGCTCGCCTTACGAACACCAGGAACCAAGCCTTCCGCCGCCATTTCCCTCAACATAATGCGAGAAATATTAAACTTTCGGTAAACACCGCGGGCCCGGCCTGTCACCATACAGCGATTACGAATTCTCGTGAATGACGACGTTCGTGGTAGCGCAGATAATTTCAGCTGCACAGCAAAGCGCTCTTCCAATGGCAAAGTCTTGTCATTAATAATAGCTTTCAGTTTCGCTCGCTGAGCTTTTTTAGCATCTACCCTTCGGCGAATTCTCTTTGCTGATTCTATGCTACTTAAACGAGCCATACTTACCCCTTATGAAACAAACGGAAAATTAAACGCTTTTAACAATAACGATGCATGGACGTCATCATTAGTACTTGTAACTACAGTTACATCCAAGCCATGGATATTCTCAACGTTGCTAATCGCAACTTCCGGAAAAACTATCTGCTCTTTCACTCCGAAGGAATAATTACCATTCCCGTCAAATGATTTCCGAGAAAGACCGTGAAAATCTCTTACCCGTGGGAGGGCAATATTTATCAGACGATCCAGAAATTCATACATGAGTCCACGGCGAAGAGTAACCATCGCTCCAATTTTTTGTCCCTGACGAAGCTTAAAAGTAGCGATGGATTTGCGAGCAGAAGTAATAACTGCCTTTTGTCCGGAAATCATAGTCAATTCTTCTACGGCCTGTTTTATGTATTTACTATCGGAAGTACCTTCGCCTACTCCCATATTAAGGACAATCTTTCGAAGATAAGGAACTTCAAAATCATTAGAAAATTTTAATTCCGCCTTTAACTGGGGAACTATTTTCTCAAAATAATAATCTTTCAAGCGAGCCATAATTTTCTCTCACCTAATTTATCATAGTACCGGTACGCCTGGAGATGCGTACCTTCTTTCCATCAACTACGGAGACTCCGACACGAGATGGCTTACTATCCGATGGGTCGATTAACATCACATTCGAAGCATGTATAGATTTCTCCATCTTTATTGTCCCACCAGGATCATTGGCTGTCGGTTTCTTATGCCGAGTGCAGACATTAACATCCTTCACAACAACCCGCCGATCATCTCTCAGGACTTTCAAAATCTCCCCTCGAACACCTTTATCATCTCCGGTAATGACCTGGACGACATCTCCTTTTTTAACGCGCCACCTACTCATTATAGTACCTCCGGTGCCAACGAAACAATCTTCATCATGTTTCTATTGCGGAGTTCGCGAGCCACAGGACCAAAAACACGCGTCCCTAGCGGCTCTCCTTGTTTATTTATCAGAACAGCAGCATTTCGATCGAAACGGATAACGCTGCCATCTTTACGATACGCAGCTGCAGCCGTTCTTACGACAACAGCTTGCACTACGTCGCCGGCCTTCACTTTGCCCCTCGGGATAGCTTCCTTCACGGATGCGACAATGATGTCTCCGACTCCGGCATATCGACGCCCAGCTCCCCCCAGGACTTTAATGCACATAAGCTCCCGGGCCCCGGAGTTATCTGCAACAGACAAACGGGTTTGCATCTGAATCATGACTGAGCCCCTTGGTTAGAATTATTGCCTTTGACGACAATCCAACATTTTGTTTTAGATATAGGCTTTGTTTCTTCGATCACCACGTTATCTCCTACTCCATATTTATTTTCGCTATCGTGAGCATGATATTTCTTTGTAACATTTATATATTTCTTGTATTTTGGATGCATTACACGCCGAGTTACCAACACGGTAACAGTTTTATCACAAGAACTGCCTGTAACAACTCCGTCCAAAACAAATCTAGACATTCTTTTTATCTCCATTCTCGAGCGATCTTACACACTTTGCTATATTTTTGCGAGCATTTTTTATTACATGAGCGGAAACGCTCTCACCTAGAACGCGGCGGAAGCGAATGCGCAGAAGCTCTATCTTAGCGGTATCCACCTCTTCAGACAAAGACTTTTTTTTACTATTCTGTGCCATGGCTAAATCCCTCTTGTGACGATCTTCGTTTGAATCGGCAATTTAGCCGCTGCCAGGGACAGGGCCTCCTTAGCAGTAGACTCATCGACTCCATCCATTTCAAACATAATTGTTCCCGAATAAACGCGGCAGACCCAATACTCAACTCCACCCTTTCCACTTCCCATCCGGACCTCCGCCGGTTTCCGGGAGACAGGAACATCCGGATATACCCGGATCCAGACCTTGCCAACACGCTTCATACATCTGGTAATAGCACGTCTGGCGGCTTCTAGCTGAGCGGCTGTTACACGAGCAGATGCAAGAGCTTTCAAGCCATAAGAACCAAAACCCAACCGATAACCGCAAGAAGCTACTCCATGTATTCTACCTTTAAATTGTTTCCTAAATTTCGACTTAGCTGGAGACAACATAACCTATTCCCTTTCCTGCTTTTCTCCACTGACACGGCGTGGCAAGAAATTCGGTCTCGCGTTATACGATTCTCCTTTGTAAATCCAGACTTTTATGCCGATGGTCCCATAGGTAGTATTCGCAGTCGCTATTCCGTAATCAATATCTGCTCGCAAGGTATGCAATGGCACTCGCCCCTCGCGATACCACTCCATCCTAGCAATTTCAGCGCCGCCAAGGCGACCAGAACAATTAACTCGGATTCCAAGCCCCCCTGATCGCAACGTCGACTGCATTGCCCTTTTTACAGCGCGGCGGAAACCTACTCTTTTTTCGATCTGCCCCGCTATCGAATCGGCCACCAATCTAGCATCTATTTCGGGCTTCCGAACCTCCACGATATTTAAAGATACATCTGCACCGGCTAGCGCCATTAAATCTGTTCGTATTTTTTCTATCCCATTGCCCTTTTTGCCGATTACGACACCAGGTCTCGCAGTATGTATTGTTACCATTACCTTTTTGGCTAATCGCTCCAAAAAAATCTTTGAAACTCCCGCTTGTTCTAATTTTTTATTTAAAAATTTTCTTAATTCAAAATCTTGACGCAGCAAAGCAGCGTAGCCAGCTTTTGCATACCAACTGGAGTTCCAGTTACGGGTTATACCCAAGCGAAGAGAATTCGGATTTACTTTTTGCCCCATATTAACCCTCGGTTTCACATACAACTATGGTCAAGCGACTAAATCTTTTGCGAATAGAAGCACCATTACCTTTGGCACGAGCCATAAATCTCCGAAGTGTAACAGATTTTCCGACGTAGGCCTCCCGTACAGACAATAAATCAATATTGAGACTGTAATTCATCTCTGCATTCGCAACTGCTGAGAGTAAAGTTTTTCGAATATCGCGAGCCACCGCCTTTTTACAAAATTTTAAAATATCCAAAGCTTTACCCGCCTGGGCACCCCGAATCATCCGGGCGACCAGATTGACTTTCCGTGGCGATGCTAAAATCATGCGATCCCTAGCTACCACGTTTGGAGATTTTGTATTAATACGTAAACCAGAGGCCATCATACTACCCTTTCTTCGCTATTCTTCTATCCCCAGAGTGTCCCTGGAACGTCCGCGTAGGAGCGAACTCTCCCAATTTATGACCTACCATCTCCTCTGTAACCAAAACCGGGATAAATTTTCGACCATTATGAACAGAAAAGGTCACACCAACGAAATCCGGAATCAATGTCGAACGACGAGACCAAGTTTTAATTGGATCCCGTCGTCCGGTCTCCAGTAGAGCTTTTACTTTTTTTATCAAATACCCGTCCACAAACGGACCTTTCCACACTGAACGTGCCACGATTACACCTATTTCTTCCTTTTGGTTAATATAAATTTATCCGACGGTTTAGCCTTTCGCCTGGTTTTATACCCTTTTGTCGGCTTACCCCACGGAGTCACTGGTTGTCTCCCGCTTTTGGTTTTCCCCTCTCCCCCACCATGCGGATGGTCGATTGGATTCATGGCGGACCCTCTATTAGTCGGGCGCCACCCTAACCAGCGAGAGCGCCCGGCTTTTCCCAAATTTGTATTTTTCTGATCCGGATTAGATACGGCGCCGACGGTAGCACGGCATGCACCATCGATCAACCTAACCTCACCGGATGATAATTTAACAATAACTTTCCCGGAATCGCGTCCGACGATTTGGCCATAGGACCCAGCCGCACGAGCAAACTGAGCTCCCTTACCAATTCTAAATTCAATATTGTGGACAACGGTCCCGACAGGAGTATTGATCATTTTCATACAATTTCCAACTTTAACGTCGGTTTTTTCGGCTGAAATGATCTTATCGCCGACTTCTAATCTCTGAGGTGCAATTATATAAGAAAATTCCCCGTCAACATATTTCACCAGGGCTATAAAAGCCGATCTGTTAGGATCATATTCGATACGTTCCACAACAGCTTCTATCCCGACTTTATTTCTGGAAAAATCTATAAGTCTATATAATTTTTTATGCCCGCCGCCACGATGCCAGACAGTAATTGACCCCCGTACGCCGCGTCCCCCGGTGGCGGATTTTCCATGGGTCAACCCCTTCAGCGGATTACCTTTCCAGAGCGTAGAATGAGATACCAGCACCAGCCCTCTTGCACCGGGCGATATTGGCTTATATACCTTCAGAGCCATTAAATCCCACCTTCAAAATTTATAGCACCTTCCGCTAGGCGGACGATGGCATGTTTCCTAAGTGCGGTTCTTCCCGGTTTCCCACGGTAGACCCGCTTCTTTCCTGTTCTATTCAAAATACCAACTTTAACTACCTTAACATTAAAAACTTTTTCTACAGCTCTCTTAACGTCCAACTTAGTAGCCTTGGTGTGAACGCTAAAAACATGTACACCTTCCTTGCCGGAATTCATAGTTTTCTCGGTCATCAACGGGGCAATCAAACAATCATATTCATTAATCATCTCTTCATCCCAACAGGCGGTGCTGGATGCAATCTACCGCACCTCGTGTAAAAATTATTTTTTCGTGTAGCATTCCATCATAAACATTAAAACCAAGGATCGGCAATACATCTATTTTATGAATATTAGAACAAGCATTTTTGAAATTTCGACAATCCGAAGACACATCCACAAACAAAGCTGATTTAATATCCAACTGCCGGAGGCACTCCTGCAGATTTTTAGTTTTAGAGGTCTCGATATTCAGGTCTTCACAGACAATTATATTGTTTTCCCGCATTTTAATGGAAAGCAATGACTTAATCGCTAAATCACGCACTTTTTTATTAACTTTAAATTTATGAGAACGAGGGACTGGACCAAAGACGATACCACCACCGACGAAAATGTTCGCAGTCCGCGCGCCATGCCGAGCACGACCGGTTCCCTTCTGTTTATATATTTTTCTTGTGGAACGCGAAACGCCACCACGATCTTTCGTGGCGTGAGTCCCTGCCTGGCGACGAGCTAATTGCCAACGTATAACGTCAGATATAGACTCTTTCTTTGGCTCGATATCAAATACAGCACCTTCCAGTTCAATATCTCCGTTGCTGCTACCATCTAACTTTATAACCTGCAATTTCATTGCTGCCGAATCCCTTTCACTGCTTCTTTTACGAAAATGTAGCCGCCAACAGGACCTGGGACACCACCTCGCACCAAGAGCAAATCACCATCAACGCCATGAATCTCAGCATTCTGCAGCGTAACTTGTTTAGACCCCAAGTGTCCCGCCATTTTCTTGCCTTTAAAAACTTTACCGGGATCCTCTCTATTACCTATTGAACCATGGCTTCGATGGGACACGGAAACACCATGAGAGGCTCGAAGCCCCCCGAAATTATGACGTTTCATACCGCCCGCGAAGCCTTTACCTTTGGAGGTTCCCGATACATCCACCAACTGACCTTCCTTAAAGAGATCCGCTCCATAGGACGTCCCCAAAGCAGGTGCTTCGGTAATCGGCGTGCGAAACTCCCGAAGTATCTTATAAAATTTCCCTCCAACCTTCTTAAAATAGCCCTGCAGAGGCTTCGTTAACTTTTTTTCTGGAACTTCAACAGTACCAACTATCACGGCTTCGTAGCCATGTTTCTCCACTGTTTTATGGCTCAAGACGTTATGCCGCTCCACTTTGAGGACGGTCACAGCGTACTGCCTCCCGTCAGCCGTAAGCATCCGAGTCATGCCCAATTTTTTTCCTATTATACCTGAGCGCATTTTATTAATCCAAAAGCTTAATTTCTACATCGACGCCTGACGCCAGCTCCAACTTCATGAGTGCGTCCACAGTTTGGGGAGGACATTCCAAGATATCTACCAGCCGCTTATGAGTTTGCAGTTCGAATTGTTCCCGCGATTTTTTATCTTTATGGGGCGACCGCAAGACCGTAAAGCGTTCCATCCGCGTTGGCAGCGGCACCGGGCCATGAACTTGGGCGCCCGTACGCTTGGCTGTCACCACGATCTCGCCCGCCGAGAAGTCCAGTATTCGATGATCGTACGCCCTTAGGCAGATGCGGATTTTCTGAGCAGCCATGACTTTCTCCTCAGGCCTTTATTTTCGTGACTACGCCGGCGCCCACTGTGTGGCCGCCCTCCCGAATGGCGAAACGTAGCCCGTCGTCCATAGCGATCGGAGCGATTAGTTCCACATGCAGCGTCACATTATCTCCAGGCATCACCATTTCGGTTCCTTCAGGCAGGGTGACACTCCCGGTCACGTCCGTTGTCCTAAAGTAGAACTGCGGGCGGTAGCCGTTGAAGAACGGCGTGTGACGCCCTCCTTCATCTTTATTCAAGATGTAAGCTTCACACTCGAATTTCGTATGCGGAGTAATAGAAGACGGAGCAGCCAAGACCTGCCCCCTCTCTACGTCTTCCCGTTTCGTCCCACGTAATAGGCAACCCAGATTGTCGCCTGCTTCACCCTGGTCCAGGAGTTTACGGAACATCTCGACTCCCGTCACCACTGTTTTCTGTGTGGCCTTGATGCCGATTATCTCTACTTCGTCCCCGGGTTTCACGATTCCTCTTTCGACTCTACCCGTTACGACGGTACCGCGCCCCGAAATCGAAAACACATCTTCGATCGGCATCAAGAATGGCCGATTTTTCGGCCTCTCGGGTTGCGGTATGTATTTGTCGACTGCATCCATAAGCTCGAGGATTTTGTCCTTGCCCAGCGCATCATTGTTCCCTTCCAGGGCGCAGAGTGCGCTGCCTCTAATTATCGGAATTTCGTCAGCCGGAAAATCATATTTCGCCAGGGTATCCTTCACTTCCATTTCTACCAATTCCAGCATATCCGGGTCGTCAACCATATCCACTTTATTGATGAACACCACCAGAGCCGGCACTCCCACCTGCCTAGCTAGCAGGATGTGTTCTTTGGTCTGAGGCATCACGCTATCCGTTCCCGAAACCACCAGGATGGCACCGTCCATTTGTGCAGCGCCCGTTATCATATTTTTGACGTAGTCCGCATGCCCTGGGCAATCCACGTGGGCGTAGTGTCGCGCTTCGGTTTGGTATTCCACATGCGTAGTCGCGATGGTGATCCCGCGGGCGCGTTCTTCAGGTGCGTTATCAATTTGGTCGTACGCTGTAAAGTTAGCTCCACCCCTTTCCGATAACACCTTCGTTATCGAGGCCGTCAGAGTCGTTTTACCATGGTCCACGTGACCGATGGTACCAATATTACAGTGAGGCTTAGACCTCTCAAATTTTACTTTGCTCATTCGCTCCCTCCAACTAATCCTCTTTTACTACACCTTTATGCTCTGCAATAATTTTGTCCGCAAGGTGAGACGGAACCCTCTCATATCGCGCGAACTGCATCGTGTACTGAGCTCTCCCCTGGCTCATCGAGCGCAGAGTATTAACATAACCAAACATCTCCGCCAATGGAACATCGGCAGCGATGATACGAGCATTTGATCGCTGATCCATACCCACCACTTGCCCCCGGCGACTATTCAGATCGCCTATAACGTCTCCCATGTAATCTTCCGGCGTTACGACTTCCACGCTCATCACTGGTTCCAATATCCTGGCTCCACATTTTGTCATTGCCTCACGAAATGCACCGCGCGCAGCTATTTCGAACGCTAACACGCTAGAATCGACGTCGTGATAGGCTCCATCCAGAAGATAACACTTCACGCCCACTATCGGAAAGCCTATTATACACCCAGAGTCTGCGATGCTTTTTAAGCCTTTCTCTACTCCAGGAATATACTCCTTCGGGATAGCTCCTCCGAAAACCTTACTTTCGAACTCCAGACCAGCCGAAAAATCATTCGGCTCGAATTTTATTACAACTTTAGCGAATTGACCAGCCCCCCCGGACTGTTTTTTATGTACGTAGTCGATCTCAGCGGTCTTGGAGATCGTTTCCCGATAGGCCACCCGCGGAGCTCCAACATTGGCGTCAACCTTAAATTCGCGTCTCATACGATCTACAATGATCTCCAGGTGCAACTCTCCCATGCCCTTGATGATAGTCTGGCCTGTCTCAGCATTTGAGCTAACGCGAAAGGACGGATCCTCCGCTGCCAATCTAGCCAGCGCTGTGCCCATCCTCTCTTGATCTGCCTTTGACTTAGGCTCCACTGCTACTTCGATAACCGGCATAGGGAATTCCATTTTTTCCAGCAAAATAGGACTATTAGGAGCACACAAGGTATCCCCGGTGGTTGTCACCTTCAGTCCGCAAACGGCAACGATGTCGCCAGCGTAAGCTTCCTTCACATCTTCCCTATTATTGGCATGCATCAACAATAATCTACCAGCTCTTTCCCGCTCATCTTTCGCGGAATTCATCACATAGCTCCCGGACTCGAGACATCCAGAATAAACGCGAACGAATGTCAGCGAACCGACAAAGGGATCTGCCATAACCTTAAAGGCGAGCGCTGAAAGAGGGACATCGTCGCGAGCATTGCGAGTAAGCTGGTTCCCGTCACGTATATCGACACCGTGAATCTCTCCTATATCCAACGGCGAAGGGAGGAAATCAACTACCCCGTCTAATAGGGTCTGGACACCTTTATTTTTGAACGCACTCCCGCAAAAAATCGGCACAAAGGCCCCATTCAGGACCCCCTTACGAACACATGATTTCAGATCCGCCACCGATGGTTCTATTCCATCCAAATAAGCCCCCAAAACTGTGTCATCTTGCTCTACTACCAGTTCGATCAACTGCCGACGATACTCTGCGGATTTTTCTTTCAAATCCGGTGGAATATCTTTTATGACATACGCAGCCCCTAACGTATCGTCGTTCCAGTGATATGCCTTCATCTCTAAAAGGTCGATGACTCCAACAAAATCGCTCTCTGCACCATTTGGCAGCTGCAGCACAGCAGGGCGAGCCCCTAAACGATCCTCTACCATCTGGACGCAGCGGTAAAAATTCGCTCCCATTCGATCCATTTTATTCACAAAACAGATCCGTGGTACGCGATATTTGTCAGCCTGGCGCCAAACTGTCTCTGTCTGAGGCTCCACTCCGGCAACACCGTCGAACACCGCAACTGCCCCATCGAGAACGCGGAGTGACCTTTCCACTTCGATAGTGAAATCCACATGCCCGGGCGTATCAATGATATTTATGCGATGGTCTTTCCAATAACAAGTAGTGGCGGCAGAAGTGATTGTGATGCCGCGTTCCTGCTCCTGTTCCATCCAGTCCATCGTGGCTGCCCCGTCATGCACTTCTCCAATCTTATGAGAGCGCCCTGTGTAAAATAGTACCCGTTCGGTCGTGGTAGTTTTCCCAGCGTCAATGTGCGCCATAATACCTATATTTCTGTACCGTTCTATCGGCGTCTTCCGAACCATGCTACCACCTATAATGAGCAAACGCTTTATTTGCTTCTGCCATTTTGTGAGTGTCTTCTCGTTTTTTGACCGCCCCTCCCCTGCCGTTATAGGCATCTAGCAATTCGCCGGCCAGCTTCGATTCCATAGTTTTTTCGGAGCGTTTACGAGCATTGCCGATGATCCACCTAGTTGCCAAAGCTTGAGCACGTCCAGGTTGAACCCCGACTGGCACTTGGTAGGTAGCGCCACCGACACGTCTGGACTTTAACTCCACTGACGGCCGAACCCGAGCCAGCGCCTCTTCAAAAACTTCCAATCCCTGTTTGCTAGATTTTCTGTATATAAGATCAAAAGCGGAGTGCAATATTTTTTCTGAAATAGATTTCTTTCCATCGCGCATCACTGCGTTAATAAATCTCGCAACCAAAATGCTCCCGAATCTTGGATCAGGCAGCACCTCTCTTCCTTCAGCAGCTCTCCTACGCCCCATAACTTTACCTCATTTCGGTTTTTTCGCGCCGTATTTAGAACGGCCCTGACGGCGCCCTTTAACACCCTGAGCATCCAATGCTCCACGGACTATATGATACCGAACACCTGGAAGATCCTTAACGCGACCGCCCCGAATCATCACCACTGAGTGCTCTTGTAAATTATGTCCCTCTCCGGGAATATAACAAGTAACCTCAAATCCACTGGTTAAACGAACACGAGCAATTTTCCGCAATGCAGAGTTCGGCTTTTTGGGCGTAATCGTCGTAACACGAGAACAGACCCCCCGCCTCTGCGGACAAAACAGGAGAGCCGGGACTTTATTCCTTTTAGCTACATCCCTCCGCGGATTACGAACCAACTGATTTATAGTCGGCATAGTGCCCCTTCCTTATTTAATTACATAAGGGCTGTATACTAGCCACTGGAACAACAGGAGTCAACCCACTATGAAATAAAATATAGTAAAGAAAAGTATTAAATTCGAAAACAAATCGTAAACACTGGCTTTTTATGTCTTCTAAGATACCCCGCTCCTCTTGAAGGCGAGAATTTTCCCAGCCTTCGTTTCACTCAGGGCGAAATTTAGCAGCAAGTTCAGAGCAGGTAAGCAACCCTTGATGAAGTTTTCCATCCACAATAAATGTAGGAACAAGATATATTTTTAACTTCAGCATTGCTTGCTGCTGCTCTTTCATCAAGCCTGCGGAAATTCTTGTGTTGGAAAGGCATGCATTAACTTTCTTTCGGGAATATCCTTTACGAACAATTAAATCTATTAGAAATTGTTGAGGATCTGAAGAGGCTTTCCAGGATTGTTGTTCTTCGAAGATCACAGAAGAAAGGGCAATCATTTTTTCGCCTGAATTACCACCGAGACATCTTACCAAAATCGCGGATTCTAGCGCTCCTTGATCATCTAGGTAACTTCTCAGATATAGTTTTACTTCACCTGTATCAACATATTTTTTTTTGAACTTGAGAAACTCTTCTCTGTGAAATTTTCGACAAAGATCGCACGTAAAAGATGAATATATGATTACCGTATGGGGAGCAGTCTCATCACCCAAAACTATTTCTGTCAACCCATATTCATTCGGTATTTTTATTTTTTTTAGTTCCTCTAAAAAAGACATATCCCCGGATTCTAAAACGGCTCCTGACGAATTCTCCAGGAAAAAAGCCATCCACCCAAATAAAACACACAACTTCAACATAAATTCTTTTCTCTCAAAAAAATATTTTTTTAGGAAAATACTACTATTCACATCTATTATATATAAAATTTAAGATAATTTCTATTTTCCAAATGCATTCTCTTAACTCTAGAGAAAATTCTCCGGTAGATTTCGGCCTATAGAAGGCTTTAGTAAGAGCAGGACTGAAAGAACTATTGTAAAGTCTTGTGTCGGAAAAAGAAGATCATGCTGTAGCCATTTCTTAAAATAATACAATAACTTGCTTTTTGATCAATCATTAATTAGCAGAACTCTGAAATTTGTTGTGAACGTAATCATTCAAACTATTTCTTCGTCTCATTTATATGCCTTATTATATTGAAATACCCGGAAATACAACCCAGCAGAAAAAATATTATTAAAAAAATTGGAAATTTATGAAAATATTTATCGAGCCATCCCCCCAAACCCATTCCAACCATTACAGCTGAAACAAACTCAACTCCGCACGCCGCCATGAATCGCAATTGCTTGTTTTTGTCATTCTTCATTTTAGGAATTTACAACTTCTGAAGAATTAATGATATCGTTTTGTGTAGTTTTATGATCTTTATTCGGTGCAATCGGAAGAGTGCAAATAACACACATTCCCTCTCCAAAATCAGAATTAATTTTTAGCGTTCCACCGTGCAATTCTATCAAAGATCTTACTAACGGCATGCTGACACCGTTTTCACCATTAAGAAAGCGAACCATTTCTTTTGGAGAACGCCTCACGGCATTGCTATTCCTGTTGGGAAAGAATCTCATATTATCATTTCTTATTATGATCTTTAAATTTTCAACAGCAGTGACAATAATGTTTATTTTTTCATTGGGCAAAACTGCCTGTATAATATTGGTTAATATGTTATAGATAGATTGTTTTATGCGAATTTTGTCCCCATTAAATTCTATATTCTGCTTAGGATAATTTTTTATTATACTAACGCTCCTTTCGTTAATTCTTTTTTCTAAGCTATTAATGACTTCCTCAATAGTTTCCTGAATCGAAAACGAAGAAATGTTCAATTCAGCAGAATCCACATCGATGGAAACCATTTCCAGCAGATCATTAATAAGTCGATGTAGTTGATTAGATGCCTCCAATATGCATTGGCAATATTCCAGCTGCTTTTTGTTTAAAAGCCCAAAATATTGATGGAGTAGCAGCTCGGCAAAGCCAATTAGCAGATTTAGAGGCTCTTTTAGCTCAATTGAAATCCCAGAAACAAATTCAAACCGAAACTCTTGGGCTATTTTCAGCGCTTGGTTTTTCTCCATAACCGCTCTCTCCACCATATAGGTATCGGTTATATCGCTAAAACTGTGCATATGAGCGCCATCCGGCAACGGAATATAGGAAAATAAAATTATGAAGCCATCTTTTTTGATCAACCTGCCGGTCTTCACAATTCTATCAGTTAAATTGCTTAAAGTACTTTCTTTAAATTCTTCCCAGTCCGTTCCATAATCTAATTGATCTTTCATAAAAGTCAAAATTTCCGAAATGTGCGTGCCACGCAGACTGGCTACTTCTTTATCAAATTTCCAAATTTTTTGCATAGCATCGTTGATGATCTTTAACCTATTATCGCTACCGAATACCATTATTCCTTCGTGTAAATTATTAATAGTCTCCTTTTGTACTGCCAGCAGAGTACTATTTTTGCGCTGTAGCACAAGAGAATCTGTAACATCTTCATATATAAAAAATAGACCACCCAATGAATAAGGAGCGACCAGAGACCGTAATGTTTTGCAGTTGGAGAGATGAATTAACTCTTGAAAAGGAGCGTTGAGCGAAGTGAACAATGCCAATTGCGCTTTTTTATATGCTTGATAATCTGCTTGTTCTGACAGCTGTCGATTATTTCTCAATTCATCGAGCACCTCCCCAAATGTTGGTTTAGAGTGCAACCATCCTGGTTCCAATTTCATGAGGCGGTGATAGGCACTATTGAAAAAAACTACCCGAGTATTTTCTCCAAAGATTACGATGGCGGTTGGTAAGTGCTCCAGTACTTCGCAATTAGCAGTTATTATTCTATCTAAATTAGTAGTAAGAGCTTCCTCAGTGGTTATATCACTAGCATATCCAACAAAGGTTCCGTCAGGAACTGGGCATTCTTGCATAAGGATTTTCTTTCGAACGCCACAAACAGTAATAAACTGCGCTACAGTTTGAGAACGATTAGATTTTCTGGCGTTTTCTGCTAACGAGTGTCCCTGACCGAATAAATGTCCAGGAATTAACGGAATGTTATCCGTCAAAACCTGCTCGATTGTATTATTAAGATAATTAGAGTAGGTTTTATTGCAATAGACTATATCTAGTTTTTTATTACGTTTCCATACGGGAATAGGAAGCATATTCAGAACTTCCTCCAAGGCATTCAGTTTTTTCCTAGCCTGATGAAATTTTTCCTCTGCAGAATTAATTATTGTGGATGACTTTGTAATATCTATGCACCAAAATAATAATGTCTCAACATCGCCTATGATTATACGAAAGCCATTAATTTCTACTATCTTGTTGTTTTGGCTGATTTTTATCGACAACTGGAAATTAGTACCTTCTTTTCTTAGTCTATTGAAATAGAGTGATAAATTTTCCGCATCTGCTGAATCAATAGTTAATAAAAAATCAGCTATATAAATATTACAAGTTGACGTGATCCCAAATAATGCCCGTAATACTTTTGAAGAACCTATATATTCGTTGTCGATACTCCAAGCTATCCATCCATTGGATGAAGAAGACAAAATTGCCTGGTAATGGCACAAAATATTCAGATATTTGGCGGAATTAAACTTAGTGCTGTAGATACTATGTAGAAAAAATACCGAAGAAATTAATAGAGAAAACAAAGCTGGCCAATTTGAATTTGAGCATATAAGAGCAATTATCCCGAAGATTAGAAAAAATAAACCAATTAAATCAACTCTAGACCAAATTTTCATATGAAAATCATCACCATATGATCATTTTCATTATCAACATAAAAGATTTATGAAAACAAGCTAAATTATATTAATTTTTAGTAAAATATTTAAAAAATTAATACGCCAGCCACTACTCTTCTGTACAAATTGATTTTTTTACATGATATACTTGTGCTATTCTCGAAAACTCTTCAAATAAGCTTCGATCAGTTCCCGTAAAAAACGTTTGAACATTCATCGCTAAAAGTTCCTCTCCCAGAGTTTTTCTGCAAATCTTATCCAGGTGGACCATGAGATCATCTAGCAACAAAACCGGTATTCCTACCCGTATTTTTTGATAGATCCTTACAGTAGCTAAAACCAGAGAAATTAAAAATGCTTTCTGCTCTCCAGTGGAACATTTTTCCGCCGGCAAACAGGTCCTAGGATGCTCCGCTTGCCAAAAAGTTTTTTGGCAACTGATGGTAGTAGTTTGTCTTTCTAAATCCAAAGATCGATTCTTTTTTAAAATATCAGATATTTCCAAAATTGCATCCTCTTCCGAGTAAGTTTCATAAATTTTCTCCACTATTCCCGACATCCGAACTTTAGGCCTCAAAAAATTCGATTGATAATTTTCGAACGTTTCATTCAATATTTTAATAAATTCAAGACGCGATTTTATGATTTTTATGTTTTCCTCTGCAATTCTTTTTTCTAGAACATCAAGCCAAGCTTTATCCTGTCTATAAAAAATTACATGCTGTCTTTCTTTTTGTAATTTAGAGAGAGTCTTTAGAACATATTTGTGTTCTTTATCGTATCCCCCAACCAAATGATCAAAAAAACTTCGGCGGTCCGCTATAGGGGCCATAAAAATATTATTCATACTCGGAGTTAGCCACAAGATCCACAGCATTTCTTCAAATCTTGCCAATGAATCGACAAAGACATTGTCTATTTTTGCGCATCTTCGTCCACTCAAAGCATTTGTTGCCAGAAAAGTTTTGTAATTATTTTTCTTTACTATCAATTCCAAATTCCAGGAAAAAGGTAAAGCTTTCATGGAATTTAAATCAGTAATTGACGCTTTTCTAAGTCCTCGATTAGAAGAAAATAGTGAAACTGCCTCTAAGATATTGGTTTTTCCTGCGCCATTTTCTCCATAAAAAACAACAAATTTCGAAGAAAAATTTAAAACCAATGTTCTATAGGAACGAAAATTTTTGCAATCTAATCGAAGGATGTCTGCGGACAAAACTTTAGATTCTCATAGGCATGATTACAAATAAGGATTCCGGCTCGGACTCATCTATAATCAATATTGGCGCTAAAGACTCTTTTACAAAAATTTTTAAAGTCTCTCCCTGCAAGGTCTGAGCAACATCCAACAAATAACCAGCATTAAATCCTGCGTTCCATCCTTGACCATCGTAGTCTACATCCACTTCATCCCGTCCGCTTCCTACTTTGCTATTGGCGACATAGCAGGAAAAATTATTCTTGTTTAACTCTAGCTTAACAGATCTGATTTTTTCATCGGATATCACGGCAACACGATCAATAATTTCGAGAAAATCTGACCTTTTAATAACGAAGAACTCCCCGGACACTTCTGGAATAACCTTTTTGTAATCCGGGAAATTTCCATCTACAAGTTTTGAAATAAAAATTACATTTCCCAGAACGAATTGAATTTGATTGGCATTAAAAGTTATGGAAACCTCATCTTGAAAAAGGTCCAACATTTTCTTTATTTCAAAAACTGTTTTTTTAGAAATTATTATTCCCTGAATACTTTCTTTTACATTGATACTTATCTGAGAAACAGACAGCCTATGGCCATCAGTGGACGCGGCCTTCAATCTATCATCTTCTTTATGAAAAAAAATGCCATTTAAATTATGGCGACTTTCTTCCGGAGAAATGGAAAATTTCGTCCTGTTTATTAACTTATTAAAATCAGCGGATTTTATATTAAAACTACAAGTTCCCTTCACTAGAGCAATTTCTGGAAAATCCGCAGGATCTAATGCTGATAGTTCAAATTTAGACTTCTCTGCAATTACAACAAGTTTGCCTCCCTTCTCTGCAAGAGAAAATTCTAAGATTGCTGTATCAGATGATTTTCTTACGATGTCACTTAAAACAACAGCAGGCACAGCTACCGACCCAAGGGTATCAACTTCTGCAGAAATATCTTCTATTATAGAATGATCTAAATCCGTTGCTTTTAATTTCAGACAGGACTCCCGAAAATCCATCAAAACATGCGATAATATCGGAACTACGGATTTTCTGTTGGCCACACTAACAATTCGCATAATAGCCGGTAGAAGATCCTTTTTAGCAACTTTTGCTCTCATTATTCATCTCCACAACTGCTTTTAGGGTAATACTTTTCCGCTCGCAAGACAACTGCTTCATTCCAATGAACACACTGAACTTAACCAAGTTGATTACTAGTCGATATCATTTAGGAAGGGATGTGATGGAGACTAATATATTGAGACTTATTTCCCATATAAAGCACCTTTTTCATGGGTAACCTTTCGGAATCGAATTTAATTCGACTTTATGAACAATTAGTAAACAAAATGATTTTGGTATACTATAAAATATAATTTTGGTTGGATCAGTTCAGGAGTGAAGCTACGTATGAAAATACAATTATTATCACAAAACTTAGTCAATCAAATTGCAGCGGGAGAAGTAATAGAACGACCATCATCGATCATAAAGGAGTTAATGGAAAATGCCATCGATGCTGGAGCAAATGAAATTATTGTGGAGGTCGTAGACGCCGGAAAAAGTTTTATTTCTCTGAGTGATGACGGCGCTGGGATGGATAAAGAATCGCTGGAGCTATGTGTATTAAGTCATGCTACATCTAAGTTAAGCTCCGAAAACTTATTTGATATACATACTTTTGGATTCCGGGGAGAAGCTCTTCCGTCAATTGCATCCGTATCCCGTCTTTCCATTACGTCCGCCGATAATTCATTTTCTGAAGCATGGACAATTAGTCTAGAAGGAACCAGCAAACCACAGCTGTCTTTGGCCAATCGCAAGAAGGGTACTACAGTTGAAGTACGAGATTTATTCTTTGCAACTCCGGCACGATTGAAGTTTCTAAAATCAAACAGTATAGAGTTAGATTTTTGCTATGATAGCTTTAGGCGCACAGCCTTGGCATTTCCGGATAAAACTTTCAAATTTTTTGAAGACAATCGAGAAAAACTTTTCTACTGCAAAACAGATGACCTACAGCAGCGTGTGCGTGATGTTTTGGGAGATTCTTTTGCAGAAAATACGTTCGAGATAAAAGCGGAAAAAGACAAATTAAAGCTACATGGATTCATCGGAGTGCCAACCTTCAATAAGGCATCTATGAGTAATCAATATTTTTTTGTGAATAAAAGATTTGTGAAGGACAAAAATTTTTCTTATGCCCTAAGATCCGCGTACGCTGGTCTAGCACCGGCTGGACGGTATGCCACAGCAGTTTTATTCCTCGATATACCCTATAACGAAGTTGATGTAAATGCTCATCCAGCAAAGGTCGAAATCAGATTTAAGGAAAGCGAGAAAATTAGATTTTTTGTATTATCCGAATTGAAAAAGGCACTCTCATCTTTTGGAGCCATGAAGCCAACAACAGAAATGATAGCTTCTTCTTTTCCTAGCCACACTTATTTCATTCCAGCCAAGCGCTCCATTCCCAGGGAGGAAACTGCACCAACGGCAAGCCATATATTCTTCCGGTCGGAGCAAGAAATTTTTACGAACATCAATCTAGAAGAGGGTTATACTTTGATTCCAGAGGAACAATCTCTCTCGCTCAATATGAAAAGGAAAATATCGCTGGGGAATGCCATCCATCAGCTGGGCAACACATATATTATTGCTGAAAACGACGATAACTTAATCATAGTGGATCAACATGCTGCAGCGGAAAGGATCACGTTGGAAAAACTAAGGAACGATCTTACCCTAGAAACGCAGACGCTTTTACTACCAGAAATCTGTCCATTAAAAAAATCTCAAATTGAACAACTGGAAACAAATAACGATATAATGTTGAAATTTGGTATTCATTATGAAAAACTGGCTCCGGATTTAATATCCATTAATGCTCTTCCGGCAATTTTAGGAACTTGTGACGCAAAGGCTCTAGTAAAGGATATAGTCGAAGAGCTTTCAACGTTTGGCGATGCTTACGCGATAAATGAAAAGATATATCGAATTTTATCAACCATCTCTTGCCATGGAAGCCTGCGTGCCGGAAAAAAATTAACAATCCAGGAAATGAATTCATTGCTGCGCCAGATGGAGGATACGGCGAATATCGCCCAATGTTGCCATGGAAGACCTTCCTATGTAATATTATCTTCAAAAAAAATAAATAAATTTTTTGAAAGATCTTGATAAATTATTAATTCTCATTATATTATAAGAAAAATTAAAAAAAATGATAAATAAAATTAGATTACAACCGCTAATACCGCTACGGGATAATGCTGTTTTGGGTTATGAGGCTCTTTATAAAAAAGAAGATACTGCGGATTATCCAAGTGCAGTAGATATACTAGCAAGTATAGTCTCGTCCAATGCCTATAAAAATAATTCCCGCTTATTTATTAATATGACAGTAAAAGACATTGTAGATACTGATTTTTGTGGCCTTTTTTGCGACATCCTTATAAAAAATCAAATAGATGGTTCTAATATAGTTTTGGAAGTAAGCGAAAATACTCCGCCGGAGTGCTTATCCATAGCGAAACGAACATTGAGCTTACTTCGTCTTCACAATGTCAAAATTGCACTAGATGATTTTGGCACCAACTATTCTAGTTTGTCTTTTTTAAATGAACTTCCCGTCGATATAGTAAAGGTAGATAAAAAATTTATACAGGAAGCTCCTTCAAATAGAAAATCCAGAGCATTATTGAAATTTTGTACGGATGTTTCTCACGATTTTGGATGCGAAGTGGTGGCTGAAGGCATCGAAACCCAAGATCAGCTGGACTGCGGAAAGGACGCAGGAGTAGATCTTGGACAAGGTTTTTTCTTCTCAGTTCCACTTCATTTTAGAAAAAAAACAGCTTCACACATTGAATTAGAAGAATATGCATCTCTGTCGATGAGAAGAACATTAATAACGCAGCAGTGCCACAATCCTTGAAATGGAGTTGGATTGAATGAGTTTATAAACTAAAAATGTGAAATTCTGGACTTTTTCTGCTAATTCGCATAATATCAGAGAGATGTCAAAAAAATGCAAAAAAAGTTATAGAAAATATTGGTAAATTAACAAAAGTTTTTGTGCTTTTTGCAGTATGATGGTATCTGGTCTGACTATCGATGTCGAATATACTCCAGTATAAATTTATATTTCAAATAAACGATATAATAGACAATAGTTTTTAGAACATTTCAATAAAAGAAACTTAAGAACCCGATACACGCAGCAGTGGAAATCGACCTATCTGTATGAAGCAAAACCGCAAAGGAAGGCTCTATTTCGAATGAGAAATATAAAATGGCTGGATTAGCGATTCCGAGGTAATTAGGTGCGCAAACTCCAGTAAATATTTTGCCTTTCGAAAGTCAGCCACCGGAATCATCGTGATATTTTTATTTTTTACATACGACGCTATTTCGTCCGCAGCATCTCCCATTAGAACTGCTCCATCATCTATTTTTGTCGCTAAAAGTTCCGGTGGAGAAATTCCGATTTCCTCTCCTATTCTATAGTAAGCTTGTTTTTTTTCGCTTCGAATGACGATAATAGCGTTCGGGAAATTTCGTATAGCACAAATGTTTTCAATTATATCGAAGTAATTTACATTAGCAGCTGGCAACTTTAAAGCTAAAGCCAATCCTTTGGCAAAACTTTGGCTTACTCTAGTTCCCGTAAAGGAACATGGACCAGCAGCTGCTATAATTCCATCTATTTTTTGCAAATCTATGCTATTACACTTCACCAGATTATCAAATAGCCAAACCAAATTAGAGGCAGCATCTATATCTTCATTAGTTTCGTACAATCTATCTTCATATGAAATAGCTATGGAGCAGTGCTTCAACTGTGCAGAAACTGCTATGATATTTTTCATTCCACTATAACTTCACATTCTTTAATACGTAATGAAATTTCACCATTCAGCAGTCGAAGAGCATTTTTTCCAAAAATTTCATTCCTCCAATTTGATAAGCACTTAACCCCCTCATCGAGAATTGCTAATTTTTCAAGATCTTTGGATGTTGCAACAATAGATGGGGCCACATTATGTTTCCGAGAACAAACTTCCAACAGCGTCCGCAATAAATTAACTATGATACTCTGCTCGATTTGTCTCTCTTTGATTTCTAGTTTTTCAGCGATTTTTTCTGCAAAAAGTAGAAATTCTTTATAATCTGCATTTCTTATGTTTCTAGAATTTTTAATATTTCGTATAAAATTTATGCCTTTTTGGCATATGGCTTTTATGACATCGTTCCGGATAATAGAACTGGGAGGAACGTTTTTTTCCTTAGCTTTTTGAGTCCGCCATTCACTCAACTGAATATATACTTCTTGGTTATTTTTATTTAATGATGCTAGAAAAGATTCTTCTTTTCCAAAAGATAACATCTGCTTTAGTTCTTCATCCAGCCAGCTTTCTCTGCCCAATTTCATCAATTTTTCCAGCTGTTTTTCATAAACTTCTCCTAGATAAAGGACATCATTGGCTGAGTATATCAATTGTTCCTCATCCAAGGGGCGTTTTCCCCAATTACTTCTGGAAAGTGTCTTTTCTAGTTCTTTGTTTAGATATCGAAAAACTATTGATTGATAACTAATGCTAGCATTCGTACTTAAAATTGCTTCGTAGAGCTGTGTATCATAAAAATTTTTAATATTGATTCCGTACAGAGCTAATATCTCCAGATCTTGAACAGCCGAGTGAAATACTTTTCTAATAGCAGCGTTTTCAAAAATTTTATTCAGCGGAGATATGTCAACCGCAATCGGATCGATTATAAAAACATTATTCGCTGTCGCTATTTGAACTAAACACAGCAGAGGTTTTTCCAAATTCTCACGTATAAACTCTGTATCCACGGCGATGAATTGTTCGTTCATCGTATTTTCTATAAAATCCTGGAGTTGATCAGAAGATTCAATTAAAAGCATTCAGCGCCCTCTTGTAAGCTATTTCCAACCATGGCAAAAACTTCTCTAGATCAGAAGCATCAATTGTTGGCCCTGTCCAGATTCGCAAATTAGGTTTCGTGTGTATGTGCCCTAGAAAATCAAATCCGACATTTTCTTCTTCGCAAATTTCAACGATCTTTTTTAGAAAAATCCATTTATCTTCTTCGGATTTGGATTGATATTCTTCGGAAAGAACATCTAAACAAATGACATGATACGCCCTATATTTTTCTTCTACCAAAAAACAAAAGATTTCTTGTTGTATCAGCCATTGCTGCACCACATCATAATTTTGCTTTACTTTCTGAATCAATGCTTTTTGCCCACCGATACTATCCGCCCAGATTAAGCTATTGCGAAAATCCTCCAAACAGAACATGGATGGGGAATTAATCGTGTAGCCTTCGAAAAGATCAAACTTAACTTTTTTATCGGCAGCAATGCGAAATATTCTGGGTATGGCCCACTCGGGCTTATATGTTTCTAATCGAGAGATAGCTCGCGGGCTCAATACTATGGATCCAAATCCACTCTCCCCTCCAAGTCCTTTTTGCCAAGAGAACGCAACTGCATCTAGTTTATTCCAGTCGATATCCATAGTGAACACAGCGGAGGCTGCATCGCAGAGGACCAACCCCTTCCGATTGGGAGGTATCCAATCAAGGTCATGGTACGACGCTCCAGATGTGGTCGAGGATAGGCAAAAAACTAAATCTCTAGCGAAGTCTACCTGCGATACATCCGCTAGTTTTGGAAAATTTTCTTTTATCAAGCGGACATCAGAAATTTTTAATTCCCAGACCACATCATGGCCCCAACAATTGCTGAATACGCAACAGGCTAACACATCTACTCCACGTTCTCCCAACAGTGCCCAAAGTATTGTCTCCATGGCGCCGCTGGCGGATGCGGGAACGATTCCCAGACGATAATCTTCTGGAATATCTAGAACCTTTTTTTGCTGCTCCATGACGTCTCGAATTAACTTTAATCCATCCTCAGATCTATGGGAACGACCCACCAGGCACTCGCTCGGCGCATACCAGCCAGGGTATTTTGCACAAGGTCCTGATGAGAATCTTGTGCAGCTTGGTTTTTTCATTCCGACGGTTTTAACTAGACTCTCCACGTGCTAACCATAATTTATACATCCATCCGAGAAAGTAATGTTTTCATTTGCTCTTTTACGATATTAAAACCATTCCTATTGGGTACAGTAGCCTTTTCTTTTGGTATCATTTTTACACTTAAAGGGTTCATTTTCCTATCATTTCTAGCTAACTCCAAGTGCAGGTGCGATCCCGTTGATGTCCCGGTCGATCCAACAAAACCAATCAGCTGACCTTTTTTTACATTCTCCCCACAGTGGACTACATATCTACTTAGGTGTCCATATCTACTGCTGAATCCAGCCTGATGCTTTATATCTACACAATTGCCATATCCATAGTTCCAAGATGCTCTTGTTACTATCCCGCTAAAAATTGCATAGACCGGAGTACCATGTGGTGCGGAGAGATCCACACCTGTATGATTTTGATATACACCGCGGATAGGATGCCACCTGCGGCCAAAGGCGGAGGATACTTTATACTTTCCCAGCAGAGGTGGTGCAAAACTATTTGAATCTGTTTTCGCCGCAACTTTTACTCCGTCTTCAAAATAATACGCGGAATTCGTTCCATGCGTAAATCTATAGACTGTTACGGAACCTCGTCTAGTAATGATTTTGGAGCACAACATCATATTTTTTGGGTTGTATACTATCTCAAATGTATCCCCCTTCTTAAGAGAATGGTTAAAATTTATTTTGGTAGATAAATTATGTATTACGCTATCTACTACTGTAGCGGGTACTCCCAATCGGCGAGCATCCGTGTAAAAATTAGATTCTATTTTACCTTTAACAAATTTTGAACCTAAAAATCTGCCCGAAGAGATTGTTTTTATGGGACCTGTCGTCAACTTTTTGTCGGGACTTGCTTTGTTGATTGTGGCACCTGGTCCTGGTATGCTGACTGTATAAAGTCTACTATAAAATGATTCGAATTGCTGATTCTCTGGAACCCAGTAACTATTACTCACAGTCGGTAAATCCTTGCCCAGTAATAGTGGTATTTTATTTTCTTGTTTCTCAAACACGTAAACTTCTTGTGGTAAAGGAATGGAGCGGTGTGAAAAGAAGTCAACGAATACAGGAACATATCCTATCAAGATCAAGATACAACCGTAAAAAAATCTGACCGGATTTGTTATTACAAACGACTTCAGTACATTCTCCACAAGCTATAAAATTAACTCATCATGATTTACTATTATTTATAAATGTTAATTTTTGAATAATCAATTATTTGTTTTCTCCATTCGTTTTGCAAATTTTTCTACACTTTTCTCATAACTGCAGTTTTGGTACAATATAGATTGGGTAGATGGGCGTCCAGGATTGCGAACTCGGTCAGGTTCGGAAGGAAGCAGCCGTAGCAAATATCGGATGGGTCAGCTACCCAATTAATTTGGAGAATTAGTATGAGCATCTATATCCCGCTGGCCATAAAATATAGACCTCAAAAATTCAGCGATGTAGTGGGACAAGGTTTAACTATCAAAATAATTACCCGAGGTTTGGTAAAAAATAGACTAGGACCTGCGCTTCTGTTTTCTGGTACTCGCGGAGTAGGTAAGACCACCATCGCAAGAATTCTAGCTAAAGTATTCCGTTGCGAAAAACGCGCAGACACCGATCCAGAACCATGCTGTCAATGCGCATCGTGTCTGAATTTTTTACATGATAATCTTATGGATGTGATCGAGCTGGACGCCGCCAGTAATACCGGCGTCGATGATGTCCGCGAAATTTTAGAATCTAGCAGATATATGCCAACCACCGGGAAGTTCAAGATTTTCATCATAGATGAAGTTCATATGCTTTCCAAAAGTGCATTTAATGCTCTTCTAAAAACATTGGAAGAGCCTCCTCCTCATGTGAAGTTTTTGTTTGCAACGACGGAGACATACAAAATTCCGGAAACTATAATGTCTCGTGTTCTTAAATTTGATCTGAAAAAAATAGACACAGATTTAATGGCCCAGTATTTGTCCTCCATCTGCAACCAGGAGGGTATTTTTGCTTCTGCAGAAGTATTGACATTGTTAGCACGAGCAGCCGACGGGTCAATCCGAGACGGCCTTTCAATTCTAGATCAAGCGATAAACATATCGGAAAACAATGAGTTAGCCGTTCGAGATTTAAAAGATATGCTGAATATTTCTGATGACAATGATATAATTGAGCTGTTGGACCTCGTCTTTTCTGCTGATATAAAAGCTGCCGTTAAAAAATATAGGGAAATGAACGAAAACAACGCCTCAGCTCCTAAAATCATTAATGCGTTAATGGATCATGTCCACATGCTAGCATGCTTAAAAACAAATATCCAACCGGCAGAAATGATTGTCTCTGACGATTCGTTTCCGCAACTAAAGAAACTAGCGGAAAAGACTTCTCTGGCATCTATAACAAAAATTTGGCAGATGCTTTTGAAGGGGGTCAATGAGTTAAGATTTAGTGAACGTTCGGAAATAGTTCTGGAAATGCTTCTGATTCGCATTGCCTATGCTTCCGAATTACCGGATCTTCAGGAATTAATCCAGGAGATTTCGCGTGACTCTTCTAAACCGCTTGCAAAAAGCGAAAAAATACTCCATACAGAAAACATGACAAAATCTTTGGTAGGAGAAACATTAAGAATGTTTCCGGGTGCCAGAGTAGAGCAATAGAAAGAAAAATATGAATAATTTTAAACAATTAATGGAACAAGCGCAACAGATGCAGGCTAAATTTCTGGAAGCTCAGAATAAGCTGAATGACTTGGAAATCACAGGAACTTCTGGAGGCGGAATGGTGACCGTCGTCATTACCGGGAAAGGCGACATGAAAAGTCTGACTCTGGAACCTAAATTATTGTCGCCGGAGGAGGCTGAAATAGTTTCGGATTTAGTTATTGCGGCATTTCGTGATGCGAAATCGAAACTGGAAGCTAAATTAGCGGAACAGATGGGTAGTTTCTTGCCTCCGGGAATGAAACTGCCCTTTTAATACACTCGTGTGATCTAATCCAAAAATTTAATGATGCAGTGTTTGTCACTGCTCTTTATAGCTGAAATAATAGGGCAATGATGTATTTTTCAATTTTTATTAAATCACAATAGCAGTTTATTATCTTATAATTTATAAAAAATAAGTAAATTTTTATCTTAAATTATTGTTTCTTGCATTTGCATCCGATATAACAAATACGCAATGATGTTTAGGATAATGAAAAGATTATATGTCTATTATTTTTTATTTATACTCACGGAGATGAATATCCATGCGACAGTATTGCGAGAGGACCACGGCTCCAAGCAGAAACATGAGGAAGCAGAGAGTTCTAATTCCGCAGACAACGATCACAATGATGTTAAGACTACAGAAAGCTATGTGGGCGTAGGCTTTTATGCTGTAAATCAGCAGATGCTGTGCCAGGAGAACCGCCATTTTACCGGAGTTAAAACAAAGATCAATTCAACTCCAGCTGGAGTATCTGTAATTTTTGGTTGCAATTTGTCTAATAATTTTGGGATCGAAATTGGATGTGATGCTGGCCGTAATAATCCGCGGCAAACCATAGGTAATGTATATGCTTCGAATTCTCCGATATTCATGAAGATGGTATCAGATGTGAACAGATTTTTTTCAGCCATAGGTGCCAATATAAACGCTGCCGTTGTAGATTATCACCAATCTAACGCCGGAGGCGGCTTAGCCGACACAGTGGTCGACCGTGCTGTTACGATAAAACTTGTGGATGTATTCAAATACATTGGAGGGGACGAAACTGTAGTTCTCGATCATGGATTTATTACAAATCCTGCCGTTTCCCTGGCAGGCGGCGTGACATCTACTAACATCTGGAATGCTGCACCGATCGCAACCGCTACGCTAAACGACTTCACTTATGGCGCTGACGTTGGTTTTGGTGGTTCGAATACAGAAACGATTGAATTTTTGAGAAAATTTATAACATCATATTATCCGAATTTTGCATCTGTTTTACAAAGTCTTACTTATCCTCAACTAGTAGATCTTCGCGCTGATGCAGCAACATCGCTAGGTGAACTATTACGTGGAAGTATTAGAGGTCACGTGATTCAGATTGCTGGTGGTTTACCTGACGTGACGCCAACACCAATTGACGAAGTTATAGCCGCTCGAAGAGAACTGCTAGAAGGTTTAAGCAAAGAAATAGACAGCGCTGCCGAAAATGGCAAACTAGCATTTGGTTTGAGCCCGCATATCGCTTTGAAATATCGCGTCTATGCTCCTAGTATTAAATCCGATTTGTTTGCAAAATTTGGTTTTTCATATTTTAGAGGCATTGCCCGGTGGGGTGAATTTATGGAACAGAAACCACTGGCTGCAACAACGCCATTTATCGGAATCGGCATGGAAAAAAGGACCAACGATAATTGGATTCTCAGTATAAGTACAACATACTATTTTCCTATAGTAAAAAACTACGGACCGATCACAATACTAGGCCACACCACACGCCCGAAAGTAAAAATAAAACGTACAATGTTTCAAGTAATGGCAATTATTCCTCTCTCCTAGGTATTTCTGGTAGGCTAGTCAGTCGTGCAAAGAATGAGTAGAGGATGATATCTATATTGCAGCAAATGGAGCGGAATTTAATTGATTAATCTTGGTTAAAAAGGAATGTATTCAATCCAAAATTAGAAGGTTAAGATTTTTGTCTATCAATTATTAATAACTTTTTGGTATACTCCAACTCAGAGATGAATTTTTGTTATATCTATAATGATTTGTTGGAGACGTTATGTGTTGTTGCGTCGGAGTCATCGAAAACCTTGCAGGTGGAATTAACACTCACGAAATCACGGTTTTCGTTTTGGCCTGTTTTATTGGGTACTACTTAGTTTGGAGAGTAACGCCGGCGCTCCACGCGCCTCTGATGTCCATTACAAATGCGATTTCGAGTGTCATCATAGTCGGAGCGATCTTTGCAGCATCACAGCAAAACTGTATATGTTCGAAAATTCTTGGATCTGTTGCCATTTTTCTGGCATCTATAAATATTTTTGGAGGATTCGCGATTACCCGAAAGATGTTGAATATGTTTCATAAAAAATAGGCTATAAATGGAAAATATTTTGTATTTAATAGCCGCAGTATGTTTCATTTTTGCCCTAAAAGGATTGTCTTCGGCGGAAAGCGCAATGCACGGAAACATTTGTGGCATTGCCGGTATGATGATTGTGGGTATTGCTACTTTTATGCTCACAAATCATTTCAACTTGGTTTTTATAATCTCCATAATATTGGTCGGTGGAGCGGCCGGCATTTGTATTACCAACGCCATTTCGATGGCAGCTCTTCCGCAACTGATGGCAGGATTTCACAGTATGGTTGGAATGGCCGCAGTTTTGGTTGCTTACGCAGTATTTCTTACTCCCGAGATATTTGGCATGATCGCACCATTTGGTCTGCAAAGATCAAGTCTTGGAGAGATGGGGATTGGAGCTACCGTCGGAGCGATGACCTTCAGTGGATCCCTGCTCGCTTTTCTAAAACTGCAAGGAATATGCAGGAAATTTAACATCCCTCCTGCTCTGAATGCTTTTTTGGGTATGGCCATGAGCGGCCTTCTCATGTATTTCGTGCTCACCGACGGCAATAGGAATGCTTTTATTTTAGGAACAGCTTGTGCTTTTGTGCTGGGAATTACCCTAATTCTTCCGATCGGTGGCGCAGACATGCCAATCATAGTATCAATCCTAAATTCTCTTTCCGGTTGGACAGCATCCGGGATAGGGTTTACACTGCACAACGATCTTCTGATCATTACCGGAGCATTAGTCGGAGCGAGCGGAGCTATACTCAGCCACATCATGTGTAAAAGTATGAATCGCCAGTTGTGGGATGTAATATTCAAGACAGAACGAAAGGATCTAGCGGAGAGACTTCGGGTGTCTAGATCTTTTAAACAAGGCTGTCCCGAAGATGCAGCTTATCTCCTAAGAAATGCAAAAACAGTTATAGTGATTCCGGGTTACGGCATGGCGACGTCCCAGGCTCAACATGCATTGAAAGAGATGGAAGAGATCCTGGCAAAATTTGGTGCCCAGATAAAATATGCGATTCATCCAGTGGCAGGACGCATGCCAGGGCACATGAATGTCCTGCTGGCGGAGGCTAATGTCTCCTACGACAAGGTCTTTGAAATGGACGAAATCAACAGGGAGTTTCCAATCTGCGACGTAGCCTACGTGATTGGAGCAAATGACATTACCAACCCAGCCGCGAAAAAGGATCCGGAAAGCCCCGTCTACGGCATGCCTATTCTGGACGTGGAAAAGGCAAAGGTGATTCTGTTTTTGAAGAGATCCATGGGCCCAGGATACGCCGGCATCGATAATGAATTATTTTATGCAGCCAACACAGTAATGCTCCTGGGGGATGCGAAAAAAACCACCGAGGCTATAATTAAGGCGATGCTATAATAAAAATGTTGTAAAAAGTATAGGACTCCGCAGAATTCCAGAGGAAAGACGAGCCAAAGGAAAAGATTGCAAAGCGGCCAGATTGGAGATACGATGTCAACTTATCTGCGGGCGTAGCTCAATGGCAGAGCACGAGCTTCCCAAGCTTGTGATGAGGGTTCGATTCCCTTCGCCCGCTCAGATTTAGTGGAATACTTGTGCAAGATCAGGAATTCAAGGATGAGAGCATCTGGTATGGAGGCGCAAAGGGTGTTCTCTTTCTTGCTATAATATTGGCCATTTTCTTTTCCTATGAAGTAGGAAATCGTAATTTTGCAGATCCGGACGAGGGAAGGTATGTAGAAATCTCTCGTGAGATGGCGGCGACCGGAGATTTTATCACCCCCATGTTAAATGGACTGAAATATTTCGAAAAACCAGCATTATTCTATTGGCTTCAGGCGGGAGTCGTAAAGTTCATCGGCATTAATGAAACATCCATGAGATTGTGGATTATCTTTTTTGCAATTATTGGATGTCTGGGGGTATTTTGGGTAGGATCTCAGTACTACTCGCGAATGACTGGACTGATATCTGCCGGAATTTTAGCAACAAATGTTCTGTACTATGCTCACAGTCGTTTGATTATTCTTGATTTAGTGGTATCTGTGTTCATAAGTGGCACACTCTGGTGTTTCTTTATCGCCTTTGTAAAAAAAGACCCGAAAGCAGCGATATTAAAAGGCTACATTTTCTGGGCTTATATATTTGCAGCTCTAGCATGTCTCACTAAAGGGTTAATTGGCATCGTCCTTCCAGGAATCGTGATTCTGCTGTGGATTGTATTTACAAAAAATTGGCCACAAATAAAAGAAATGCTATACCCTCAAGGAATCTTAGCTTTCCTCATAATATTTTTGCCTTGGCACGTTATGATGGCTTTGCGAGATAAAGATTTCTTGCATTTCTACTTTATTGGAGAGCATTTTCAAAGATATTTTTCCACAGGCCATAACAGATATCAGGCACCGTGGTTTTTCATTCCAATCCTACTGGTAGGGCTTTTGCCCTGGACGGGATTTTCATTGGTGGCCATAAAAAATTCCTTCCAAAAGGCCATATCCAAAAATTCTGAAAATATATTTTTTATGTGTTGGATTTTTGGGGTATTGGCTTTCTTTTCTTTTTCTAGCTCGAAATTAATTCCATATATTCTGCCTCTAATGCCGCCTATTGCACTGATAACTGGAATTATGCTGGTAGAATCTGTTGGATCCTGCAACAAAAATTTCCGATCCGGAGCATGGAGCAACATTATACTATTCGGGATAGCCTATGTGGCCTATATTCTGGCGAAATCGGAAATAGCAGTAGTTCTGCAAAATCCAGAAGCTGTTTTGCTGGTAAACATTTTTGCGATACTATTAATCGTAGTAGCAATTATTCCCTTTTGTACCATTTATGGAAAAGCGTCCAAAGTAGGCACAGTTCTGGCATATATTTTTATTAGCACAAATATGATGTGGCTGATCAATAAAGTTGCGGTATTTTATCAGGAAGCTAAAAAGCCATCTACAAAATATTTAGCTGAACTAATAAATATGAACAAAAAAAAAGAGGATTTGGTTTTTTGTTATAAAAGATATTATCAGGACTTTCCAGTCTATCTTAAAGCAACAGTTGGAGTAGTAGATTTTGTTGGAGAATTAGAGTTCGGAGCCAAAGCTAATAAAAATAGTAATCAATTAGCGGCAGAAAGTGACTTTTGGGAATTGTGGAATACTACTGACAAAAGAATATTTCTGCTATCATCTTTGGAACACTACCGAGAAGCATTCTTGAAAACAAACTTTACACATAGAATTATAGACTTAGATAAGCATTTTATAGTAATAACAAATAGATGATTAATTTTGTTCTTATATTCTTTCAAGTTATTATAAATACACTGGCACAGCTTTTATTGAAAAAAGGAGTTGTGTTCATAAATTTCGATCTCCCTATATATAAATTGATTTTGGCATTAGTTTCCAATATTTACATATGTGGAGGAGTTTTTATTTTTGTTTTTTCTTTACTGTTATGGCTTTATTTATTATCTCAATTTGAGTTAAGCTTCTTATATCCATTTGGTAGTTTGTCATATGTATTGGCAGCACTGGGAGGATGGTTTTTCTTTGCGGAAAATATCACATGGCTTCGAAGCAGTGGTATTTTTCTGATATTAGTAGGAGTGGCGTTAATTGCTAAAAGATAAAGAAGATTTTATTCCGCTTTCCAAACCAACCATAAGTCGAGAAACAATTGAAGAAGTTCTGAGTGTATTAAAATCTGGGGGGCTAGCCACGGGCCCTAGAGTCCAGAAGTTCGAGCGTAAGCTATCGGAATATTTTGAAGGAAGGATAGCTATGTGTTTTGCATCGGCAACCGCTGGGCTTCACGCTGCTCTAATGACCATCGGAGTAAAGAAAAATGACGAAGTGGTTACTACGCCTTTGGCGTTTGTTGCAACTGCCAACGTCATCGCAATGCTCGGCGCTAAACCAGTCTTTGTGGATGTGGAAAGCGATACATTTAACATAGATTCTAATAGAATATATGATGCGTGCACTTCCAGGACCAAAGCTATTATACCAGTTCACTATGTAGGAATGCCCGTTGATTTAGATCCAATTTATGAAGTAGCGAAGCAAAAAAACGTTCGAGTCATCGAAAATGCTGCTCATGCTTTTGGTGCGTACTATAAAGATCGTAAAATTGGCACTATTGGAGATATACAAGTTTTCAGTTTCCACCCCATTAAAAACATAACTTCCGGCGAAGGGGGATGCGTTGTTTTAAATTCAGAGTCCGAACAAAGAGTGCTGGCGCTACAGAGGTTTCATGGCATAAACCGTCCGATGGGAGAGGAAAATAGTGGTGGCGATTATGATGTCATATTTCCAGGCGGTAAAAGCAATATGTCGGATTTACAAGCCGCCATAGGTATACACCAGCTGGAAGATGTCAATATGTTGAACGAAAGAAGACGTTATTTGGCCAGTAGGTATAGTTATCATCTTTATGATATAAAAGATAAAATCTATACGCAGGATGTTCCAACTTACGATTTTATCCATTCGGGGCATCTTTTCCCTGTTTGCTTATACGATGAAACCAAAAGGGATAGATTTATATCGTATCTGAAAAGTAATCTTATTGAATCGGCTTCGTATTGTACTCCGGTGCATCTATTTAGCTATTATCAGAAGGCTTTTGGCTATAAAAAAGGTGACTTTCCGAATGCTGAATATATTGGAGAGCGTGCTGTGTGTCTGCCTCTGTACTATGAATTAAAAGAGAGTGAGCAAGATTATATAATCAACACGGTTAAGAAGTTTTTCGAATAATAGACGGTGGTAGTATGTCTGAAAAGCTTTCTGTAAAAGCGACAAAATTGAAAAAGGAAAAACCGGTAGGGTTGGAGTTGAAAAAGATAAAAACCCGCACTACGAATATCGTAGAGATATCGGTGGTAATTCCAATCTTCAATGAGCAAGAAAATGTAGATCAGTTGAGTGAGCGTCTTCTGAAAACAATGGATGCCATCAAAAAAAGATACGAAGTGATATTTGTAGATGATGGTAGCAGTGATAAAACTTCTACAAAATTGCGAAGCCTATTTAAAAGGCGCTCTGATGTTATAAGAGTCATTATGTTCAATGGCAATTATGGCCAATATATAGCTATTTTAGCTGGATTTGAACATGTTCGTGGAAATGTAGTTGTTACGCTAGACGCAGATCTACAAAATCTACCAGAAGAAATTCCGATTTTGCTTGGCAAAATAGATGAAGGATATGATCTTGTTGGCGGCTATAGAATGAAACGTCAGGATAATTTTTTTAGAACATATGCATCAAAAATGGTGAACCACATCAGAGCCAGCGCCACCGGCATTATCATGAAGGATCACGGCTGCATGCTACGAGCCTATAAAAGGTTTATTATAGATGAAGTTGTGAAAACCCGGGAAACTTCGACCTTTATTACGGCTCTTGCTCAGAAATTCGCAGGGAATCCTATTGATATTCCCGTCACTCATGTGGAACGCAAAGCGGGCGATTCCAAGTACAATCTGTACAAGCTAATACGTATTGCGTTTGACCTATTGACTGGATTTTCTTTGATTCCACTACAGGTTTTTACGATCATTGGTATGGTAATTTCTTCTGCCAGTGGGATTTACTTCTTTGTGGAATTATTCAAAAAAATCATCGGTAATCATCATGGATATGGATTGCATTTTGCATTTGTATTTCTACTGTTGAGCGTCATAATTTTGGGAGTTGGACTTTTGGGAGAATATTTGGGAAGGGCATATTTTGCCGTTTGCGAACATCCGCGTTTTGTAATTCGAGAGATATTAGAAAAAGAGGAATAGTCTGTGAATGTGCTAATTATCGGCGCCGGCGGTTTTATCGGGAGCCATTTATCGGAAGAGATTCTTAAAAAACACAAGGATTGGCAGATAACTGCCATTGATATTTCGTCCTCTAAAATCAAGCATCTGTTGCCTGAAAAAAAATTTGATTTTCTCGAAATAGATATCGTTACGAACTTTAATTCTCTGAAAGATCACATAAAAAGATGTGATGTGATTTTTCCGCTAGCAGCCATTGCTAGTCCATTGGTTTACGTGCAAGATCCTCTTAAAGTATTTGAGTTAGATTTTGAAGCCAATCTAAAGATAGTAAAATCTGCTGTAAAATATGATAAACGCGTTATTTTCCCCTCCACGTCAGAAGTTTATGGTATGTGCAATGACGATGAATTTGAAGAGGATAGCTCCAATTGCGTAACAGGCCCCATATGTAAGCAAAGGTGGATTTATTCCTGCTCGAAGCAAATGCTGGATCGCGTTATTTTCGCATACGGTGTCAGGAGTGGCCTGCGCTATACGTTGTTTCGTCCGTTTAATTGGATTGGACCTCGTCTGGATGATATTTATAACGAAAACAACGGAAGTTCTCGCGTAGTTAGTCAATTCCTAAGCAATATTTTTCATAGAAAAAATATCAATCTAGTTGATGGAGGGGCTCAGGTTCGTTGTTTTACCTATATTTCCGATGGTATTGATGCTCTAATGAAAATTCTGGAGAGTAATAACGTCGATAAACAAATAATCAACATAGGTAATCCCAATAACAAATGCAGCATAAAAGAACTAGCTGAGAAAATTGTAGTTTTTGCAAAAAAATATGATAAATTGAAAGACTCGGCAGAAAAAATAAGCATTATCCATACCAGTTCGGCCGACTATTACGGAAAATCCTATCAAGATGTAGAGGCACGAGTCCCATCCATTAAAAATGCAAGAGCCCTTCTGGGATGGAACCCCATCGTCGACATGGACACTCTGCTACTAAAAACTATGGACTTTTATTTTAAGTCTGCTTTGTAATATCCGGTTACTCCATTGGTATTCTATCTTCTTTATAAAAAAAAGTGTTCTTACGTTCCGGAATTCTCCAACCAATGTATTGCATTTAAAAAATCCAACCAAGCCTCCATTTTTTGCGAAGGAGAACGCAGTAGATACGCTGGATGAAAAGTCGGGATAATTTTGGCTGAAATCTCATCAATTCTGGTCCATTTACCACGCAGTTGCATGATCCCCTGCGACGTTTGCAGAAGAGCTTTAGCAGCGGTTCCACCGAGACAGATTATTACCTTAGGATTTATCAAAGAAATATGCTTGAGCACATAGGGCCGAAACTGCTCTATTTCCTGATTTGTAGGAGTTCTATTTCCCGGCGGTCTCCAGGGGAGAATATTGGTAATATACACTTTAGTTCTATCCAATCCAACCGCTGCTAAGATTTTATCCAGTAATCGGCCGCTCTGGCCAACGAAAGGAATGCCCTGACGATCTTCTTCCACTCCCGGCGCCTCTCCTAGTAATAATATATCTGCTTTTTCATTTCCGACTCCGAAAACCATATTGATGGCGCAATTACGGAGCGGAGTATCCACTCGGGAAATCATTTCTTTCAAAGCAGATAAAGTCATGACTTCTTTTTTAATTTCGACGGGTATCGAATTTACGTCGGCAATGATATCGGATATTCCAGCATCCGAGAGCCATTCCAAAATTTGACCTAATGCCTTCTCGTTCATTTATTTCCTTGCGATAGCATCCTCTAGTAATTTCTTTGTATTATCGATTCCATAAAGAGCTACGAAAGATCCCATGCGTGGGCCATCCTCTTGCCCTAAGAGATGGCGATAAAGAGTGTTAAACCACGCTTTCAAAGCCGGAAAATCATGCCTTTTGCCCACGTCAAAGACTATTTTTTGAATTTCGTCGCTGGACTCGGTTTTATTTAATTTATTCAACTCCGAAAGTAAATCATTCAAGGATTCAATTTCCAAATCCGTTGGAACTGGATAGCTTTTTTTCGATTTAACAAAGTCCTGGTAGTAGTTGATGGCATGCTGTACCAGTTTATCCAGAAAAGGCATCGTTTCCGGAGAAGCATCGCTCATATATTTCCTAATGAATCCCCAAAGAATATTTCTATCGTCGGTATTGCATACGCTGACCAAATTCAGCAGAAGAGAAAATGGCATTTCGCTTTCCGGTGGAGGAGGATTTCCATTATGAATATGCCAAACCGGATTATCGATTTGCTTGTCCAGTTCCTGATTTTTAAAATTCCTCAGATGGGCAATATAGTCGTCAGTCTGCCGAGGGATAACATCAAAATATAATCTCTTAGCGCTTCTGGGAGAAGCAAACATAAAATTTGCCAAACTTTCCGGTGGAGCGTATCTTAACCAATCTTCCACGCCAAGACCATTCCCTTTGGATTTCGATATCTTTTTACCTTCCCCATCCAAAAATAATTCGTAATTAAATCCGTCCGGAGGAATTCCCCCCAAAACACGGCAAATTTTACTGGATAAACTAACGGAATCGATGAGATCTTTCCCGGCCATTTCATAATCAACTTTGAAAGTTGCCCATCTGGCCGCCCAATCTACTTTCCACTGTAATTTACAGTTTCCGTCGATAACTGGGAGCTCTGTTAAACTGCCGTCTTCATCCCTAAACACAATGGTTCCATCGTTCACTCTATACTCATCTATTTTCACCTGTAATACCCGTCCCGTTTTAGGAGAAATAGGCAAAAACGGACTATAAGTAGCCGCCCTTTCTTCCCTCAAACTTGACAACACAATTTCCAGGATTTCCTGATGGTAAATGAGAACCTTCTTCAATACTTCATTAAAAACACCCTTTTTATAACAATCAGTGGCGCTTAGAAACTCATATTCAAAATCGAACGAATCTAAAAACTCTCTCAGCCTATTATTGTTATGGTGACCAAAACTTTGATGACATCCATACGGATCCGGGACCTCCGTCAAGGGAAATCCGATGCTTCCAGCCATCATTTTCTTACAAGGGATATTGTCTGGAACCTTTCTGAGTCCGTCGCGATCATCCGAGAAGACGCAAAGCCTAGTCTTCGCATGACTCAGATGTTCGAAAGCGTGTTTCACAAACGTTGTGCGTACCACTTCACCAAAAGTACCGATGTGAGGCAATCCAGATGGTCCGTAACCAGTTTGGAAGAGCGCGCATCCCAATTCTTTCACAGTCGTGCGGCACACAAGTTTTCGTGCTTCCTCAAAAGGCCAGGATTTCACCCTGTCATAAATCCCACCCACCGATTCTGTCACTGCCTTCTCCCGCTAGAAAGCTATAGTATATATCTCCAAGAACCATTTTTCAAAACTTCTATATGCTCAGAGATGGTGGACTGAATTTTCCCAGCTGTGCTACAGCGAATCACCGGTGGCTCCCTAGAAGCACTTGGACGTGTTTCATTCTAACCCGAACTGTGTTCGATCTGTACATTTTCCACGCGCGGCATTCATTCGAGCTGCTCTCTTGTATGTGTTTCACACTGCGTCGCAGTTTCATTTTTTTGCACGGTGCCTGGTGGAGGTGTTAGTTGTCACCTGGCTTGGTATTCATTTAGATCCGAAGCGAAGTTCAGGCTCACACCACTCCACCCAGCCGTCTGTAAGGCTTTACTTCTTTCCTGTATGGAGCTATTGTTCCCCCGTACTCCA
>JAITBT010000023.1 GCA_031283445.1 Holosporaceae bacterium | reverse complement strand
CTGGTAAGCGGATGATTATGCCTTATCTTAAAATACTGCGTGAGTGAATGTTCAAAATTACGTCTTCGTAGTTTATTTTGGGATTGTCCTATAAAGATATCAATAGATTTTTATGGATCAAGATATTTACGAATATTTTGAGCATTTCAGTTGATTTTGAGTAGCATTTAGTCTTTCTATGTAGGCGCGCAAGATAATTTCTTAGAACAGAATTGTATTACTCCACTAGGCATGTTTCAGATTTTGTTACCACATGTTTAATGTTGTCGTCTTCACATAAAATCTCTAAACAGGACGGATTTCCGTCGGTGCAGACTAGTCTACATCGTTTCTTTTGTTCTACTCCAGAGCTTCTTCAGCGCATAAAGTATATCATGTGATATCTTTATAGGACAATCCCCCTTAATGAATTACTACTTTCAATAATCCATCATTTGCATTAGTATGATATCAGTTTGCGGTTGTCTAATGAATTTGAAAAAAAAGGAGTGAAAGAAGTGAGAAATATTATCAGAAATATTATCAGTTTTAGTTTGATATTGTTATTGACTGGATGTATACCTTTCAGAAGTGGTAGTACCGGGAATCCAGTGCTGGAACGGAACAATAAAGCCGAAATATATAAGATAATTGGGGATAAGATTACCACCAAAAGTGACGCTAGAAGACATCTCGGTGATCCAGCTGATATAGACTATAATAACGAAAATAAACAAGAGAAGTGGACGTATTTACATGTAAATAAAAGCAATTTAACTAGAAATTTTATCCCCCTATTTAATTTTTTCTCCCGAGGATCAGAGGATACTCAGAAAAAGATAATACTAATATTTAACGATGAGGGGATTATGGTAAAGCAAATCGTAACCGAGAGTGTATCAGTAAATAAAGATGGTATTTTCGACTAGAATGGACTGATATAACATGGTGTCCGACTTGGGAGACGGAAATTCTAGAGTTGACACTTTTATTTTTTGCGCATAAAATGAATCCCGCTAGCAGAGTGGGATTCTCATTCGGGAAGGGGGTGCCCGGTGAGAGCTTTACTTCGCTAGCATAGCAAAATGCCTAGGTTGGGTTTTGCGTTTTTAAATTTGCCTATGGAAGGGGATTAAGATGAGCAAAGTTATTGGTATTGACTTGGGTACCACGAATTCTTGCGTGGCTGTTATGGACGGTGGGAAACCAAGAGTCATAGAGAACGCGGAAGGAATGAGGACAACACCGTCAATCGTTGCATTTACGGAAAGCAGTGAAAAATTGGTTGGCCAAGCTGCCAAACGGCAGGTCGTAACAAATTATAAGAATACATTCTATGCTATAAAAAGATTGATAGGGCGCAAATTCAATGATGAATATTTGAAAAAGTATCAGACACCATTTGATATGGAAGCAGCGAACAATGGAGATGCGTGGGTTAAAGCGAGAGATACTAAGTATAGTCCGAGCCAGATAAGTGCATTCATACTCCAGAAGATGAAAGAAGCAGCGGAAAATTTTCTGGGAGAGGATGTTACAGAAGCAGTCATAACCGTTCCAGCTTATTTTAACGATGCCCAGAGACAAGCAACACGAGATGCTGGAAAAATTGCAGGACTGGAGGTTCTGCGAATAATTAATGAGCCGACTGCTGCGGCGCTAGCCTATGGTCTGGACAAGAAAACTTCTGGTTTGATCGCGGTCTATGACTTAGGAGGAGGAACATTCGACATATCCATCCTGGAGATCGGAGACGGTGTTTTTGAGGTAAAGGCAACTAACGGGGATACATTCCTGGGCGGAGAGGATTTCGACAAAAGGATTATCGATTTTCTTGCAGAAGAGTTTAAAAAAGAAAACAACATAGACCTGCGGAAGGATAGTATGGCGCTGCAGAGACTGAAGGAAGCGGCGGAAAAGGCGAAAATAGAGCTGTCCAGTGCGCTGGAAACTGAGATTAATCTGCCGTTCATAACAGCAGACGCTAACGGACCAAAGCATTTGATGTTGAAGCTTTCGAGGGCGAAGCTAGAAGGATTGGTGGAAGATATTATTAAAAGAACTATGGAACCATGTAGCGCGGCGCTAAAGGATGCTGGAGTGGCCGCCGGGAGAATTGATGAGGTTGTACTGGTTGGTGGCATGACGCGCATGCCAAAAGTAGTAGAAAGTGTTAAAAATTTCTTTGGAAAGGAGCCGCACCGAGGCGTAAATCCAGACGAAGTCGTCGCCGTAGGGGCTGCTATCCAAGGTGGTGTCCTGAAAGGAGACGTCAAAGATGTCCTTCTGTTAGATGTGACGCCATTGTCTTTGGGAATAGAGACACTTGGAGGAGTTTTCGCCCGTCTTATAGATAGGAACACAACAATACCAACTAAAAAAAGTCAAGTTTTCTCGACAGCGCAAGACAATCAAAGCGCAGTGACGATTAGAGTTTTCCAAGGAGAGCGAGATATTGCAGAACACAACAAGCTTTTGGGTCAGTTCGATCTCACAGACATTCCGCCGGCCCCGAGGGGCATGCCGCAGATCGAAGTAACCTTCGACATTGATGCTAATGGAATTGTCCATGTGTCAGCTAAAGATAAAGCGACCAACCGGGAGCAAACCATCAGCATTAAAGCATCAGGTGGCCTGAGCGACGAGGAAATTGACAAAATGGTGAAGGATGCTGAACTCAACGCGGAGGAGGACAAGAAGCGGCGGGAGTTGATCCAGGAAAGGAATATGGCACAGGAAGTGATTAACGGAGCCAACAAGTTATTGACGGATAACGCGAATAAAATTGCCGAAGACATGAAAGCTGAAATAAAATCCGACATCGAAGGGGTACAAAAAATACAGGATAGTGAAAATGGTGAGGAGATTAAGCAGGCGGTACAAAAGCTAATGGCTTCTATGTCCAAAGCTGGGGAAGCTATTCACAAAGCAGCTCAGAGCCCAGAACAGCAACACACCGAAAGTCAGCAGGCCCAGGAGGAAAATGTCGTGGAAGCTGACTACAAGGAAGGAGACGGCAAATAATTCCGGATGGCATATGCGTTGCCATATGCCTTTTTTCGAAAATTGGATAGAGTTATGGATTATTACGAGATATTGGGTATTTCAAGAGCGTCTACTGACGAAGAAATAAAAAAAGCTTATAGAAAAATGGCAATGAAATATCATCCAGATAGGAACAAGGGTGATAAAAACGCCGAATCGAAATTTAAAAGCATTAACGAAGCTTATGAGACACTGAAAGATCCGCAGAAGAAAGCTGCTTATGATCGTTTTGGTCATGATGCTTACAAGAACGCCGCTGGAGGAGGAAGTGGAGATTTCGGCCAGAATGGATTCTCCTCACAGGAGTTTCATTTTGATTTCGGAGGAGGATCTGCATTTTCCGACATATTCGAAGGTTTTTTTGGAGGGAAGTGCAATGGGGCAGGGAGTTGCCGCATGGAAATGCGAGGGAGCGACCTGCGGTATGATGCGAGCATTACACTTGAAGAAGCATTTCGTGGCAAAGATATAGAATTGAAGTTACGTACGAATGTAAGATGTGAAGACTGTCGGGGCGCGGGGGCTGAAGGTGGTGCGATGCCCAGAACATGTCCATCTTGCCATGGTTCCGGAAAGATGTGTTTCTCTCAAGGTTTTTTTATGGTAGAGAAAACGTGTACATCATGTAATGGTACAGGGCATATTATTGAGAATTCCTGTAAATCATGTAATGGAGCCGGAAGGGTTAATAAATCAAGAACCATAAATGTATCGATACCAGCGGGTATTGAAGATGGGGCAAAGATACGGCTTTCCGGAGAGGGTGAAGCTGGGATTCGAGGTGGGAAATCTGGTGACCTCTATATTTTTGTGGCCATTAAACCCCATAAATTATTTAGCCGAGAAGGAAGTTACATACACTGTGACATACCCATATCAATTGTAACTGCAGCTCTCGGGGGAGAGGTGGAAGTGCCGACCATAGACGGTAAGAAGGCCACTATCAAGATACCGGCAGGCATGCAGTCTGGCCAAGTATTGAAATTGCGTGGAAAAGGTATGTCTATTACTAGAAATGTTACACGTGGCGATATGATGGTGCACGCTATTGTAGAAACTCCAGTAAATTTGACTGATCGTCAGAAGGAATTACTGCAGGAATTTGATAAGGGAAGCAAGAGCAGCCCGAAATCGGAAGGATTCTTCGCAAAAGTAAAGGAATTCTGGCAAGAATTGTGATCTACTGAGATATAATCACAGGAAACTATGTAATCTAAATTCCATCTACGAAAAAAAAATCCGTATCTTTCTAGTCTTTTAAAACTTTACTTACCAATAACACAATAAAATATGACGAGGAACTTGTCGGGAGAGGTTATGGTGTTAGCGAGTCCAACCATTAGGAATTTTGGTGAAACCCTATTTAACAGGGGATTATTAACCAAAGAACAGATATCTATTGTCGCGAAGTCTCAAAAAAAATCTAACCTATTATTTGGGCAAGTTGCGTTAGCTCTTGGATTTTTAAAGGAAGATGATTTACTTAAAATTTTGTCGGAGTTGTATTCCATTAAAATTGTTAGCCTAGAGTTTTTTTATATAAACAAAGAAACGCTAATGTCTATTACAAATGATATCGCAGGGCAATGCATGTCTATTCCATTTTTTGTTAACGAAGAGTGTGTAAAAATTGCCATTGCAGATCCTGGAAATTTACGAGCCATTGATATCATCCACATGCATTTTCCACACAAAAAAATCGAATTTTTTGTGGCAAAAGAAAGTGAAATTCTGAGATTTTTAGAAATAATGAAATGTAATGCCGAAAATATTGAAAAAGACCCTTTGCTTTTGCTCAACAAAATAATTTTTGAAGCCGTGGAATCCAAGGCAAGCGATATTCATTTCGAACCTTCCGAAAACTTGGTACGAGTACGTATACGAGTAGACGGCGTTCTGCGAGTTTTAAAAACTACAGATCTCGATTCTTGGATGCGAATGAAATCCAAGCTTAAACTCATCTCCAGTCTTAATATAGCGGAAAACCGCAGACCCCAGAGCGGTCATACCCGCATTTATCTAGCCGGTAAAACCATAGATCTGAGGATTTCGACCCATCCAAGTATTTTTGGTGAGAATTTCGTGGTAAGGATTTTTAACTTGTCAAATGGCATTAACTCTTTACTAGAATTAGGTTTTTCTAGTAGAGATTTTTTATGGTTAAAATGGGTTATTTCATTTCCGTATGGAATATTTTTGATTGTAGGTCCAACCGGCTCCGGTAAAACAACGACATTATACTCACTTCTAAAGGAAATAAATTCATTATCTATCAATATCATGACTCTGGAAGATCCAATTGAGTACCAGGTCGAAGGGATAAAACAATTAGATTTGCGAGAAGAGGGTATTCTTTCTTACGCGGACGGTATTCGATCTATTTTAAGGCAGGATCCCGACGTGATGTTAGTGGGAGAAATCCGTGATGAGGCAACGGCCGCATCTGCGGTTCGAGCATCTCTTACGGGACGACTTGTACTTGCTACGTTACATGCAGCTACACCCTTCGAAGGAATTAGACGACTATTAGATCTGGGGCTGCGATTGTCTGATTTCGTTCCAAGTCTTATAGGTATTTTTTCCCAACGTTTAGTAAGACGTTTATATGGCGACAGCTATCGCGAGAGATTTCCACTAACGGAGTATATTTACTTTTCTGAAGAATTAAAAAAAGATCTTCTAACTAATGGTGATGTATCAAAATGCAAACTTGATAAAACTTTTCAAGACTCTTACCAAGAAGCTCTTGATAATAATCTTACTGATCAAAAAGAAATTATGAGAGTTTTTGGAAATGCCGATATATAGATATAAAATTTTAACGGCAGATGGACTACAAAAAAATGGATCAATTTTAGCAGATGATTATAAATGCGCTTACGACGTCCTCCATGCAAAGAATTTTCAACCACTGGAGATAAAAAAAGTATATTTTATTTCCAAAAAAGTTACTCTGGAAGATATTCTGACATTTTTTCTGCACATTAGTTTTCAATTAAAATGCGGAGCAGGTATTAATGAAGCCATTGAATCTTTTGCAGATTTTTATGAAAACGATGTGCTAAATGCAGCCTTATTGAATATTTCCAATTTTCTGAAAAAAGGAGAAAGCATAGGGGAAGCTTTTGAAAAATGTAATTTTATTTTTGATAACGTAATTATTGGTTTACTAAAATCTGCGGAAGATACAGGAAATACTACGGAAATCATTTCAAATATTATGAATTTTTTGAAATTACAAACCGACTGGAAAAATAACGTAAAACGAGCAATTGCCTATCCCATTTTCATAACAATTGTCGCACTGCTGGTTTTAGCTTTGAGTATCGGCATTCTGGGGCCGCAAATAATATCTCTACTTCAAAGTAATAATACGGAAGAAATACCAATGCTTACGCTGTTTACCATAAACATACTTCCACAAATTTTCAAAGCCTTATTTCTAGCTCTAGCAATTCTTTCATTTTGTTTTTGCAATCAAGCCGGAAGGGATTTTTTATTTCGAATAGTACTAAAAATACCAAAAATCGGGAAATTGATCATCAAAATTTCTCTTTGGCAATTTTGTAAAATTTTACATATCGCTTTGGACGCTAAACTGGATTTTATGCAGGCGCTGGATTTAGCCATTGGAACCATAAAACTTAATCTCCTCAAAAGAGAACTAGAAAATATTCGCTGTAATATAATAAACGGATATAAAATTTCCGAGTCTTTTTTTGGCGGAAAGCTAATATCAAAAGAAATCCTGATGGCAATTTACGTAGGAGAGGAGGGAAATGAGTTAGTAAATAGCTTTAATCACATTAGTGAGAATCAATATAAGGAAATATTGTTTGATATCAAATCATTAGGGCAGATTTTAAGTATTGGTTTAACTATTTCTACAGGATTGATATTTGTTTTCATTTTGTGCAGTTTGTTTTACCCAATTTATAGCTATGTAGAAGTAGTGGGAGTATAAATGTATGTTCTAGATAGAAACGATATCGAGTTTTATCTGGAGAAATTGAATAATTGTTCTTTATTAGACGCCTACAAGATTTTAAACTGTAAAAAAAAGATATTATCGACTCAAGAGAGAGCATTTTTAATTCCAAAAGATAAGCTGATTTTATTTGGTAAATCTGATTTTTATATTCAAAAAATTTCGTTACCTGAAAACTTAGAAAAAAGTGATGATAAAATTTATTTAATCGAAGATATCATTGCGAAATTTTGTAATAGCTTCAGCAAAATCAGTGACTCCGATTGGTGGCTCTATGCGGCGAATTATAACTCTTCCTCTTTTCGAATAGTTGCCGGAGTGGGAAAGGGTATAATCTTGTCAAGATTTCTGTCATCCTGCGCTCATATGTCAATTGAAATTTCCAAAACCATAGTATATCTGCAAAGATTCGGTATGGGAAAAAATATAAAAGTCTTTTCTCCATCAAAAGAAATTGAAATTCATCCTAAAATCAACGCTGACGTCTGTTGCCAAAAAATTATCACCGATGAATGTGATGAAATTGCCGTAGATCGTTTATCAGGAGAGATAAAACCGATTATAACTAATAGAATTCATTTAAAAAAAATTCTAAACGATAAGATATTATACGCGGCATTACCGGTAATGATTTTAGTTTTAGCTAAAACAGACCAGTCCATCCGGGACCATGAAAAGATTATTTCAGCACTCCAAAAAGACATTCACATAACAACTAAACACATCGAACTACAAATAAACAGCGAAAATTTTTCCGAAGCAAAACAATTCATTAGCATGTTAAAAAATTTGCATGATCCTCTAGAATTATTTCAAAAGGCATCAAAAATATGCCGAAAATATAATCTTCCAGTCGAACAGCTGTTATTCGAAAATGGAAGTATAGTTAAAATAAAAACTTCCCTCGGCATGATCGCCCTCGATCAACTAAAGGCCGAGGATAACGTTGAAGTGGAAAAAGATACCAGTGATGAATACGAAGAGCTGGGGGCAAATAAAAGGCTCGGAGCTATTGTATGCGTAAAATAAGATGTATTTTGGCTTTTTTAATGGTAGTACTGAGCGTTTTGTGCGCCGTAAAGATGGTTAAATTAAATGAACTAGAAGTCCGGAAAAGTTATTTGGCAATGTCAAAAACTTCCATTGAAGATTTTGCGCAAGAAATACAAAACTTCTCCTTCCCTTGTTTAAAAACTAAGGAAAAGCTTTTTCCAAGTAACAAAGATCTTAAAAAAAATTTAGAAACAATTTCCAAAAAGTTAAGCATAAACAATGTGTTGATAAAATTCAATGTTCCTATGGACAGTGTAGAAATTAAAATCCAGACAAACCAAGAGAGTAAAATTTACAAATTTATAGAAGAATTATTTTTCGAATTGCCTGGTATAGTACAATTTAAATCTATAAAGATTTTTCCGATGAATAAAAAAAATCTCGCCGCCTTGATACAATTCAAGATCTTTTTTCCTGAAAAATGTTCAGGCTTATTGGATATAAACCCTATTCCTCGAAACTCTAGCTTCGCATCCATTAGACTTCTAGAAAAAGTAAAAGCTCACAAATTATTTTGTACAATCTATAACTTGAGAGCCTATATTGATAATTCTTGGTTTCAGATCGGCGACGACATAGATGATTTTCGATTAATTGCCGTTAAGCAAAATTCCATCGAGATAGAAGATCAAACCGGACATAAAGTTCAAGTAAAACTAGGGACTACATGGTAGAGCACAAAATGCTCTACAATTTTTCTCCTCCCAGAATGTGCACATGAAAATGCTCTACTTCTTGTCCTGAATCCGGACCATTATTGCTCACTATTCGATACCCAGTTCTGGAAACTTCCAACAAATCAGCAACTTTAGAAACGGTAGCCCAAAAATCTTTCACTTCTTGGATTGATGCATTTGCGACGAAATCACCAAAATTAGAATATAAACCTTTTGTAATCACCAAAACATGGATTTTCTTTAACGGACGTATGTCGTAAAAAGACAACGCTACATCATTTTCATAGATAATTTTTGCTGGAATCTCAGATTTTAAAATCCTATAAAATATATTCTCTTTATTATACATGACTTTACTTTCTCAAAGCCTGTTTCTATATAACACTTTTCAACAGCGTTTGTTAAGGATAAATACATAACTGGCGAATAAGATAGAACGCAACCTATAGAATAAAACTTTGCTTTCACGTTCTTACCATTAATCGACTATGGAAATAATTCAATTACTTAACAAATGAGTGATTTAAAAAATCCAATGCTCCTTGAAGAAGGTAAACTGCGGCGCTTTGATCAACTATTTTTTTGCGTTTTCTGCGGGATAGATCTGCTTGAATCATCAAATTGTCCACGACTTTTGTAGAGAAGCGCTCATCCCATTTGGCAAGATCCCCAGGGATAAATGAAGATAAATTTTGTGCAAATTCCAAGACTTTTTCGCACTGGCTGCCGGCCAATCCATTCATTTGTAGAGGCCATCCCAGAATTACTAATCCAATTCTATAATTTTCAATGCTTTTTTTCAGAAGTTTGAAATCTCGTTCCGTTCTATTTCTGAAAATTGTTGTTACTCCACTTGCAATTTTTATTTCTCTATCCGAAGTTGCTATTCCAATGGTCTTATCTCCGATATCAAGCCCGAGGACAGTGCTTTCGGAAATTCTGAGCTCTTCAATTTTTATTTCTGCTAGATTTTTAAAGGAAAAGTTCGTCATTTTAACATTTTTTAAACATACTTGATGTAGCATTTATATATTTCATTCATTATTGGGTTATAACATGTTATCAAGACAATCTTTAGAAATATTAATTGATCTGGTTGAAATAAAATTGAGTACTATAATGATCATGGATAAAGAAGATATTCGTGAAGTTCGAAAACTGAAAAACTGCAGAAACGAATTAATTCACCTCTTAAAAATATTATATGTCGAAAAAATGCAAGCTGGTATAGTTTTAACAGCTCTTTGATATGACAATCTTAGAGAAAATATTATACATTTTAATAATTAATATTAGCGCCTTCTATCCATTAAATAAAGAAGTTCGGGCTCAGTTATCTGCAGATTTTCCAAATACTTTGAGCAGCATTTCTCATGAGAGAAGTAAATATTTTCGGAAAGGAATTCTGCTTATAAAAAACGAGTTCAATGTTAATTTAGAAAATCTGGAATCCTACGAAGGCCTAACAAGAATCGTCATAGATGAGTGTGACGGAGTTTGCATATCGGGGATATTACCTACTTCGCTGAAAGAAATCCGCATCGAAGCTTGCACCAATGTCGAAATAAAGTCACCTTTTGAATCTCTATCTAGTCTTGAATTGATGGACTCCTCTTTTAAAGAGCTGTCTAAGCTAGTCTTATCAAGTTTTTTACAATTACAAAATCTCAAACTTCATGGCTGTCGGAACATGATTCTAGAGGGCTCATTACCTGCAACGCTTCGTTCCCTTGAATTATTAAACAATTCCTTTGCTCCTTTTCCCTTAGATGTTAGCGCATGTACACATCTGCGGACATTGTCTATCTCTGATGAAGTAAATTCAATTACTTTCGGAAAAAACTCTTTCCTGGAGTCTCTGCAGATTACCGGCTGTCAGAATTTTTGTATTATTGGACATATACCTCCATCGCTAAAATTCCTTGATCTAAATCAAGTGCATTTCTCTAGACCTGTCTATGTAGACTTATCCGCCATTAAAAATGTATTCATTGAAGATTGTCTGAATTTCGTTGCCATCGGTGCCGAGGCCCGAGTTTGATCTCGAACAGCCGAGCGCTTTCTTCCCCGAGAAACAGAGTATCTCTGCGCTTACTGTTAGCAAATTAGCTACTGGACCTCTCATCGCCTGGAAACTTTGCCACCTACCGGCAGCGCCGTAGTATGTTCTGCCGGAGATTCATCGAATACGCCTGTTTCCACTGTTTTGAGTTGATAACCACGTTCAAACTGCACATCACTCAGGTTTCTGCATTCTGCAAAGCATCTCTTTTTCAGAGTCTGTACAGACGACGTAATTGTTATCCTCACCAAGTCGCTTTGTTCAAATGTTCTTTCCTCTACCTGCGGCAGGCGGCACGGTTCTCCAAATTTTACTTCAACCAATGATTTGCAGTGAAAGAAGCATCTTTCCCTCAAAAACCTCACAGAGTCTGGGATGTCGATACGTTCCAATCTACTTTGTTGGAAGGCACGCGGCTCCACCCGTTCTACTTTGCATTGTTACCCGAAAGTGATTTCCTTCAGGCTCGAGCAGTCGTCGCTACCATTTCTGAAACCCTGAAGGAAGAGAACCGGCGAATTGAAATGAGTCATCAAGTTGTGGAAGAATCTCTAAAAAACTACAGAGAATATTTTCCAAAATCATCAAAAGAGTTAGAACCTGAAACCAAAACGGTTACGGAGGCAAACGCTTGGGAAGTTTCAGAAATTTTTCAATTCAAAAAATGAACAGTCCCTCAAATCTTAGCTATTCTGATTATACCAAACACCATTTTTAATTATCGAAAAGACGTAGACATTGAAAATCAAGAATTTCGATAACCAAAATAGGGAATGGTATTATTTCTTTATCGGGGATGCTCCAACAACTGTCCTATCACAAAAATGGCAGCTTCAATTCCAAAGTTGCGCGTGTGTGGAAAAACGCTGTAGCAATTCCTCATACCAGATCCTATTTATTAATTAGCCTATCAATGGCACGAGATCGCTGTAGATCTAGCAATATAATAAACTTTCTGCAACGGGGTCTAGTATCAGCTCGAGCATCAGAACCCTGGTATGTTAGCCCTATTTTATGATTTTTCGTCCCACTGTGCTGGTTTTGTTGCATCGCTTTACTTTTCATTATTTGTTATAAGCCGTTCGGTGGAACCTTGTCATTGGTTTTCAGCTTAACTGTAGCAGGTTCGCTTTCATTCGTTTCTATTTTCGCTTATATATTCTTTCTGGTTCCCGCTTTCGAGTTCTGGGCATAGCTGCAACAGTTTTTCTGCAAGTACGTTCGGTATTTCCCTGCTTAGGCCCGTTTTCTTCACAGATTTTTTTTTCACCGGCATTCGATTCACTTCGATGGCTAGTCCCGCTTCTCGGTGTAGCGCTAGCTGCATCCGCGAAGTGTTTGCGGGCTGGCAAGCTTCCGACTTGGTATTTAGTCTTGTTCCTTTTCTGCCTCCGCAATACGCTTTGCGTTTTTTTCCCTCGACTTAGCTAGTCTGCCAGGTCCAGGGCAGTTTTTTCTCGCATTTTTTCTGTGTTACTTCTCTTTTTTAAAGCTCCCTCTGTCATTGTTCAGGTTCAATTTCCTTCCTGGCTTTCTTTTTTTTGACTCCCTTTTTCCCTTTTTTTTTCTTAGGATTTTTGTATCCATCGCCATCGGTGGGCGGATTATCAGATACTGAGCTTATCTCTCTTGGGTCAAACGACCTTTTGGCCATCAACTTATTATCCGAAGAAATAAAAGCTATACCTAAAATCGCAATACACAATGCAGCTATTTTTTTCATTCCAATTTTCCTTTCTGAGACTTATTCCACATATTAATACTCCTAAATAGTTAAAATTTCGTTTTCAAAACAAAAAAATAGTAACTAATGCAAAAATAATTCATCTGGATTTATGTCAGCTAACTCCAGATCAGAAAATAATGTAATGGTCTCAAAGCATTGTTGGGCCAAAAGCATTCGATCTTCCCGAATAAGCATTTCATCCAATATGGATTTCAATTTATGTAGATATAAAACATCTTTAGCCGCATATCTTAGCTGCTCAGCGGATAGTTGCGTCTTTCCCCAATCGGAAGATTGTTCCTGTTTAGAAATCTCCACATCCAAAATTTCCCTGCACAAACTCTTTAATCCATGTTTATCACTGTAGGTTCGCGCCAATTTTGAAGCAATTTTTGTACAATACACGGGAGTTACCTTAATCCCAAAGGTATGATTTAGAATGGAAACATCAAATCTCGCAAAATGAAATATCTTCAGAATAGATTTGTCTGTAAGAAGTCTCTTCAGGTTTTCTGCTTCATTTTGTTGATTTTTTAAGATCTGCACCAGGTGCACTTCTCCATCTTCGGAGCATATCTGGACTAAACATAACCTATCCCGTTTGATCTGCAATCCCATAGCTTCCGTATCTATGGCCACACTATTTTTAAATATTAAACTAGAAGGAAGATCATTTTTATGTAAATTCATTTAAGCAAACCACTTTAAATGGTGCCCGAAAGAAGACTCGAACTTCCACCCACTTGCGTGGACTAGGACCTGAACCTAGCGCGTCTACCAATTCCGCCATCCGGGCATATAATTACTTCGCTCGCTCTACGTAAGTAGTATCTGATGTATTTACAACAATTTTCGTGCCAGATTCAATATGTGGAGGCACTAAAATTCTCACACCATTCTCCAACAACGCAGGTTTATAGGAGGAAGTTGCAGTTTGTCCCTTTACAACTGCGTCAGCTTCAACGACTGTCAAAACAACAGTATCAGGCAAAACTACTCCAATAATCTCACCATCGTACAGATGGATCTTTACGATCATATTGTCCTGTAGAAAACAGGCTCCGTCTCCTATTAGGTCTTTAGAAACCTGTATTTGATCGAAGGTAGACATATTCATAAAAGTAAAAATCTCACCATCTCGGAAGAGGAGTTGACACTCTTCTTCATCCAACCGAACCCGCTCCAGTGTTTCATCAGACCTGAAACGCTCGTTTAGTTTGGTGCCGATTTTTATCTCCTTTAGCTCCGTTTGCATATAAGCTCCACCTTTCCCCGGCTTCACATGCTGTAGCTTACAAACAGTCCATAACCTACTATTATGCTCAATTAACATTCCAATTCTTAATTCGTTTCCATTGATTTTCATAAATTACCCTTTAAAACTAGCGTCCACTAATCTACGATGTAGTGATCATTTTTCCAATAGCATTATACAAATTTTTAAAAGGATCTCCCAGTGGAAAAACAGCACATAATTCCATCCTATGGCAGAAAAAGGTCCCACGGTCTGAGTGATAGCCAGAAAAATAATCTTTCCACACTGTATAAGTTCTACGGGATAGATCTACCGGAAGACATAATTGATCCTCGACAATTATTTGAGGGAAAATTCGATAAAATCATCCTTGAGATAGGTTTTGGAAACGGAGAACATCTTATAAATCGAGCACTTCAAAAAACTTCGGTGGGATTTATAGGTTGCGACCCCTTCGAAAACGGTGTTGCTTCCATCCTAAAAGAAATCCAGAAGCATGATCTAAAGAATATAAAAATTTTCAATGGAGACGTGCGTCTTTTGTTGGAAAAACTTAAAGACCATTCAATATTTCGAATGTACACGCTGTTTCCGGATCCTTGGGGCAAAAGAAAACATCACAAAAGACGTCTATTATCTGCGGAATTTATCTCCGGCATGATGCATAAGATAATTTTGACTGGAAGTGTTATAATTGCAACGGATCATGAAGATTACATGCTTAATATTTTGGAAAATTTAAAAGATATACCACGCATAAAATACTGCAGAAATATGGATCAGCTATCCGCAAAGCCGCTTTGCCTATCGACGACAAAATACGAACAAAAAGCATTAAATCAGCAGAGGAAATGTTACTATATAAGAGTATATGTTTAATGATTTAGCTTGGATTCCAGCATCTTTCTGTCGCTAAAAAGTAAAACAATATCATCGGAAATTTTATAGTATATCTTTTGTAAGATGTCTTCTTCATCTGCAGAAAAATCACCTAAAACATGGGAGGACACCATGGATTTTTCCTCTGGCCGCCCTATTCCGATTCGAATGCGCCAATAATCATTACCTGCAAGAGAATCTATGCTCTTTAGTCCATTATGTCCGCCGTTTCCTCCACCTTTTTTTATTTTTATGCATCCTAAACCTAGATCAATGTCATCGTGAAACACATAAATTCTTTCTGGTGAAATTTTGTAAAAATCCATTAGAAAGCGAACCGCTTGACCGGATAGATTCATGAAAGTTAAAGGTTTGGCAAGGATTAGCCTAATAGAATCCAGATGGAAAGACGAAACATCTGCCACGCCCATTACTTTTTTGAAAGACACTGCAGTATTAGCCTTAGCTATCGCATTTATCACTCTAAACCCTGCATTATGCCTGTTTTTTTCATACCTCGGTCCGGGATTTCCCAAGCCAACAAGCAGAGCATCCATAACTACGTAGCTGAAGCTGACGTTGTAGTGGAATCGCTTGTTTCATCAGCGGCGTCTTTCTTCATAATTGTTGGTGCGACTACAGTTGCTATGGTGAAATTTTTGCATCCCAACTGCAAATTTATACCCTCCGGGAGCTTAACATCGTTGGCGTGAACAGTGCGATGGAACTCAAATCCCGTTAGATCTATCTCTATCTTTTCTGGGATGTTTTCCGGATCGCAAACAACGTCGATTTCATGAACCAATACATTTAGTACGCCACCCTGTTTCAGTCCTGGAGAGGCAAGTTCATTAATGAAAGCGAGTGGTATGCGCACGGAAACTCTACTACCTTTTCCGACACGGAGAAAATCGATATGGAGCAATCGATCCGTCACCGGATGAAATTGAACATCCTTTGCTATGAATTTTTGTCCTTTTTTACCAATACCTTCAAGCTCAAAAACAGTAGAAAAAAATGTAGACCTATGGGCATATCTATTCAATAAACTTTCTGAAATACATACAGATTCTGGATCTTTGGTGTCTCCATAAATTATACATGGTACGAAACCAGCTCTTCTATCGGAGCGGGCAGCTCCGGTACCAAATTTCCCCCTATTCTTTGCTTCTAAAACAACGCCAGCCATTATAAAATCCCTTTTTAAAACGTTATAATATACATCGAATCGCTTCCGCTATCAACGAAGCGGTCGACAATTTCTGGAATTTTACAGGAAGACCTCCGCCATGACCTATGCTATCAGTTAGCGTAATCTCCGTTATGCTTGATCTATCCAAATCTTCTACAGCTCTATTAGAAAATATCCCATGAGTGACATAAGCTGCTACGTCGCTGCATCCCGCTTTAAGTAGAGAATTACTAGCAAAACGCAACGTAGCCCCAGAATCTATGATGTCATCGACTAAAATACATGTTTTATGAGCAACATTTCCGAGAACGACTGATTCCTGCACTTGCCCTAACGGATCTCGTATTTTATTACAGATTGCAAAATCGCATCCGATTGCTTGGGCGATTGAACTAGCTCGATGTGCTCCGCCAACATCCGGCGAAACTATAACTATTCTATCTGGTTTATACTTATTCTCAATGGCGGTCGCGAATATTTTATGGCAAGAAACATGAATAGTTGGAATTTTGATAAAAGGCTCGCTGTGATTATCAAGAATAATGCAATAAGAAATGCTCATGTTATCTAATAGGCGGGAAAACAGATGTGCTCCAAATGATTCATTACGATGACGTACATCTTGTCGCGAATAACCCATATATGACATGCATAACACAATCTTTTCAGAGCCGCGCAAAGCATCCAGCAGAAGAAACAACTCCATCCAATCTTCATGGGTGACGGTCGATGCTACAACAATAGCATTGCAGAGATACTGGGGGATCGCAACCGAAATCTCTCCATTAGCAAAGGATCTCACCTGAGCTGAAAACACGGGAAACGTTAGCTTTTTAGAAAGAGCTATAGCCAGCTCTTGGGAATTTCTAGTATGGATTATTTTCATTTTTTTTTATTTTGAATATTATTTTAAGCAAATGACAGAAACATTACGACCACAAATTCCAGCTGTATTTTTGGTCGCGAAGCGATAGCTAAAATAATTCTCTGGATCCGCATAGGTGTCTATTGCTATAGCATCTATATTATCTGCTGCCAATCCAAATTTTATTAGGCGATTTCGACAATATTTAGGTAAGTCGAAATGCGTTCGATGATTTATGCTATGGAAGCAATTGTCTTCGCTGAAATTCGCTTTAAAAGCATCATCTATTTCATAGCTTTCCTTTTGAATACACGGACCAATGACAGCCACTACGTTTTCGGGATCAGCACCCAGTTCTACCATTTTTTGGACGGTTGCTTCGATAATTCCGGATACAGCTCCCCGCCATCCGGCGTGAGCTGCTCCTATTATTTGTTTCTTTCCATCTAAAAATAAGATAGGGGCGCAATCTGCTGTCAGAATCCCGATCGCAACATTTGGTATCCGAGTGACCATAGCGTCAGCTTTTATATGCGGTTTAGTTTGTTGGTCTACGGTTATACAAAGATTACTGTGTATTTGGTTAAGCGTTATCAGAACCCTGGATTGAAATTCTTCTCTTACTATCTCGAGATTTTTGAAAACCAGTGCATCATCATCACCAACAAATTTACTACAGTTTAAAGAAGCATAATGCCCTGCACTTTTCCCATTTTTTCTTCCGAAAAAACCATATGCTACCGATTCTAAAACAACTGTTCCAGATTGTACTCTCAACACTATTCTACTGTTTCATTTGGCGGAAGTAGCCCGAGAGCTAACATATACGTATCAAGCAGTAAGTCTTCTGTTTCTCGATCTTCGACTTTCATCTTTTTTATCTTTATAATTTTTTTCATAATCTTAGGATCGAAACCATCAGATTTTGCTTGCTTATAGATATCCGAGATATGCTCCTGGATCTCTATTTTTTCGACTTCTAGGTTTTCGACTTTCTCAATATATTGCTTCAACTTATTTATATCGCTCGAATGCACCGTATACTTCCACTTTACTTTCTTCAGATAAGCGGACGGGCCGCAATACATAAAACATGAACAAATATACAAAAAATGATATTACGTCCCGACCTGTGATCGAGCGTATAATAAAGATTGATAAAAATCAACCCACCAATTAGTATAAGAAGCATTAAAAAATATAAGGTCAGCGATTGCTTCAATCTACTCTTAAATCGAGCGTTACCTTCGAGGGGATTGGTATACATACCGGAAATTACTGCCGCATTTCGGTTTCACCTGCCGAAGAAGATGCTGGAATAGTATTTCTCAAAGGAAAAGATAAAATTGAAGCAACCTTCAATAACGTCTCTGCAACAATGATGTGTACAAAACTGAGCAATGTAAATGGCATAAGTATTACGACGATAGAGCATTTATCCGCCACCTTATATGGATTAGGAATAACAAATGCCCTAATTACTATAGAAAATAATGAAATTCCTGTGCTTGACGGCAGTGCACTTCCCTTTGTAAAAGCATTTTTATCATCCGGAACAATGAAACAGAAGAAAAAGTTTCGGGTTTTAAGAGTATTAAAACCCGTAAAAATTCAAGAAGGTGTAAAATGGACCTCTCTAAGTCCGGCTGACTCTCTCACCATAAACGTAGAGTGCGACTTTAGTGCTAGAGGTCTTGAAGCAGACCACTACTCATTCGATTTTTCAAATGATGATTTTATAAACGAAATATCTCCAGCCCGAACGTTTGGCTTTCTTGCGGATGCTGAATTTTTGAAAGAAAATCACTTGGCTTTGGGGGCATCGTTGGATAATACAATTGTTTTTGATGAAAAAGGATGCTCTATCAACAAAGACGGCCTTCGATTTCCCAATGAACCGATTCGCCACAAGATTCTTGACATTATCGGAGATTTATCATTGTCTCAATGCGATCTTAGGACTCGATTCGATAGTTTTTGTCCAAGTCATAAGATGAATAATACGATTCTGCGGGCACTTTTTGAGAAAAACGATAATTATGAAATACTAGAGTAACGACTTGACATATGTATTAGGAATTGAATCTAGCTGCGACGAAACTGCCGCCGCGATAGTAGCTGTAGATAAAAGAATACTATCCAATATTGTATATTCCCAGCTAGCAGAGCATGAACCGTTCGGAGGAGTAGTTCCGGAAATAGCTGCCAGAGCACATTTGGAAAAAATCGACTTTGTTGTGGGAAAAGCACTAGAAGATGCAAATTTAGAGATGTCAGAAATCTCCGCCGTCGCTGGGACTTGTGGCCCTGGTCTCATAGGCAGCCTCGTGGTCGGAGCAACATTTGCAAAAACCATGGCTGTGGCAATGCATATTCCATTTATTGCCATCAACCACATTGAAGCGCATGCATTATCCATCAGACTGACGGAAAGTATTGATTTTCCCTATCTGCTACTGCTAGCTTCCGGTGGCCATTGCCAATTATGCATCGTCCATTCTATTGACCATTTCGAAGTAATAGGTAATACCATTGACGACTCCGTGGGAGAGTCCTTCGATAAAGTTGCCAAAATATTGGGCTATGGGTATCCCGGAGGACCACTTATCGAAAGGATGTCTGCCTATGGAAACAACAAAAGATTTTCGCTACCCAGACCTCTCTGCCGCAATGGTTCATGCGATTTTTCATTTGCTGGACTGAAGACAGCCGTACGAGTAGCTGCTGAAAAATGCGAAACGGAACGCGATAAAATAGATTTGGGAGCCTGTTTTCAGAAGGCCGTGGTCGATATTCTG
>JAITBT010000012.1 GCA_031283445.1 Holosporaceae bacterium | reverse complement strand
ACTGCACAAGCATCTGCAAACGTTCTGTTTACAACTTTGAAAAACAACTCAAAACTTTAAAGGGATTGAACCCAATACGAACCTTCCTGAATTCTCGGAAAAGCTCTCCCAAGCTTTTTAAAGCTAAACCATCACATTCGGGACTATATATCAATAATCATCTATTCTTAATGCAAAAAACACTTTAACATGCTTGCAGACTGGACAAACTTCTGGAGCACCTACATCCTCGAAGTGGTAGCCGCAATTGCTACATTCCCAAACAACTTTTTCCTTCTTTTTAAAAACTTCTCCATTTTGGATATTCTTCAAAAATCTTTTGTATTTTTCTTCGTGATGTTTTTCTATTTTTGCAACTTCCCTAAACAGAAAGGCGATGTCATGAAATCCTTCTTCTGCAGCGTCTTCTGCGAATCCAGCATACATTTCTGTCCATTCGTAATTTTCTCCATTGGCGGCTGATTTTAGGTTCTCGATGGTATCTAAAATCTGCCCATTATTTAATAGCTTAAACCAAATTTTTGCGTGCTCTTTTTCATTATTAGCCGTCTCTTCAAATATTTTACCTATTTGAGAGTATCCTTCCTTTTTAGCTTGGGAAGCAAAATAAGCATATTTATTTCTTGCTTGTGACTCTCCTGCAAAGGCTTTTTCTAAGTTTTTTTCGGTTTTGCTACCTTTTAATTCCATCTTTTACCTCTATTAGTTGAAATATATACCGATAAAAGTCTAACATTACATGAATGTAACTATCAACGTAAATAGTTCTGTTCCTTGCATTGTTGCGAGTATTCCTGACGCTCTCCAGATAAAAATCTGTCGGCATCCAGAGCGGCTACACATCCTTGTCCAGCTGAGACTATGGCTTGGCGGTAATTAGGATTACAAACATCTCCAGCCGCGAAGATTCCCGGTATCGACGTTGCCGAGTTCGCTTTATTCGTCACAATGTAACCATTCTCGTCAACTTCCAGTTGTCCTTCAAAAATAGATGTAGCCGGCTGATGGCCAATTGCCACGAAGACACCATCGATGGCTTTTCTTATTTCCATATTATTTCTCGTGCTAGTAAGAAGAAGCTCTGTGACTTTGTTGCCGTCTCCGAATATGTTTACTACTCTAGTATTCCACATTATTTCAACTTTTGGATTTTTCTCCAAACGCTTTTGCATAATTTGTTCTGCCCGTAATTTATCACCCCGATGAACTAATACAACACTTTGAGCGAAATTCGTTAGGTACATCGCTTCTTCAACCGCAGTATTTCCTCCCCCTACAACGGCAACATTTTTGTTGCGGAAAAAGAATCCGTCACAGACGGCACAAGCGGAAACTCCCGCTCCTAGATATTTATCTTCGCCAGGAATTCCTAGCCATTTTGCATTCGCACCCGTCGCAATAATGAGGGTTTTACTTTCATATGTGGTATTTAATTCTCCAGTACATCTAAATGGACTCTTGGAAAAGTCAACGGATTTAATGATATCGGAAACTATAATCACTCCCATCTTTTCGGCCTGTTGCTTCATTTGATCCATTAGAGCTAGCCCGGATATTGGATCGCTAAAGCCAGAATAATTTTCCAGGAGAGACATTTTAATCAATTGTCCCCCCGGTTGCGGACCCGTAATAATTTTGGTCGATCTTCCAGCTCTCGCTGCGTAGATAGCTGCTGTATATCCAGCTGGACCGCTTCCTATGATTAAAATGTCATCCATAATTCCTCTCTTTTATGAAATTTATACACTATCGCTGGAGTTTCTAGAAATTTCCGGATAATACTCTGCACATATAATCTGAATAATTTCCATCATCTCGATGGACGACTACTCCAGGCAATATTTTTGTTTCTGATTTGTTGGATTTTTGGGCTTGCACCACAATGCGATTTGCTTCCCAATTATATTTGGGAAAAATTGGAGTAATGTTTATGGCTCCAGCTGTATTTTTTAGGGCAGATAAAATCTCCTCCAAACGAGATGCTCGGTGTATTATGGAGAAAATTCCGTTGCTTTTCAATTTATTGAGACAACGCCGTATCCATTCGGTCAAGCTTATGGTTTCGACATTGGCTTGTTTTTTAGACTCGGAAGTTCTTGATGATTTTTTTTCTAGAAACGGAGGATTAGTCACAACTTGGTCAAATAGTCTTTCTTCTAAAAATGTATTCTCCTCTATTCCCATATTTATAACTTCCAAGTCCAATGCATTTGCTGCGGAGTTCTGCATGCAAATCTGGCACATTTCTTCATCTATATCAAGGGCTGTAACCTCTGATAGATTTTCCTTCATCTTTAAAATTAAAGATATAGCCCCGACGCCACATCCTACATCCAGAACCTTATGGTGCGCTTTCAATGTAACGAAATTCGCCAAAATAATGGGATCTATAGCCACTCTATATCCATTTTCCGGCTGAAAAAGTTTTATCTTTCCATTCAGAATGCTATCTTCCGTGAGTTCAATCATTCAGATTATCTGACGTTAGAGCTTTTTGTCTTCTGGTAATACGCGTTCTGATAATTTTACGCGTTGTTATTAGAACCAGTACTGTAGCTACAGTCATGAAGACGCAGGACATAATCGTTGTAATATTTCCACTGAATTTCGCGCCCGCCGTAATACAAATAGACATAATAATATTTCTGAAAATAACTACAGTGGATGCTCCTACGCACGTCGAGTAGTGTGCCGTTGATTGCAGAGCTTTCAACACGGACACTGGTACGAGAAATGCACTACCGGAGCACTGCAGGCTCATTAGTACCAACAACGTATAAGGTGTCCAGGGAGATTGATGTATTATTAGATATGTTAAATATATGCCAAAAATTCCGTATATGCAGGCGCCCGTCCTTCGGGAAGCAGCCATTCCAAATTTATCGACAACGTTCCTATAGACAAAAGTTGCGATAACATAGAAAAATAATGGTACTGCGGAAAATAATGCGATATCAGCGGATTTATTCCCAAAAAATTTTAGACAAATAAACGGCGCGCTTGTGGCAAAGATCATGTACCCGCCGGCGAATAATCCTGGAATTAAAGCGTATATCACAAATGCTGAGTTCCTTAATATGTATCCATAATCATAAAAAATTCTAGAGATCGCAAATGATTCTTTCGATTTTTTATATTCGTCAGAGAGAAAAAACCAGAAAAAAATTACTCCTCCCAGTTGGGTGATGGACAAAACTAAAAAGGATACTCGCCAATTGCTTATTTCTGCTAAAATCGATCCAACAAATGGTGATAAAATCCATGCAATCGGTTGATATAACTCTAGAATTCCCATTACACGACTTTTTTCCTTTTCATTAAATACTTTGTTGATTACATTTTGGGAAACTGCATAGACAACGCTCGAACCGATTGCTTGTATGAATCTCATGGCAGTAAATATCATGGCCGATCCGGAAATCATGCATCCCAAATGTCCCAAAACAGACACCAGAAGAGAAGGTAGGATAACAGCACGATTGCCGTACATTTCCAAAAACGATCCGCAGAGTATGCGGCCAATGAATTCTCCGGTCAGATGAGCAACAATGGTCATTTGCATGATGGTATTGGTGGTTTCCAGATCAATAGCCATTTGTTTAAGACATGGAATGTAGATACTTACAGCTGCTGATGTGATTACATTAATAAACAGTAGAAATAAAGCTATTCTTCTGTTCGATATTTTGCTGTTCTCCCCCAAAACAAAATTTCCGACTACCGCCTTAAAATTCTTCATGCATGCCTTCTAAAAGATTGCATCAGTATACATCAAAAATAATAATTGAATATTATTTTGATAAGCTGTTCCCTATATCACAAAGAAATTCTTTTTTCGAATATTGGGAAAAAAGCAAACAAGTAGTACCTTTTTATGGTTTCCCATTCCTTGATTTTCATTAGTGGTATTCCAAAACATTTGTAGGTAATTTTCTTTTTTATATACCATTTTTCGTCACAAATTATATGATATTTTTTAGAAAACTCTATAAAATCTTGCCGAGCAGCCAGAAGATCTTCCTGCTTAATATTCGTCATGTTTCGAGTTGTGGATTTATAATTTACCCAATAATAGTAAGTTGTTTTTGGAACCGTGACCAAAGTACCAAGAAAATACAGGGCTCGTATGGAAAAAGCTACATCTTCGAAAAAAACACCCTCCGGGAAGCGAATTTTATGAAAATCTAATTTCGATCTTTTGTATATTTTGTTATACACATAGCATTTTCTCGGGGACTCTGTAATCTTATATTTTTCTATTGCTGAGTGATAAAGCTTTTCTTCTTTGATATCTAATTTTTTGCGAGTTTTAAATGATGGATATTTTCTTATAATGCTGCAGCATGCCATGTCAGCGTCGTACTTTTTTGCGGTATCATAAAGTTTTTCAAAATAATTTAACTCTATCCAATCATCGCCGTCGATAAATCCGATATATTCTCCTTTGGCCATGGTCATAGCGACGTTACGTGCAGCTCCTGGCCCTTTATTATCTTGATTAATAACGATCATGCGCTCATCCTGTGCGGCGAATTTCTTCAATATTTCGTAAGAATTATCAGTCGAACCATCGTTTATGCAAATTATTTCGATATTTCTTAGAGTTTGATTAACTACGCTTTCTAGACAGCGCGATAAAAATTTTTCTACATTATAAATTGGAATTATAATCGACACCTGTGGCAACATAATTGTTTCCCCATTATCTTTGCGGATTTATTCTTTCCAGAGCATCACATATAAACCGCAGATCAGCAAATTATTTTTGCGGAATCTAGAATTTTTCCTTGCATCCAGGAAGTTTTTCCAAGTAGAGCTTTTCCTATTTTCAACGGTGGGACATTTTTGGGAGTTAGGGTCAACGTACATAGAAAAAAATTATCCAAGTATTTACGAATCAGAAATCTAAAGTCATTTAAGAACTTTTCATCCGAAAGCAATTGAAAGATCCTATTGTAATCATTATGGGTTAAATTGATTTCCACTCCCAAGGATGATATGGATACTTTTTTCCCCAATTCTGAACTGACTCCGAGTATCATATTTCCTAGTGGATAGATTTCTCGGCAATTATCCCAAAATGTAATTATCTCAATTACTTTAGTGGTGAAATGCAGATATGAGGAGATGAGTGTTTCTAACCCTGCGGCACTTTTTTCCTTTGTCCAGAATAAATACGAAAGCCGCGACATCCTTCTTTCCATGGATGTTGAAGATTCTCCCCAAAAAGCAGCGATCGTTTTCAGTAACGGGCATGCTTTATTATGATGTTGAAGATTTAGATATCTACGTCTACTGATCTGGTAAGAAATTCCCAGCAATCTTGTGTTAAATGTGTTGATAAAATCGCCAACTGCAACGTCTTTTTCCTGAGTCCGGTAAAATATTAATTCCGCATATGGCGTCGGCAGAGGGGCATTTAATCCTGATATGGAGAGTCTTTCGGTGTGAATCGTATAGTGCTTATTTTCAAGTGAAATTTTTTCGATTTCCGTTCCACGTATATGAAATGAATTAATGCTTTTGGTCCTGAAAGGAGCATCGACGATGTTGATTTCTTTTCCAAATGAAATTTGTGACCCGAACTCAAGGATATATGCGACCATTTCAAACGAAAATCGTTTTGGTTTGGATAGTAGCTCCTCGTTTAAAGATAATTTTTTATTCCGAATTTGTGTTTCCATTCTTTTAAAATTCCATTTTTAGTTGTGTTTTTTACGATCACGTCAGTAAAAGTATTAATTGAAGTGAAAGAAGATAAAAATCTTGATAGGACAAGGCTCAGAGGTAATCCAAGGTTTTGTATAGTTTCATCAAACGTAATTTCTATGTTTGCTCCCCGGACGAACCCTCGCCACGTCTGTTCATCGAATCGTCTTGTGATTATGGAACTATTCAATGAGACAATAGCGTTTACTTCCTTGTCTATAGCTGATTCTGTAGCAAATACCCTAAGCACTTCTCGAATCTTTTTTATGCCATCTTGACCAAAAGAAATAGAATTTAGGGACAGAGCAGAAATTAATTTCCATAGTGCTTCTCCATTTTTTATTGATGGTTTTTGGGGAGTTGGACGATTTATACAATAAATTTTAGTAATCGGAAGAGATAGCTCAATTTGCAGTTCTCCAGATCCTGGAATTTCCTCTGCCAGACCTCGATTCATACACAATGTATATCCATAAAATATTTTATCTGCCGGATATTGCGGATTAAAATTCATATCGATGAAAGAAACGTATAAATCATCACCAGTAGCGTTTTTCATGTATGATTTTTTTCGTCTCGATTTCCAAAAAGTGCTTGATTCGAAATTATCCCAAGAGTAATCGCAGGAGAAAAACTCCGGCACGTAGATTTCATCGTTATTTTCGGAATCAACGGCAATCATTTTTTCTATGGTATAAATTTCATTGCTGTTGTAGCGCCGATAGTCCGGTACCAGACAATATTCGACTTGTTTATAATCCAACCGCAGTGGTTCGGTGACTTTGGGAAATAAATTTATCGCCGGCACAGAAGACAAAGAAAAGTTATTCATCGATATCTGCATGGAAATATCGTAACTCATGGGAACATAAAGAATGCTTTCGCCTGATATGTTGATGTTCAGCGGCAATTCCACATCAAAGCCGTAAAATTTATCCGCAAAGGCGAAGTATTCTTGAAGTAGTCGGAATCCTTTATGCACCGTTTGAGGATAGGGAAACAAGGATTCATTATCTGCCACACCCACGGGCATAACCGGAGATACCAATTTATATGAGCTATCTTTTTGATGAATTACTTTTTCCTCAGTTGTAAAAATTGCAGAAAAAATCTTTCCCCGCAGTAGAGCATCCGCATGAATATAAAATCGTAGTTTTTGAGGATTGCAGGGGGCTGAATTGATTTCTATTTTTAGGTAGTAAGTAGAACGGGAAAAGTAATTTGGTAAATGTTCTTTTTGAATTATGGATATTTTAGAAATTTCGATGGGCCACAGCTGTAGATCATGTGCTGTTCTGAAAGAGCATGTTTCTCCGGAGTTGCTTTTGGTGTGCAACAATGTGTCTTTAGGAATAAGTGCGCCCGGTGTTTTTGCTGCGCGAGATTGATCAATGTTAAATTTTGCCATAATACAGGAAGGAGTTGGCAAAACAAGCGGTTGGTACAAAACATCCAGAAGAGTATTGGCTATTTCGGGAAATTGGTCATCTATTTGTTTTTGCAATTTTCCCGTAAGAAAAGCGACACTTTCTATTAGGCGTTCCGTATGAGGATCCGCCGATTCATTGTGGGAGAGATCCAGCCTTCGAGCGATTTTAGGAAACTTTCGAGCAAAATCATCCCCTGCACTTCTTAAATAGGAAAGTTCATATTGATAATATTCGGATAGGAGATCTATATCATTTTTGATCATTTTATATATCTATTACTAATGGGAAAGATAATGGTATTTCGCGATTTTCTAAAATTACCGAAGCTTCAATATTAACACATATGCTGCTGGGATCGTTTCCTGAATTTATCAACTGTGATTTCGCATTAATTAATCGCGGCTCAAATTGTTTTATTACATTATCGATTTTAGATTCAAGTTCTTGAATTTCAAAAACATTTTCAGCAGAGGAGGGAGCCGTGACATTTACACCGTAGGAGTAGGGAATCTTATTTCCGTAGTCTTTCCAAAAGAGAGAAACTCTTGTATTTAGTAAATACGATAAGTCTTTTAAAATCGAATTCTGCACTTGGTTAAAAGTCAAAAGTCTTTGATTTTTATTTTCAAATAATTCTTCAGAGTTTTCGTCGATTAATTTTTCAAACAATGAAATGGCGGCAGTGTTTATCATTTTAGGAATTTTCTACCTCCCACTTGATTAAATCAATTTTACTAGCAGTTGTTCCTCGAACAGTGCCGTCTTCATTAAAATCGGTGTAAGAGTCTGCGTAGGATGAATATCGAAATGAAAAAGAAACGACTTCTCCGATTAATAAAAATGATTGTATCACGCATTTGGAAAATTCTTTCGTTTCCAAGATTTCAGTTTTCCCCATCAGAACCGCTGTTTTTTTTATAATAATTTTAGGAATTACAATTCCTTTTGTCAGGCGTCCCTGAATCATCGCGCAATGGCCTCCGGCCCCCATATAAATTTTTACATTTTTCGCAGATACGGCGGAATCAAAGCTCTTTTCTCCATCAAATAAAGAGAATCTCGAAATACGAAATTCCATGCCGAAAAATTTTGAGAATTTTTCCAACCCCTCTGTATTGCTTCTGAAAATTTGGTCGGCAGAAATATACCAATTATAGCTTGGGGATTTTTTTTTCAGAGCTGCCGGAAATGGATAATCTTTGAAAAAAAACGGATTGTACAAATCTTACTACCATAATTAATACCCAAAACCTAGTGAAAAATAATTAAAATATAGTTTACGAATTTGAACAGAGTATGTTTTCTCGCGGGCCGAAATTCCGCTGGCGGGAGTGACGGGACTCGAACCCGCGACCTTCGGCGTGACAAGCCGACGCTCTAACCAACTGAGCTACACCCCCTTCTCCGAAAAGGAGCAGTGGTTATGCTAAAAAAAAGGTTCAAAAGTGTCAATAGATTAAATATATAAAAGACTGTTATCAAAAAGTCGAAGGTTCAAATCTTTCTCCTGTGACCAGCTCTGACCATCGCTTTTTTAGCATATCTTTCATCTCCAAAAACAACCTTGGTGATTTTCGGTAACTTTGCAATAAAAGTATAGAATTTTTTTCACAAAATTAACTCTATGTAAAAAAAATTGTCTTATCCTGATAATGTTGAACGTGGTGAGTTTACATATGAAGGAAGAAAAAATACCAAGCCTGGTTACCGGTCGTGTAAAATGGTTTAATCAGTTTAAAGGATACGGTTTTATAGAAGTGGAGAATATATCAGAAGATATATTTTTACATTTTTCTGTAATTGATAAATCAGAGATTGACCGTCTGAACAATGAAGACGTAATTTTATGTAACATCGTAAAATCTGAGAAAGGGTATCAGGTTAGCGATATCGTAAGATTATTGCACTCTAATAAATATGAAATAGGAGAGCAGAAAACGGTTCGCGTTGTGGCCGTCATGAAATGGTTCAATCCTTCCAAAGGATTTGGATTCGCTCAACTGAGTTCCGGAGAGGATGTTTTTATCCACTCCAGTATTCTTAAAAAGCATAAAATATCATCTATAGAGCCTGGCCAACAGGTAAAATTGCTGATACATAGCACGAATTTCGGATACGAAGCTATTGATATAATTATATGAACGAAAAATTGTTCCTATCTGAAAAAGTACCTTTTGGTGAATAATTTTTAAAAATGCAGCGGAGAAGAGGGAGACGGCATCTCAGGATTATACAGCAGGTAAGGAATTTGATCAGAATATCGCTGGTTTTTGAGGAGCTTATAGATTAAGCTATTCCTCATTTTAACTGTCTAGATGATATGCTTGATTTTCAAGGACTGAAAGTCGTCTTTTCGTTAATTAGAAATGATGTTAGGTATTAGTTCTCAAAAGAGATCGGATTTCGCTAAATTTGAGGAGATCTAGAGAATTCAGGGATATCGCTTTGGCGCTCTTGAATTTCTATGCCTAGGAACTAATACAATTTTTCATTACTATACCCAATCACGATAAGAAGTTGGATTTTTTTGAATATATCTGATATAAAACTATCATGAAGCAAGATTTTTCAGATAAAGAAGAGTACGACTTGCTCGGTATGAGGCATCGCACAG
>JAITBT010000011.1 GCA_031283445.1 Holosporaceae bacterium | reverse complement strand
ACTGCACAAGCATCTGCAAACGTTCTGTTTACAACTTTGAAAAACAACTCAAAACTTTAAAGGGATTGAACCCAATACGAACCTTCCTGAATTCTCGGAAAAGCTCTCCCAAGCTTTTTTTATATAAATCTATCCCTCAATAATATAAAACTATACAAATAGAGTAATTTAGCTCCATGGGCGAAATTTTTGTCCATTCGAAATGCATTTGCGCGGGAGAAAGTATATTATACTCGCGAAATTGTCGCACTTGTCCAAAAAGATTGCATCAGATGATTTTAAAAAATAATCTCTGTTCCCAGTAAAAATTAAGCTTTTGCCTTTTAGGTTAACAGAATAGGTATCTTCTGAAATTTTTGTAATGTATTTTCGACAAGCTTTAGAATCAAATCTTTCTCGTTTTTCCATTCCTAAAGACCTCATCCAAGATAGTGCCATGGATCTGAAATATCCCAAATGATTGAAGCAAAGAGCTTCGTCGGTTTTTATACCAATAAGTTTCGATTTTTGTGAAATGAGAATATCCGGTGTGGTATTAAAATAATAGTAAATACCTCCAATAATCATACCTATAGCTCCGCAAAAACGAATTTTATGGTGGATTAATGTCAGTATTAATCCGGAAAAAATGAAGATGGCCATATTTATGTAGGTGGGAGTAGGCATAACAAATCGCGATCCTGGTAGCTGCGCTGATAGCTCGGAAATCTTCACCAGTGCTTGTATCCCATATCCCATGCACACGATAAGTGGTTGAGCCAAATCGAATAGCATGAGAAATAATGCAATTATTGCCATGGGCATAATAAAAAACGACATAAATGGAATGGATATAACATTGGCGAAAATACTATTTAATGTTAATTGATTAAATGTATACATCGAAAATATAGCAGTTGGAATGGATGCAACTACAGTTGTTCCCAAAACGCCAAATAAATTTCTGAACAATCCGGAAAAATTCCAATTATGTTCATGAAGTGCAACAATCGCGATTACTGCTCCAAAAGACATTTGAAAGCTCGGAAATAAAATCACCTCTGGTGTAGATATCATAACGAGAGTTGCCGCAATTGCTACGGACCTCATAGTTATAGAGCATCTTTCCACCAGGATCGCACATATAACAATTGTATGCATGATAAACGCCCTCACGGAGGGAACAGACTTTCCAGAAATATATAGATAAAATAAAACAACTATCCAGGATATTATAGCTGAGATTTTTTTAATGTCAAAAAACATACAGATGGAGGGAAAACAGCAAAGAAAAATACGAAAAATCCAGAAAACAAAAAAGCCTATTATTCCCATATGAAGACCTGAAATGGCAAGTAAATGCGCAATTCCGGAATTAGCGAAATTATTGCGAATACTCTGGGAAATTTCTGATTTATTTCCCGTAATTAAGGCTTTAGCAATGGATGCTGTTTCTTGAGGAAGGCATTTTTCGATTTTTTTATCTATACGGTGGCGCAGCTGCTCAATGAACAATTCCAGACTTGTTTGATCAGGATTCTCAAGAATTTTGGGCGGAGCCGTGATGAATCCTCTGGCACTTATTCCTTTAAAATATTGTTGCTTCTTAAAATCGTAGGCTCCTGGAAAAGATTGCGGCTGCAAGGGGGACAGAATAGTGCGAAAAAGGATTTTTGACCCGGGAATATAATCTTGCTGGGATGATATTGCTTTTTTTCCCCGCCAACTAAGATGCAATTTGTTTAAGTTTCGATATTTTTTGCTTTTTATGCTACTTACGATAAACGTCAATCCATTTTTGGTTTTTTCGCATGATTCCACCGTTGCTACCAATGAGATAGGTTTTTTATTTTCTTCGGATAGCATGAATGTATTCACAGTTTTTGTTCGTAATTGTGAAAAGAAAAATCCCATGCTAATTGTAAGCAAAATATAGCCAATCCATTTATCTGATTTTGTAAGTGCGTTTATTAACAATATTAAGATAAAAACGCCACTATTAAATAAAAAATTCGGCTCATTGTTTAAGGAAAAATAAAGACTTATTCCTATACCAATTCCAACTGGTATAAAATTTGGTAATCGGTACTTTTCACTCTCGAAAAAATCGTCGATGAGATCTCTAAATTTTTTACTGCGCATTTACTCTCAAATACTTAGTGTGTAGAATACGATCAATTATTTTATGAAGAGTAAAAATGGTTGTTACGCGTTTTGCTCCATCCCCTACAGGACTTTTGCACATCGGCGGAGCCAGAACTGCTCTTTTTAATTGGTTATTAGCGCGTCATAACGGAGGGAAATTTCTACTGCGCATAGAAGATACGGACAGAGAAAGGTCCACCCCTGAAGCGGTGGATGCTATTTTCGACGGTTTAAAATGGCTCGGCTTAGATTGGGATGAAGAGCCGGTTTTTCAATCCTCTAAACTGCAGCGTCATGTGGAATTGGCAGAAAGCTTAGTACGAGAGGGAAAAGCCTATTATTGCTACTGTACTCCAGCGGAACTCGACACGATGCGGGAAGAAGCAAAGTCCAAAGGGCAGTCTCCCAAATACAATGGTATGTGGAGGAATCGCAGTCCGGAAGATGCACCTGTAGGCATAAATCCCGTCATCCGCTTAAAAGTTCCACAGGCAGGAGAAACAACACTGCGGGATATAGTTCAAGGAGAAGTAGCCGTTTTCAATAGCCAGCTGGACGATATGATTTTGGTGCGAAGCGACGGCACTCCGACATTTATGTTGTCCGTGGTTGTAGATGATCACGAGATGGGCATAACCCACGTACTTCGTGGAGATGATCATCTAACTAATACTTTTCGACATATACAGATATTTAATGCTTTTGGCTGGGATGTTCCTAGCTATGGCCATATCCCCCTCATTCACGGTCAGGATGGAGCGAAATTATCCAAGCGACATGGAGCCCTTGGAATAGAAGCCTACCGGGAGATGGGATATCTACCCGAAGCCATATGTAATTGTCTTCTGCGACTGGGATGGTCCCACGGAGACGATGAAATCATACCGCAGAAACAAGCTATTGAGTGGTTCACGACTGCTAATTTAGGGAAGTCTGCCTCCCGATTGGACTTTTCGAAATTGGACAATTTGAATGGGCATTACATGCGAACGGCAGCGGATGAGCGGTTACTAAATGATCTTTTAAAGATAATGGATGATGTATCAGAAGAAAAACGACAGCGCCTCCGGAGAGGAATGGCAGGCTTAAAGCAACGAGCAAAAACATTATTAGAGTTGAAAGATCTCGCATCCATTTATACGGATAACTTTATTCCAGCAAATATAGATCTCGGCAATTGGGATATTTTGCAAATGGTTTCGGCAATTTTGGACTCTGCTGAAGATTGGACTGAGGAAAATCTTGAAAAACAATTGCGGGAATTTTCCCTGAAGTCGAATATTTCTTTCGGAAAGATTGCTCAATCCTTGAGAGATGTTTTAAGTAAACGAAAAGTTACTCCCGGCATAT
>JAITBT010000002.1 GCA_031283445.1 Holosporaceae bacterium | reverse complement strand
AGTGAAATTATAACGATTTTGCTTATGTTTCAATCATCTTATACCAAATCCCATCTCTGATTTGCCATTGCCGACTGGGCAGCGACTGGTACAGTATGCACTCCGCAAGTTGTTTGGATAATCCAAAATGGGATCTGGTATTATATGAAAAATTTCAAATGTTTTTATCTGCGTTGCAGGAAAGAATACTTTGCTGAATTTCTCGGCATGCCAACTTATGACAGATTCTTAACATTAAAACCAATGGTTGTATCGATATTAACAGTTCTTTTTTTCTTGCATATCAATCATCTGTTTTCTCACTTTCGGTTGTATTTCACGTAGTTTTTTAAGAAATCGTTGTCCGTTGTTAGTTGCCCGATTTTCTTCTCTAAATTTTTTATTTTCCCATTGGCTTCCGCTAGATCAGACTCTTTCTGGCCGCTAAAATCGCGACGCTACGTTGCATTTCACTCTTGAAGTGGCGTCAGTTATATATTTACGTTCTCCAGATGAATGGGAATACTCCAATTAGAAATTAAAATAACGTCGAATCTAATGTCTTTATGTAGAAATTCTGGTTTCTGCCTAAGAAATATTTCAGACGCCGTGCGAATTCGTTTCATTTGTTTATTTCTTATGGCGTTGTAGCATTTTTCAGAATTTTTTCTGACTTTTACCTCGACGAAAATTATCAAATGTCCCCGTTGAGCAATGATATCGATTTCGCCGCAGGCAGTCTTGTAGCGTCGTTCCAAAATAGAAAAGCCCTTCAACATCAACAGAATCGATGCCAAGATCTCTCCAAGATATCCTTTATATTTTGTAAGCATTAATGTGCATTTCTAGAACTCTGAGCAGCATTTCCCGATCTCCGGAAAACACTGTTCAGAGGACATTCTGGAGTGATTACACAAAATCGTCGAACGTTACTTCGTCCAGCACGTGAGTATTGCTGCCGATTTTATCGTAATTTTGTTTAAGCCAGTGATCTGCACTTTTTCTTCCTTCTTCTTTCAGATATTGCAGGAAATCCCAATCGGTATTGAGGGCACTACTCAGATTCAGTCCTTTAAATGAATCCTCATTTTTTATGATATGCATATTCATACGTTTTACGGATGGATCCTTTATAATACCAGAATCTATGAATTTCGTTATGAGATGAATTGCTCTCATTTCATGCACCAGACATCCGTTGTAGGTGATTTCCTTCAGGCGATCTGTGATAGCAGTCGCAGTATGAGGTATTTCCGCCACGTGCGTCTTTGTGAGCTGAATCAAAATGATATCCCTCGCTTTACAATTATAAATCAGCGGGAATATTGCTGGATTGGCGATATAACCACCGTCCCAGTAGTATTCTCCGTCTACTTTTACGGCTTGGTATAAAAATGGCAGGCACGCCGACGCCAGTAGAGCATCTGTGCAAAATTGATCATTGGAGAATACCTTGATTTTTCCTGTTTTTACGTGGGTAGCTCCCAGGAATATTTTCTTTTCCTTACTCTCTCGAATTGCTTGATAATCAAAAAAATCGCTCACAAAATCCCGGAAAGGATTTTTATTTTCCATATTCCATTGATAGGGAGAAAAATATTGCTGAAGAGTTCCCATGAAAAAATATCCAAACGAACGATCTAGATTATAATATTTCAACATTTTATCTACGGGATTCAATTGATACGGAGATGTTTTTTTGGATAATGCTGACATTTCCCGCCAATAGTCGTTCAGTTTTGCACGAGCACCGCCATTTCCACCTTTTATCAATCCCTCTATCAGCGAGGCCGAATTCATGCCGCCGGCGCTTGTGCCGGACGCTCCTTCTACGACTATTCTATCATCTTCCAGAAGCCTATCCATTACTCCCCAGGCGAATGCTCCGTGCGCTCCGCCTCCTTGCATAGCGATACTTATGTGCTTTTTGTCGCTTGTTACTGTTTTCTCTACGTTTTCTTTAGTCATATAAAAATCTCCTATTTTTTGGCTATTCTTTGATTAAAACATAAAGAAATTAATAAATGGTTAAAAGTTACGCCAATAATAATATTTTTAGTGGTAGAAAGATTTGAACGAAAAGCTAAACAGCACTACAAACTCAATTCTGAGACGTTAGTCCGACACAAATGCCTCGGGAATACATTTACAAATATGAATAGCATTTTATTAATATAAAAGTGTAACCCTTTCTCATATTTATTGTATTGGTAGTCATCCTGTGGCGCACAACACGAATTCCTACACATATCATGATATCAGAAATGTCTCAAAAATTCGTTGATTTGCCCTTACCATCCAACTGATTATGGAATCCATTGATGCAGAGGCCTATTCTCTATATTTATTATATTGATAATCCCTCCTACAATACGTGGCTTTCCCCACTCCTGTTATACCATTCTTCATTTTAACTATCGAAATGATATGTTGATTTTTAAGTCCTGCAGGCGTTTTTTTTCGATAATTAAAAATGACGTTTGGTATAACTTGTGGTTTTCCCTCCACTGTGGCGCGAAGCACAGATTCCTAATATAGCCCCTCTTGTGGTGCGCGGCATAGTTTTTTTAATATAGCCACTTCTGTAGTGCATGGCACA
>JAITBT010000030.1 GCA_031283445.1 Holosporaceae bacterium | reverse complement strand
TGTTTATATATTTAAAACGGTTGGCGTTTTTATTATTACTTATGGTCTCGATTTGCTACGGTGGAGTTGTATCGTTTAATATTTGTGGGAAATCCGTAGTTTTACATACAGCTGTCGTTATATTCGTATGTGGATGTTTATTTTATTCTTATGGAATACTGAAAAAAATCATGGGGAGGATATTTCATTGGAAACCAGGTTATGAAAAAGGGTTAAACAATTTACAGTTAGCATTTTCTGCGACGCTGCTGCGAGATAAATCAGAAATGGAGAAAGCTCTAAAGAAAGCTGAAAAATACCTGGGAAACATTCCGTTGATTGCATGGCTAAAGGGTCAGCAAAGTCTGATGAGTGAAGATAAGCATCGGGCGAAGGCTATTTTCTATAGTTTATGTGAACGAGAAAAAAACACCATCCTAGGAGCATATAGTCTGAGTCAATTAGCGATTAATGAAAAATCGGATAATGATGCGCTAGTTGCTATAAATGCAGTACTGAAAATATTTCCAAATTCACAGGATTTGATCCAGCAAGGGATTGCGATTGCTGTAAAAAATAAAAACTTCGCTGAAGCTAAAAAGCACCTACAAAAACTGAAAATATCGAATAAATCTCTTCTAATAGAAGCAATTGTTCATGCAGAAGAAGGAATTCTTACAAGAAATACAGATCTGCTACAAAGAGCATTTAGACTAGCTCCAGAGCTATCTGGCTACACCATAAATTATGCAGAATTGCTGATAAAAAATTGTGATTACAAAGGTGCTCAGAACGTATTAAAAAAGTCCTTCAAAGCTTTTCCACATCAGGAAGTATTTAATAAATGCATTTCCATTTGTGATTATTTACAAAATGATAATAAAATAGAACTCGCGAATCAGTTGATAGAAGAGGCACCGGAGTCATGGATAGGATATCTAGGTTTGGCTAGAATTCTTCAGAAAGATGAAATGACGTTTCCGGCATTCCGAAATTTTTTATTAGCTTACGAAAAAGGGCACTTTGATTTCATAGGAAGAGAATTAGTAAAAGCTGCAGAAAATTTAAGTGATCCTAAGCCAGCAGAAGCTCTAAGAATCATATCACAACCTTTGGAAATGAAACACATTAACATGGTATGGAAATGTACTAATTGTGGAACAGAAGAAGCACGTTGGGTTCCAGTTTGTTCATGTTGTACTAGCATCGCGGAATATCGCCAAATCCTAATGGAAACGCAATTATTATTAGTCTGATGTTGAAGAAATTATGCGATATTTATTCTTTTTTCGATTATTTCATCTATTAGACCAAAAGCTTTAGCTTCTTCCGGAGACATAAAATTGTCGCGATCCATGGCCTTTTCGATCCTAGCTAAAGCTGTTCCAGTATGTTTTTCATAAATTTTATTAAGACGATTACGCAGATCTAGTATTTCTTTGGCATGAATTTCGATGTCCGTAGCTTGCCCACGGAATCCACCGGAAGGCTGATGTATCATAATTCGAGAGTTTGGTAGAGAAAATCTCTTCCCCTTTGCCCCAGCCATAAGAAGAAAAGAACCCATGGAGGCTGCTTGCCCCATACATAAAGTCGTTACATCAGGAACAATATATTGCATTGTATCGTAGATAGATAATCCTGAGCTAACAAGCCCTCCCGGAGAATTTATATAGAAAAAAATTTCTTTTTTGGAATCCTCTGATTCCAAGAATAATAGCTGAGCACAAACTAAACTGGCAGAAGTATCATTGACTTCACCACTCAAGAAAATAATTCGTTCTTTCAGAAGACGCGAGTAAATATCATAGGAGCGTTCACCTCTACTTGTCTGCTCTACAACCATTGGAACTAATGTATCAATAATATTCATCGTCTTCATTACTTTAAGCTTTCCTTGTCCTTATTTTCATGGTTAGTCTTTTGATGATCGGCACTTTCGGATGCTGGTATAAGTTCATCTTTGAAAAAGTCGAATGGTTCCTCATCCAAAGCAATAAGCTCTTCAACAGAGCATGATACATCTTCTATTTTTACTTTATCGCGTAGAAAATCAACGACTTTACCTTCTAAAAGCGGAGCGACAATAGCGGGAAGTGCTCTTTCCTGCGTGTAGGTTTGCCAAATTTCTTTTTCCTGTCCAGGATATAAAGCAGCGATGTTTTTTATAGCCTGAGAAATTTCATTTTTTGATACTGATATCTTTTCTGCTTCAGCAATTTTAGAGGCAACAAATCCTAAACGAACTCTGTTTTCGGCAATTTTGCGGCATTCATTTTTAATATGTGGAGTGAATTCCTTTTTTATCCTGGCAGCTTCTATTTGAATTTGACGAGAGACTTCTTCTCCCTCTAAAGTCGCCATGGTTTTTGGTATATCAAAGTCATACATGTTGGCTAATTTATCTAAAAGATCCCGACGCATAATGCCATCAGACATAAACTTATACTTAGAAACGATATGAGACTTTGCCGATTCTTTTGCTTTTTCTAAATTATCATGCCCCAGAAACTTCGCAAACTCATCATCTAGCTCGTATTCTACAGGATTAAAGACTTTTTTTACTGTTATACTATATTTGATGTTTTTTCCAGCAAGATTTTTATCCGAAAAAGTATCAGGATATTTTATTGAGAATTCTTTTGTATCACCGATTTTTGTGTTGATTAGATGCTGCCAGTAATCTGCTACAATTGTTTTGTCACCAACAATCATTTCTAGATCATTTAAAACATTATTTTTAAGTTTTTTAATGGTATTTTGTATTTTTAAGTCGAATACAACTTTTTGACCCTCTACAATTCCGTTTAGATTGTTATCTTCGACCCATTTCTTATTTTCTTTCCTTACAGTTTCAAGGATTTCATTTACTTCCTTATCCGTAACTTCTGCCACATATCTCTTCAACTCGATACCAGAGACTTCTTTTAGCTCGAAAGAAGGCGCTAACTCGCACTCTAAAGAAAACTCTAATCCAGTATCACCGTCCTTAATCACATTAGTCGTATAGTTATACGAAATCGCTAACTTTTCGTCTTTAATAATTTTCCTAGAAATATCATCGATAGCTTGCTGCTTAGACTCTTTCCACAGACTATCTCCATACATACGATTCACTATATCCAGCGGAACTTTTCCTTGTCGGAATCCACCCAAACGAACTTTCTTGGCAGTTTCTCCGAGCTTAACCGCCATCACAGCATCTAATTCTTCTTTCGAAATCAAAATATTATAGCACCTCTCTAAGCCACTAGCTATTTTGTCCAGAATTTTCATCAAGCCCTCTCCGTAATGTAAACTTGGTGCGGACGAAGGGACTCGAACCCCCACGGCGCAAACCACCAGAACCTAAATCTGGCGTGTCTACCAATTCCACCACGTCCGCAAACAAATCGGAAATATGTATAGCACTTTTGTAAATAAGTTAGCTAGTACATTCCAGTACAAATTTCATGGTGAGTTTTGCACGCCCTTTGCTATCGTAGCCAAGAAATTTAACTTTTACTTCATCGCCTTCATTCATAATATCAGCAACTTTTGCTGTTCCACAAACAGACATCTCACTGATGTGCACCAGCCCTTCTTTGGGACCAAAAAAATTGATAAAAGCTCCAAAATCCATAATTTTTGTTACTTTTCCCACATAAATAGCACCGCAGACTGGATCCAGAGCTATTCCTCTGATCATTTCTATTGCTCCATCCATAGAAGCTGCACTCTGCGCTGAGACCGTCACATTTCCATCATCATCTATATCTATTTTTGCACCCGTGCGATCAATGATATCGCGGATCACCTTTCCTCCGGACCCAATGACTTCGCGAATCTTATCTTTTGGAATAACTATGTGTGAAATTTTCGGAGCATTCTCGCTTAGCACAGAACGAGGAGTATCTAGCCCATTCGACATTTTATCAAGAATATATAAACGTCCAATTTTCGCTTGTTTCATTGCTCTTTCAATAATTTCAAAAGTAACACTGGTAACCTTAATGTCCATTTGCAGAGCAGTAATACCTTTTCTAGTTCCGGCAACTTTAAAATCCATGTCACCTATGTGGTCTTCTTCACCCATAATATCACTAAGGATTTCATACTTTTTATTATTTATGATTAACCCCATAGCTATTCCAGCAACTGCTCCACTAAGAGGAACTCCTGCGTCCATTAACGCTAAGGAAGATCCGCACACAGTCGCCATAGAGGAAGATCCATTGCAGGATAAAACTTCCGACACTACTCTCAGTGAATACGGAAACTTACTTCTGGGAGGCAATACTGGATTTATCGCTCTCCAAGCCAATTTGCCATGTCCAATTTCCCGTCTTCCAGGAGTTCCCAAGCGTCCTACCTCTCCAACTGAAAAGGGCGGAAAATTATAATGTAACATAAATCTTTCTTTATACCCTCCGGCAAGAGAATCCACTACCTGTTCATCCTGAGCTGTTCCCAATGTTGCTATGGCAATCGTTTGTGTTTCGCCACGCTGAAATAGTGCAGATCCATGCACACAAGGGAGAACGGACACATCAATACTGATTTTTCTGATATCTTCTGGTTTTCTTCCGTCGATGCGCGTTCCATTTGCCAGCACTCTGTTTCTGATAAGGTGCGCGCACACATCTTCAAATGCTTTGCTTATAATTTCATTCGTAACAGATTCCTTAGCAGTAAAATGCTCAAATACTTTATCTTGTACTTTTGCGAGAGCTGCTATCCTCTCAGCCTTACTAGGGGCAGCATATGCTTTTTCTATTGCATCAGAAAAATTACACGAAATCTCAAATACAATCTCCTGTGAATCAGTAGTATTCTCAACCACATCCCATGGATCACAGGCGCACTCTTCAGCCAATTCTGTAATCATGTCAATTATTGGCTGATATGAATCATGGCCGAATCTAAGAGAAGCTAACATCTCGTCTTCAGACAATTCTGCTGCTCCGGATTCTACCATAAGGACGCCCTCCCTAGATCCAGCGACTATTAAATCAAGATTAGATTCACATCCTATTTTAGGATTCAAAACAAATTTTCCATCTTCATACCCTATTTTTGCCGCTGCGACTGGCCCGAGAAATGGAATACCAGAAATTGTAAGTGCTGCTGAAGATCCAATAATTGAAATTACATCAGCATCATTCTCCCCATCGAAGCTTAAAACCGTACAAATCACTTGTGTTTCATTCCGGAAATTTTTGTGAAATAAAGGACGTATCGGACGATCAATGAGACGTGATATTAAAGTTTCTCTCTCGGATGGACGTCCTTCTCGTTTCATAAAACCACCTGGAATTTTTCCAATAGAATACGCCTTCTCTACGTAGTTAACCGTAAGAGGAAAAAAGTCAGTTTCGGTGCTAACTTTTTTATCCGCCACTACGCTACAAAGTATGATAGTATCTCCATATCTCACAGTCACGGCTCCAGTAGCTTGATTAGCCAAGCGTCCAGCCTCGATAGTGAGTAATCTACCTCCCCACTCGATTTTTTTTTCAAACACCATATTTTTTCTATCCTAGTTATTATCTTCTTAAATCCAGCTCCTTGATAAGACTTACATATCTGGTTTTGTCCACGCTGCGCAGATAGTCCAAAAGCTTCCTTCTTCTACTTACCATAGCAAGTAATCCACGCCTTGAATGAAAATCCTTAACATGAACGTTCATATGTTCTCCAAGGGAGTTAATCCTTGACGTTAAAACCGCGACCTGAACTTCTGGAGAGCCTGTATCTCCATTGTGAACAGCAAATTTTTTAATAATCTCCTGCTTATTCTCTATCGACATCTTAATCCTCACATTTGGCAGTTAACACACATCTTGATCGCCTCAACCTCACCATCATTCGAAATATACCCAATTCCGCAAAACACTCCATTCGCATCATCAACAATTCTTACATTCGATGATACAATTTCTGGATTCTTCAAACGAAATCCAACACCATTTCGCAATCCAGTGATATTTCTGCGCCCTGTATACAAGGCCGGGATGTCGTCCAGCGGACTCTCAACAGGAACTACGATCACACCGGTAGTATCCCTCATTTTTAATAGCTTTTCTATAGTAATCGTAGAGTCTATTGAAAAAAATCCAGACATAGTTCTTCGCAGAGTCTTGACATAAGCTAATGATCCAAGCCTTTCAGCAATATCTCTCGCCAGACTACGGATATACGTACCGCAGGAGCATGTAACCTCCAGACACAGTTCGTTTTTCTGTAAATCTTCGCCCAGAATCTGAATATCAAAAATACTAACTTTTCTTGATGATAACTCAACCTTTTCTCCAGAACGGGCTCTATCGCATGCCCTTCTGCCGTTTACTTTTATCGCGGAAAATTCAGGCGGAATCTGATGTATTTCGCCTATAAATTCATGGAATACGCTCGAAATATCCAGTATCCTTGGAATATTATCGACGATCCCGGTGACTTTACCTGTTTTATCGAAAGTATTAGTAGATTCGCCAAAAACCATCGTAAAAACGTACTTTTTTTGGGATTTTTCAATAAATCTAATGAATTTTCTAGCTTCACCAACAGCAATCGGTAAAACGCCAGTTGCGAAAGGATCTAGGGTTCCAACATATCCGGTTCGTTCTGCAAGTATTTTACGTACCTTTATCATCGCAAGGTTAGATGATATGCCTTCCGGTTTATCTAAACACAACCAACCGTTCAAGCTATTTCCCGAACACATTCCCCAAGCTCTTTTTTTTTAATCTGCATCACTATGTAACTATTGATCATCGTTGAAAAATGCCACTCCAGTCAGATTTGTGTGAGTATGCAAACCATATCTGGTCGGGGCGAGAGGATTCGAACCTCCGACATCTTGCTCCCAAAGCAAACGCGCTACCAGACTGCGCTACGCCCCGACAGATAATTGTTTACATTAATAGCTATAACATTTCAATATATGTATTATGTTTATGTTGTCTAATACCAGTATGTGTTAATAAGATCTTAACTTTTCACCAATAGACGTTAACCATTTGTTAAATATCCGCAATAAAATCTTAACCATTTTCTATTGTCGTTTTTGGATTGTTAACATTCTGTTAATAAATAAGCAGACAAAATTCAATTTCGCGGCGAGCGTAAATGATTAACAACTTATGCAGTAGTTTTCCCTACTTTTTTCTGGAATTCTTTAATTGCAATCTAAGATTATAATATTTTTATATAATTAAGCATTTTGAAGTTGCGCAATTTTTGCACTAATCGATGATTGAAGAAATTCGTCCAGTTCACCATCCAGAACAGCTGATACATTGCTTTTTTCGAATCCTGTTCGTAAATCTTTAACCATTTGGTATGGTTGTAGCACGTAGGAACGAATCTGATATCCCCAACCGATTTCATTTTTATCAATGGCATTTTCATGCTCTTCTTGACGACGCAGTTCCAACTCGTAAAGCCTAGATCTTAACATCTCGAAGGCTATGGCTTTGTTCCGGTGTTGAGAACGATCCGTCTGGCACTGAACTACGACGCCAGTTGGCTTATGCGTAATCCGAATAGCGCTTTCCGTTTTATTTACATGCTGTCCACCAGCTCCGGAAGAGCGATACGTGTCTATTCTTAAGTCGCTGTCATTTATTTCTATATTAATGGAATCATCAACGACAGGGTAGACTCCTACAGATGCAAAACTAGTGTGGCGACGTGCGTTCGAATCAAACGGCGATATCCGCACTAGGCGGTGTACCCCGGATTCTCCCTTGAGCCATCCATAGGCTTTTGTTCCATTAATTTTGATAGTGGAAGATTTAATCCCTGCTTCTTCTCCTTGACTTGTTTCAATTATCTCTACATCATATTTATGATTTTCCGCCCATCTAGAGTACATTCTCAGGAGCATTTGGGTCCAGTCTTGTGCTTCTGTTCCTCCGGCACCAGCATGTATTTCCAGATAACAGCTATTCTTATCCGCTTCTCCGGAAAAAAAACTTTCCAATTGGTATAACTTTACACCACAAGCAAGTCTTTTTAAATCCTCTTCGATGTCTTGTATTAACGGTTCATCTTTTTCTTCTTCAGCTAGATCCAGCATAGTTTTTAGATCATGAAAATACGACTCTCTTTTGGAGAATTTATTAATTTCATATTCCAGTTGAGCTCTTTTTTGCAATACGATCTTTGCTGCCTGCGGATCTTGCCATAAATCCACGGATTCACTTCTATCAGTCAGTTCAATCAACTGCTTTTTTATAGAAGCCGGATCAAAGAAACCTCCGCAATAGATCAAGTGCCTTTTCTGTATCCTGTATGAGTCTTTTTGTTTCTTCGCGCATTATCACTTCCCTTCTAATTTTCTTTGGTGCAAAAACATCACACCTATGACTGCAATAAAAGTAATACCAGAGTTTACTAAAAATGTTGTCTCGGCTCCATAGTGTTTCCATAACTCGCCCGTTAATGCATTGGATATACACATTCCTATACTGCAGATCAAATTAAAAATTCCGATGGATGTTCCCTTGATATGCGGTGGCGAATAGTCTGATACAGCCGCGTAAAAAGTTCCTTGAGTAGCACCGGAGTGAATTCCGTAGATAGCTACTCCTATCATTACATGCCAAACTTCTGTAGCAAAAGCCAATACCACACAGGAAACCAGCATCATACAGAATCCAAAGGCTAGACACAGCTTTTTCTCATGTTTATCCGACCAATTCCCAACAATTCTGGACGTAGGGGAATTAAAAAGATACATGAGTGCCAAAACCAGCGGAGCATACTGCACTTGCAATCCTAAATGCTGTGCCCTATATACGAGGAATGATTCGCTGAAGCGCGAACACATGAATATAAAACACACAAAGATGTAATAATGAAAATCTTTACCTAGTTGCTTAATATCCGCTATTTTGAGGGGGAAACCTTTGCGATCTTTTAATTTAGCGATATTATTCGGCTCTTTAATTCCGAAATGTATAAACAAAACTGCTACGATAATTGGAATAGCCGCGAATAAGTATACCATCCTAATGATAAACTCTGAGCTTCCTAAGCATCTTAGAATAAAAAAACCAACTACAGATCCAATCATGGAACCCAAAAATGCACAACTCTGGCGAACACCATAGCATGCTCCCTTTAGTTCACGTGGAGCACAATCCGCAATCAATGCGTCCCTAGGTGTATCTCGCAATCCGTTCGTGATTCTCTCTAGAACTTGTGCCGAGATGTACAGTCCTATCCCTTGGCAAAAGGCAAACATTGGTTTAGCGAATGCTGCGCACAAATATCCAATTAGCATTAAAATTTTTCTTTTCCCTAGCCAATCGCTGAATACTCCAGAAACCATTTTTACCAGATAGGATAACGCTTCTGATAAACCCCTTATATACCCCAATGTAGCAAGAGATGATCCTAATATGTTTATGATAAATTCCGCTGAGAATGCAGTAATTATTACCGAAGCTGAGTTTGAGAAGAAACTTACGATACCTACTATCCAAATCTGTTTCGGCAAACCGAAAACAAAGCCTTTCCTCTCATCAAGAATAGATAATTGATTCCCGCTTTTTACATTCATCGGAGGATCCGTTAGCTATGGCATACTTTTAGCATAGAAGTTGTTTTTTAGATAGAATATTTCTTACAAAAAGATTTTTTCCCAAGTGTTTAAATCGAAAAACGAAAAAACTTCGAATTCCGACGGATAAGCAATAGCGAACGATTTATTATTATCGACTAGCGCTATTCCTTTAAATTCTGGGTGTTTTGTGTAGGAACAGAGAAAAACATTATCATTTCGAGAAAAAAGATGAAGCTCGAATTCTTCAAATGAAAGGTGAAAGCCACATTTCAATGCCTTACTCAATGATTCTTTTAACGTCCATGCTACTGTAAGGTCTTTTAGATTATTTGAAATTTGTTCATTATTAGAGACCGAAAATTTTAGAGCCTTTATGGCGTTTTCTCTCATATCCTCAATATCTATTCCAACGGAAAATTTCTTCTCAAAAACAAGACTTGCAACAACTTCATTCGTATGTGTTATGGTTGTCGAATAACGTGAACCTTCTATAAATGGACAACCTAATTCTTTATTTAGTACGCTAATATCGCGAAACACTAATTCATCAGTAAACTTGCTTAGAGCTTCTTTTGTGGTGATCCTTCCTAAATAATACTGCCTTTTCCGTTTTTCTAAGCTAAAAGAGCTCCATTTCTCCATTTCCTTGTTCGATAATTTTTCCAGTGGATTCATTTCTCCATCCATAGATGCAATGGATAGTGCACATTCCTCTCTTTTCGCCCCATTAAAGAAAGGGAACTTCCAACTTTCAATATAATTATGAGTTATGCTCATATCATAGCCATTCCACCATTGACGTGCAATATATGTCCTGTAATGTAAGATGCTTCTTTGCTGGCTAAAAATCCTACAGCTGCAGCAACTTCTTCCGGCCGACCTACTCGGGACATGGGTATGCTCTTTTCCAAATACTCTTTACGGGCTGCAGGAATTTTTTCAACCATCGTCGATTGAATAAATCCTGGAGCTACGCAGTTTACAGTAATATTTCTTCCAGCTAGCTCTGCTGCGGCTGATTTGGACAGACCAAACAATCCAGATTTGGAAGCTGCATAATTCGTTTGTCCAGGATTTCCAACAGCTCCAACTACAGATGATATATTTATTATACGCCCCCACCTTCTCTTTATCATTCCTCGGGAAACAGCTCTCATAAGACGAAACGGAGCTTCCAGATTTATCGCCATAACGCTTTCCCAATCATCATCCATCATTCTCATCAACAAGTTATCTCTGGTAATACCAGCATTATTTACAAGAATGTCAATTCCACCACATCGCTGCTCCACTTCCTGTACAAGATCATCGATAGCTCCTGCGTTGCTCAGATCACAGGCGAAGAAATGAACTCTTTCTGACAATGCATGAGATATCTGTTCCAGGCTACTACTTTTCGTGCCGGATATGACTACAGTCGCCCCTATTGTGTAAAACGTCCTCGAAATAGCCTCTCCTATAGAGCCCGTTGCTCCAGTAATGAGTGCCGTCTTTCCGGTCAAATCAAACAATCACAATCTCCGGGTTTAAATATATTCTATTTTTACAATCTCATAATTCTTTTTGCCTGAAGGTGTCGCCAGCTTTATCTCGTCTCCAACATTCTTTCCAATTAATGCTCTCGCCAGTGGAGCTTCAACCGAGAGAAGCTTCTTCTTGATATCTGCTTCATCAACTCCTACTATTTTATAAGTAATCTCTTCGTTTGATAATTCTTCATACACTGTTACGGTAGCTCCGAATTTCACATCCTTTCCAGAAAGCTTTTTTATATCTATAATCTCCGCCCTGGATAATTTCGATTCCAACTCTCGAATTCTACCCTCAATAAAACCTTGTTTGTCCTTTGCGGCGTGGTATTCGGCGTTTTCTGATAAATCCCCCAGCGCTCTCGCCGATGCTATAGCTTCAACAATAGACGGCCTCTCAGAAAATTTAAGACTCCTCAACTCCTCTTCCAGAGCTTTATATCCCTCTGGAGTCATATGAACTTTTTCCATGATCCTCTACGTATTTCTTCTGTTAATTTAGCCTACAACTTTCGGAACAATAAACATATTGCACTCTTTTATCGGTGCATTGTCCATAATTCCGGTATTACCGTCGATTACTACATCTTCTCTCTCATGTAAGCTTGTAATATACTGGATAGCATCATCCACCTGTGAACAGTCTACCTCATTTAATTGTGCTACAAATCTAAGAATATTACTAAGACTGTTTTGAATTTCCTGAATCCTCGAGTCATCTATGCGTATCCGGGCTAGATGAGATACTCTCTTTACATCATCCTCAGTCACAGTCATAAACTACTACCCCTAGCTACCATTAGGATGCTATTATAGCCTTTTTAAAAAGTCTATGGCCTGATCCAATAAATAATTATCAATACCATGGGTAAGAGCTGGGCTTATAGCAGCTTCTACGTATATACCTTTTTTTATAAGTACTTCTTCCGTTAACCTCATGGTATCGAACGGGATAACATTATCTTTCCCACCATGGGTAAGCAGGACTTTTGTATCGCCGTCGCCATTCTCTACTTCCGGTTCCAATAATAATCCTGAAAAGGCAACTACTGCTTTTGCTTTGTATTTTAATCCAAGACTAAGTGACAGCATAGCCCCCTGCGAGAACCCCATGAAAATTACGTCTTTATAAGTTGATTTTTTTTTGCTAATTACAGCATCAGTGTATGCTTTTATATCCGCAGCATTCTTCACAAACGCATCCTTCCACAAATTTACATCCTCGTCTTCCAGTGCGAACCATTGTCTTCCTATGCCTGCGTTGCATCTCTCAATTCCATTAGGTATGTGAATTTCTGCTTCCGGAAAAGCTTTCGAAATCCTCTCACCTATGGGGCGTAAATCATTTTTATCAGCTCCGTAGCCATGGAAAAGAAATACTACTTTTCCGCCTTCAGACTCAGACTTCGCTTCTAAAATGATTTCATCCATTTTTTCTCCTACTAAAAACAACGCTGTGAGTTTAGTATGTTTTTTGCCCTCTATGTAGTATCTTCTTCGCAAAAAAAGTATTTTTTTGTTTTTTCGTTAATGTTTTTATGTTAGACATAGCTTGCCTGGTCCATTTATGGGGAGCTTTATGGGCCTTGTGCTGTTTTTAGATGAGCTCCTTCTAACATTTGGTGGATTATGGAAAAGAAGTTATACATCGGAAATTTAGCGTACTCCGTGAACGATGAGTCCCTGCGAAGTGCGTTCTCCCGCATTGGATCTGTGGAGTCTGCGACCGTCGTTAAAGATAAGATTAGTGGCAGAAGTAAAGGGTTTGGTTTCGTAGAAATGGCCTCGGAAGAACTGGCTGCTCTTGCTATAGAAAAAATGAACAAAACTGAGTTCGAAGGACGAACAATGTTTGTTTCAGAATCGCATTCGTCTAAGGAAGGCTACCAGAATAACAGTGGAGGTGGCGGACGTCGCTCCGATTTTAGAAACGATCGTAGACCAAGATAATGACTCTGGGCCTGACACCGATTTCTGTGATGTTTTTTATACAAACTTGTGGGAATCGTGTTTTCTGAGTATTTACAGATTTTTAATTTTAATCGATATAAAATCACTTGGAAATATGGTTTTTATGATGAAAATTTAATGTCAGGCATATATTGTGAGACAGTATAACGTTTTTGGGTTGGAGGTTTTAATATGTGCTGTTGGAAATTTTTGGTAGTTATATCCGGAATTTTGGCACTGGGTTATGGTGCTGTAAGCGCTGGCCAGATGCTGAAACTGAATAGCGGCTCCGAAAAAATGAAAGAAATAGCAATGGCTATTCAGGAAGGCGCAGCCGCTTACCTAAATAGACAGTATAGAACCATCGCCGTCGTCGGTAGCATAATAGCAATCGTCATCGCGATATTTATGGGGTGCTATCCTGCAACGGGATTTGTTCTAGGGGCAGCGTTCTCGGCCGTGGCTGGATATATTGGTATGAATATTTCCGTAAGAGCAAACGTCCGAACGGCGGAAGCTGCTAAAAAAGGTATAGCGCATGCATTGTCCGTCGCTTATAAATCCGGAACCGTGACTGGTTTTTTGGTAGTGGGGTTAGGATTGCTGGGGATCTCGTTGTATTTCTTTTATCTCCATGCCTTTGTTCCGGATGCACGCCTGGTGGCCGAATCCTTGATCTCCATGAGTTTTGGAGCTTCTCTTATCTCAATATTTGCTCGCCTCGGTGGCGGAATCTTTACCAAAGGAGCAGACGTCGGCGCCGATCTGGTCGGAAAAATCGAAGCCGGTATTCCAGAAGATGATCCGCGAAATCCAGCTGTAATAGCTGATAACGTAGGCGACAATGTTGGAGATTGCGCGGGAATGGCAGCAGATCTTTTCGAAACATATGTGGTTACCATCGCCGCGACCATAGTTTTAGCTGGAATTTTCTTTAAAGATGCAGCGAAAGAACAATTAATGATGTATCCACTTGTGATTTCCGGCGTGTGTACACTTGGATCCCTTTTAGGGACTTTTTTTGTAAAATTGGGAAAAACCCAAAATGTGATGCTGGCCCTTTACAAAGGGTTGTGGGCTACTGTGGGATTTTCCACCATACTGATGTACTTCATTACGCGCGAAATGCTTGGTCTGCATGCCGTGTTCCGGATTAACAGTGGCTTTTTGTCGTTCTCTGGGTATGGTGTTTTGAATTGTGGGATAATCGGGATTTTAGTGACGCTCTTGTTGGTTTACATTACCGAATATTATACTTCCTACTCTTACAGACCAGTTATTAGCATAGCGAAAGCATCGGAAACAGGACATGGAACCAATATCATACAGGGTTTAGCCGTTTCGATGGAAGCCACCGCTATTCCAGTAATCATTATCTGCGCAGCAATCATGGTTTCTTACCAACAGGCTGGATTATACGGAATTGCTGTGTCAGCAACAGCTATGCTGGCGCTGGCTGGAACTGTGATCGCCATAGATGCATATGGTCCAATTACCGATAATGCTGGTGGCATCGCCGAAATGTCTGGCGAGCCTGACGCTGTCCGGCAAGTGACGGATAAATTAGATGCCGTTGGAAATACCACAAAAGCGGTTACGAAAGGTTATGCAATTGGATCCGCAGGCTTAGCTTCGCTGGTATTATTTTCGACATATACACAGGATTTGGAGCATTATTTCCCCTCTCTAGCCATTAATTTTGAGCTGGGAGATCCTTATGTGGTGATAGGTCTTTTCATCGGTGGTTTGCTTCCGTACTTATTTAGTGCCTGCAGTATGATGGCCGTGGGTCGTGCCGGCGGCGCTGTCGTAGTAGAAGTACGGCGTCAGTTTAAAACGATCAAAGGTATTTTGACCGGAAAAGCCAAGCCTGATTATAAGAAAGCCGTAGATATACTTACGCTAGCTGCAATAAAGGAGATGATTCTGCCTTCATTATTGCCGGTACTGGCTCCGCTTCTCTTGTATCTTATAATCAGTTATTGCGGTGGGATAGAAGCTGGTCTAAAGAGTGTCGGTGCTATGCTGTTGGGGACAATACTGACAGGCCTCTTCCAGGCTATTGCTATGACGTCTGGTGGTGGTGCCTGGGATAATGCAAAAAAGTACATCGAAAATGGAAATCTTGGAGGAAAAGGCTCCGATGCTCACAAGGCCGCTGTTACCGGCGACACAGTAGGCGATCCTTATAAAGATACGGCAGGTCCTGCAATTAATCCTCTGATAAAAATCACCAATATTGTTGCTATTTTATTATTAGCTTCGCTGTCAAAAATTATTCTTTCGTAATCATACTTGCTTCGCTATGCCGTCTCGATTAGTTTCATAAGAATACGTTTGTATTTACGTATTTTTTATCTAATCAGGTTATACTGTATGACGAAACAATTGTAGTAAATGATCCATTATGAATATAAATATAGCATGGCGTTGCATCAGCTGTTTATTTTTATCTTCCTGCTCTTTGGAAGAAAAAGCTAATTTTTTCGACTACGCTGCCTCTGCCCCCATCAACGAGAAAGCACTGGCAGAATTTGATACTATCAGTCGCATGAATGGTAACTCTTCCGGAATTAATCAGCATGCGCGAGTTTTGCGCGATATTGAATACAAAGCGGCGATGGTTCTTGCAGAAAAGATAAACGCGATGCCGCATCAAATAGTGTTTACTTCAAGCGCTACCATGTCCAATAATATTGCAATCCTGGGAGTTGCTAAAAACTATCCGCACTGCCATATGATTACGTCTAAAATAGAACATAAGAGCATATTATGCATATTTAAATATCTGGAAAGTATAGGACATGAAGTTACTTACTTGGATGTGGATCGCTACGGAAGCATCGATCTGAAACAACTATCCAATAGCATTAGAGATAATACAAAATTAATATCCATCCAGACATTTAACAGTGAAATCGGAGCTATACAGGATCTGAAAGCCATTGGGGAAATTGCTAAAAAATATGGAGTTCTGCTTCATTCAGATGCCTCGCAATCGTTTTGCAAATATAATCTGGATGTCCAAGAAATAAATGTCGATTTTCTTACGGTATCCGGCTATAAAATCGGTGCTCCCAAAGGAATTGCAGCCGTATATGTGCGTGATGAAAAAAAGCTTCAACCAATTATTTTTGGAACTGGAGCTAAATTATTTCCTGGGTCTCGGCCAAGTGCTTTAATTGCATCATTTGCCGCCGCCATCCAAAATTTCCATTTCAATAGGGTAAAGGTAACTAGAAATTTTAATATTTTAGTTTCTGAGCTTCTCAAAATTTGCAATGTGCATATTAATTCAACTGTTCCATCTCATGTGGTTTCCATTTCTATTGGTGGAGTTTTGTTACGAGACCTCTTGAAACGCATACAGAATTATTCTTTTTCTTCCGGATGTTCCTGTCAAGATCAAAACCAATCCAATGTAATATTGGCTATTGATCCGGATCATAAATTGCCTACATGTACTATTCGAATCAGTTTCTCAGACCATGAAAAGCCAGAAGATTTGGTAGCTTTCGCGCGGTATCTCAAAAACGTAGTGGACGATTTGCGCCGCGAGAAGAGTGTTGGGATAGGATGCTCCTCCGATGATCCGAGCTTTTCTGTACCCATTAAAAAAATCCGCGATTTGTTGCGCCTGACTTCCGATTAACAATTCAACCTTATTATCTTGTTTGCATATAACTGCTTTCTCGTTTCGTCACTTTGGTACCCGTGAAGGGATTCGAACCCCCACGCCCTAATGGACAACAGATTTTAAGTCTGTAGCGTCTACCCTTCCGCCACACGGGCCTCTCTTTTTTATTATGTGTACTCAACGGGAAGAAGCTATCATTAAAATAATTAAATCACAATAGTATTAGAATAGTTGGGATTGGCAACCACATGTTAGTTTTGTAAGACATGTTAATTTTTAGAATTTTTTAAGGATTCTAAACGATAGCAATATATTTCCTTACTATTAATCCATCTCGTTACTATTAATCTATTTTCCATTTTTTTTCATTAGAATTATCTAGATTGGGATATGGAACAAATCATCTAGAAAGAGGGATTTTGCATTTATGTACTTTCGAGCAAAAGGTAA
>JAITBT010000068.1 GCA_031283445.1 Holosporaceae bacterium | reverse complement strand
ATTAATTTCAACCCACGGGCGAGTAATCGAAGAAAAAGCTCTCTGCTGATGTATCCTTTATCAGCGAAGAGAAAACCTGTCATATCTGCTGTCATTTGAGGCACTACGGAGCGGTCATCCTGATTCCCTTTTGTTAATTTTGCATTTATTAAATTTCCTTTTTCATCGAGTGTAATTTGAACCCGAAGAATCACACTTTCGTAGATTTGCCGATTCTTGCTAACTCTTTGAAAACATTGTTGCTTTTTATTCGCTGCGGAGAGCATTCCAGAAAGTTGAATTGATAAAGCTTGCCATCTTTTCTGACCATGCCACAAAACAAAATAACAAGCAAACACAATACGCTAGATATCAGAGTTACAAATCTTTCATGGCAGGGCAATTGGGAAAACTCCGATTTATACAACCGCAGGTAGGAATTATAAAGGTACTTGAAATTTCTGCATGGAGACTCTTGAAACATAAGTGTTATCGTCGTGATCTTGCTTTCGGTAAGTCCTGGAATTCTAATTGGTTTCCTGATTTTCCATTGGTTTGAAATTTGATGTTTTTCGATTTCCTGCTTCAAAGATTTATAAAAATCATCTACAAAACAAAGCTGTGATATCTTTTTTCATGGCTAATCTCCCTAAGTTCCATTCGGATTTTTGCCCTTCTGCCTCTTATTGCAACTCCTTTAATCCATAACTCGCGTATAGATGTGGCTCACGGAGACTTTTTTGCAAAGATTATCATAAAATCAGATAATGCTCTAACCCACGCAGAGAGGTTTCTCCCTTTATTCTTCTTTTGATTTTTGCCTCAGATATTTAATCTAAGCTAGCTTTGGCGGAGAGAGCGAGATTCGAACTCGCGACACAGTTCCCCATGTACACCCTTTCCAGGGGTGCGCCTTAAACCACTCGGCCATCTCTCCCGATCGACATCAATACTGGCGGAAGGGGTGGGATTCGAACCCACGGTACGTAGAACGCACAACGGTTTTCGAGACCGTCACATTCGACCTCTCTGTCACCCTTCCGTAGCAGATGCTTATACAATAAAGTTTCTTCAATAAAAATTAAAGAAATGTTTTTAATGAAGAAAAACGGAAGATCTATTCCGAATGACCTGGTAAGGAATCAAAACATGATTTAGAATCACACGATTTGATGGAAAGGATTCTTCATGGCGAATGAAGTCAGCTCAATTATTGAAGAGATAAATGAGGAATTAAAAAATGATCAACTGTTGGCTTTCTTGAAAAAGCATAAAAATATTGTTCTTGTGACAATTAGTATCTCAGTGATCGGAATATTAGCCTATTCTTCATGGTATATCCGAAAAATGGAGCAAAAAGAAGAAATCACCAATGCTCTCTTGAATGAATTGCAATTTTCTACTCGTAAAGATTCTAGTATAATAGATGGTTTGATTGAAAATGCTCCTGCCGAGTTGAAGCCTTTTCTTCTCATCATAAAATCCGGGAAACAATTATCAGATTTTAAAGATATGTTGAAAAATGCAGATGCTCTTCTGTCTCTACCCAAAAAGCACGGCGTGGATCAGATGTGGAAAGATCTTGCGGTGATTATTTATGTATCGTATCGTCTAAAGTCAGCGGACGAATTGATAAAGTTGCTAGAGCCTCTAGCGGAAAAAAACAGGCCTTTCCGCTTTACGGCTTTGGAGCTTTTGGCTATGAATTATAAGACTCAAGGAGATTACGATAAAGCTCAGGAGAATTTGAAAAAAATTATAAAAGACAACGAAGCCCCAAATACCATGAAAAAAAGGGTGGGCCTTTTGTTAAGCCATATGAAAAACAGTTTGGAGAAAAAGTAATTATGAAAAAAAAGAGTATTGTATTATTGAGCACTCTAGGATTGATATTAAACGGGTGTTCATCTAAAGATGTTCTAAAAGGCGTTCGCGAAGATGTGATAGCTTCTGAAATAGACGAAGAGATAATAAAGAAGAAAGACTCCACTCCAGTTGTTGAGGATCAGCGGGTGGAAAGTAATTCCCAGTTCCTGCAGCCTCATTTTAACGCTTCTCATTGCTATCCTCCTTTGCAATTTTCTGTTACAAGTTCTGTCGCGGAATACTGGAGAAGTAAACTTGATTTTGAAACAACGCCTGCTCTGAGAATGGCAGCTTCGCCAATCGTGGCCGAAGGGAAAGTATTCTGCATCGATGCGGGTGGTATTGTGTACGCGTTTGATCAGCAGAATGGAAAAAGGTTATGGAGAAAAAGTATTACCATCGCTGGCAAAGATGGGCAAATCGGAGGAGCTATCGCTTATGAAGGAGGTCGCCTTGTCGTAACATCTAGCTTTGCCGAAGGATTCAGCCTAGATGCTAAGGATGGGAAGATCCTCTGGCGGATCAAGTTACCCGCTCCGTGTAAAGGGGATGGCATAACCATCCATAATGGAAAAGCCTTCGTAATGTGTAGCAATAGTAGTTTGCACTGCATCGATATAAATAGCGGAAAAATCTTGTGGTCTCACGCAGGCATGACAGCGGATTCCACATTTCTCGGATGCACTGCAGCTGCAGTAGATGATGGTGTCGTGTATTTTGCTTACCCTTCGGGAGAAGTTTACGCTCTTTTGGAAGAGACGGGGGCTGCCCTCTGGGATGCGATGTTGTCGAAGTTTTCCATAACTAACACGGCAAGCGCGTTCTCCCATCCGCGAGCTTGTCCCGTAGTAAAGGATGGTGTGGTGTATTTTGTGTCTGCGAATGCCCAAACGTCGGCATTTGATGTGAAAAATGGAAAATTATTGTGGAGGAATGATTTTGGAGGAGTTCAAACTCCAATAGTAAGCGGCAATAGCATCTTCATATTGAATTCAAAATCCGAGGTGGTATGTTTAAATAAAGAAACTGGGAACAAGCGCTGGTCCGCTAAGCTTACCGAGGATACAAAAGAAATCGCCGATTGGTATGGTATGATCTTAGTAAAAGATCATTTACTGATGGTGGCTCCACGTCGGCGCATGATCTGCCTGTCTCTAGGTGATGGAAAAATTAAAAAAACTATTGATATGAATGATGGTTGGGATAGGGTTTCTGTTAATCCAGTTGTAGCTAATGGTGTTCTATATATTCTAATGGATTGTGGAAGAATTGTGGCTTATAAATGAAAGTCGCCATAATTGGAAGGCCGAATGTTGGAAAATCGACGCTGTTTAACAGGTTCATTGGAGCTAGATCCGCAATCGTCGGAGATACTCCAGGTATAACGCGGGATCGCAAATCGGCGAGGGTTGAGTTGTGCGGCTTGAAATTCGTGCTGCTGGATACTCCTGGGATAGATCTTTTTTCTAAAGATGCACTTGCGCTTTCTATGAATGAACAATCTCGGATCGCGATCGAAAAATCTGATTTAATACTCTGGCTCGTCGATGCTATCGAAGGAATTATAGAAACAGATAAAGCTATTGCCGCTTGGGTAAGAAGCATTTTTAAAAAAGTGGGGCATCGTCCAATTATTCTTATTAAAAATAAATCTGAAGGAAAGGCTTCGATATATAATGCTGAAATTTTAGGCTTTGGGGAAGGAGTAGCAGTGTCCGCAGAACATGGCCTAGGAATAGATGAAGTCTATGCAGAGTTATCAAAACATGATTTCAAAGATGATGAAGACTTTAAGATAAATAATGATACTCCCATAAAAATTGCTATAGTTGGTCGACCAAATGTTGGAAAATCGACACTAATAAACGCGATTTTAGGAGAGAAAAGATTACTTACGGGAGATACTCCTGGAGTCACTCGGGATTCAATATCGTTACATTGGAAATTCAAAAACCGCAGTATATTTTTGATAGATACTGCGGGCCAAAGAAGAAAATCCAAAATTGAAGAAAAAATCGAAGCAATTGCTACTGCTGATGCTTGGAAGCACATCCGTCAAGCCAGTATTGTTGTTATTCTGGTGGATATACGGAATCCTTTAGAAAAACAAGACATAACTATCGCAAGAAAAGTTTTTGATGAGGGAAAGGTAGTTATATTCGCCCTAAATAAAAGCGATTTAGTGGACGATCCGGATGAAATCTTGAAGTCCGTACAGAAAAGAGTTGAGAAAGAATTCGCTCAATTACCACAGGTCCCATGTCTACTTGTTTCGGCAAAAGAAAAAAAAGGATTAATCAGAATTTTTAATACTTCCATGAAATTATACGATGATTGGTCTCGGAGAATTTCCACTAGTGTCCTTAATAAATGGTTTCAAGCAGCGATATATCAAAATCCTCCACCTCTGGTAAACGGAATGCCTATAAAATTAAAATATATTTCCCAAACGAATTGTAAGCCACCGACTTTTGCACTCTTCGCCAATCGTTTGGAGCATCTTCCGAAGAGTTATGAAAGATATCTATTGAATTGCTTAAGAAAATCATTTAACTTCGGCAGAGTGCCGCTGAGAATTTTCCTTAGACAGCAGGAGAATCCATATAGCAAATAATCGAGGAAGAAGAAATGGCATTGAGTTTTTGCACACTGGAAAACTTATCCGGCGGAGTTGCGATAGTTACTTCCATCATAGGGTTGTTTCCGCAAGTTTATAAGTCATATCGAACGAAATCGACGGCTGATATTTCTATGAGTATGTTGATTAATTATCTTATCTGCTCTGTAGCTTGGATAATTCACGGAGTATACACGAATTCCCCATTCGTTATATATGGTAATATCGTTGGCGTAATTTTGTCCAGTGGATCGATAGTTCAAAAGATTATCTATGATAAGCATTCTAAAAAGCCTATCGAAGTATAAATCGATATTATGCCTTGATGGGGATTTACCCTGCGATTTTATAAAAAAAATCGATTTTCCAATTATAGCTGCTGACGGTGCAGCCAATACTTTGATCAAAAATAGCATTGAACCTTCCCTAATAATAGGAGATTTGGATAGCGTAGATGATAGCTTATTAACCGAGAGAGCTCACTTAAAAATAGAAAACCAAGAAAGCACAGATTTTGAAAAAGCACTGGACTTTATCAGGACGAAATCTTTGACTCCAACCATTGTGATGGGAATAGACGGAGGATACGTAGATCATATATTAGGAAATATTAGTATATTTTCTAGAACCGAGTACGTTGCGATTTCCAATGATATGATTTTTATGTCCCTGGATAAAAGCCAGAATTTTGATGTTCCGATGAATACAAAAATTTCAATTTTTGGAATGCCACGGTGCTCTGTAAAATCTAAAGGTCTTAAATGGGAGCTGGATGGCGAACTTTTGTCTTTTCCTGGAGAAAGTTCTCAGAGTAATAGAGCAATATATCCAACGGTTGAGCTAGAGATTTTATATGGTCGAGCGATGGTTTTCATTTACACAAAAGTTATACATGATGCCGGGGCACTATAAGATTTCATTGACTTTGGTAAAGAGGTTTTTTAATCTCAACAAAAATGTAACTTGATGATAATTATGAACCTTAAAAATACGATATTTCTACCGAAAACGGATTTTCAAATGAGAGGCAATCTTTCACAGAAAGAGCCTGAAATTATGGAATACTGGAACAAAATTGGCATTTACAAAAAATCTAGAAGTTTACGGAAAGGGTGCCGACAATTTGTTCTTCATGATGGTCCACCATTCGCTAATGGAGCACCGCATGCTGGAACGGCTATGAATAAGGTAATAAAAGATATTGTGATTCGCCTGAAACATATGCAGGGATTCGATACTCCGTTCGTTCCCGGCTGGGATTGCCATGGCCTTCCCATCGAATGGAAGATCGAGGAGCAACTCAGAGAAAATGGTCAGCGGAAAGAAGATATTCCGGTATCGAAGTTTCGAGATTTATGTAAAGATTTCGCTGAACGTTGGATAGATGTTCAACGGGAAGGTTTTAAACGCTTGGGTGTCAACGGCGATTGGGAAAATCCCTATCTCACTATGAATAACGAAGCAGAGGCTCAGGTCATTCGACAAATCAGCAAATTCGTTTTAAATGGTACTCTCTATCGGGGGGAAAGGCCGGTTTTTTGGTCAGTAGTTGAGCAAACCGCACTTGCAGATGCTGAAATTGAGTACATGGAAAAGAGTTCTTCCAGTATCTATGTAGCTTTCGAGGTAAAATCCTCTCCGATCGAATTCCTAAAAGATTCTTATTGTATTATTTGGACGACAACACCCTGGACGATTCCAGGAAATCGCGCCATCTCTTATTCCGCTAACATAATCTATTGCCTTTTAAAGGAAAAAGAAAAAAAAATCATTATTGCCAAGAATCTCGTGGAAAATTTTTCACGGACTACGAGTATTTCCTGTGAAATTCTGCGTGAATTCTCGGGAGAATTGTTGGAAAAAGCAATTTGTCGTCATCCATTTTATAAATCTGGGTATGATTTTGATGTTCCTCTGATTCACGGAGAGCATGTGGAGACCAGTGCCGGTACCGGCTTAGTTCATACAGCTCCCGGCCACGGGATTGAAGATTTCAGTGTTTGTAAAAAATTTGGCATTAAAGTGCCAGCGACTGTAAATGAAGCCGGTATTTATTATGATGATATTCCTTTATTTGCGGGAAAGCATATCTTCAAAATCGATGAAATAATGCTGCAGGCTTTAGATTGTGTTGATTCTTTGTTATTTAAATCAACTTTAAAGCACAGCTATCCTCATTCCTGGAGATCAAAAGCGCCATTAATTTTTAGAACGACTCCCCAGTGGTTTATCGGAATGGATAATACTGGATTACGGCAAAAAGCTCTGGAAGAAATTGAAAAAATCAGGTGGATTCCAAAGCAAGGATATAATCGCATTAAAGCGTTTGTAGAAAATAGAGGCGATTGGTGTGTTTCGCGTCAGCGGGTTTGGGGAGTTCCGATTCCTCTGTTCATCGAAAAACTAACCGGAGAACCACTTCGAGATGCTGAAGTAATCAATCGAATTGCAGATATATTTGCACGGGAAGGGTCTAATGCATGGTTTTCTCGCGATCCACATTTTTTTTTGGGAGATAAGTATAAAATTGAGGACTATGAGCAAGTGCAGGATACGCTGGATGTCTGGTTTGAAAGTGCTTCCACTCATGCTTATGTTTTAAGAAAAGAAGACGTAAATTTTCAGGCGGATATGTATGTGGAGGGATCGGATCAGCATCGCGGGTGGTTTCAACATTCGCTGTTAAATTCCTGCGGAGCTTCGGGAAATTCTCCATTTAAGGCGGTAATGACTCACGGATTTATTGTGGATGAAAAAGGCCGGAAGATGTCCAAATCATTGGGAAACGTTGTTACGCTAGATGATATAGTAAAAAATTTAGGAGCGGATATTTTTAGAATGTGGGTTTCCTGTAGTGACTTTACTCAGGACTTAAAGCTTGGCACGAATATTTTGAAGCAGCTGGAAGATGTATACAAAAAATTACGCAATACTTTAAAATATATGCTAGGCGCTCTAGCTGGATATGACGTTTCCGTAGAATTCGTCTCCTATGACGAACTTCCGGATCTGGAAAAATGGGCACTGCATCGATTGACCGAAATACATGAAGAATTAATGTCTTGCATAGATTTGTATGATATTAATAAGTATTTTTCTACGTTGTACATATTCTGTTCTGGAGATTTATCTTCGTTTCTTTTCGATATTCGAAAAGACTGCCTCTACTGTGAGCACAAAGATAATCCAACGCGCAAAGCATACCGCTACGTTCTGAACGTGTTGTTTCAGCATATTATTAGATGGCTCGCTCCAATTATTGTTTTCACGGCAGAAGAGGCTTGGCTTAGCTTTTACCAGAGCTCCAGCGTTCATCTGGAGAATTTTTTGACACCAAGTAAAGAATGGAGCAATCGAAAGTTATGCGAAAAAATTAACAAAATAAAGGAAATTAGAAAATCCATAACTACTGCCCTAGAAATTTCCCGCAAAAGTAAAATTATTGGATCAAGTTTGCAGGCGCGGGTGGTAATATTCGATCCGGATAATATACTACCAACAAAGGACGAGTCCTTTTGGGAAGAAGTGACGATTACATCTGTGCTTAAAATTGAAAATACTCCTATTCCAGATGGAGCATTTATTGATGAAGAATTGAAAAATATAGGTGTAATTATTACGGTTGCGGAAGGCACAAAATGCGAAAGATGCTGGAAAGCATCGACAACTCTAAACGAGGAGAAAATATGCGAACGGTGTCAAAGGGTTTTAGCTCGTGCATAAATGTGTTGGTCGTTCTTTTCGTTCTGTTAAGCGATCAGATATTGAAGTTTATGGTTGTAAAGTCTTTGAATAGAGGAGAAAGTATATATGTATGGTCATTCTTTAACGTAGTAAGAGTGGAGAATAAAGGCATTACATTTGGGCTACTGAATGGCGCTTTATCTCCACTACTTCTAATATTTGTTTCTCTGTTAGTAATGATACTTCTGTGTTCGTGGATAATGAAAGATCCCTCCTGCCAATTTCCAGCTAGTTTGGTAATGGGGGGAGCGATAGGAAATTTAGTAGACAGAATAATCTATGGAGCTGTTATTGATTTTTTAGATTTTCATTTGATAAACTATCATTGGCCGGCGTTTAATATTGCAGATAGTGCAATTGTAATAGGCGGGGCTGTTTTGTTTTTTATTTTGTATAGGAAAAATGGATAATGAGAAAAACTTTATTTCTATTGATGTTATTTGTATCTCTCCTGGGATGCGGAGGCTATGAGAATAGTAAAATAGAGCTAGACAAGGCGAAAGAGAATAATCCTTTGCTCGTTCCCCCGTGTAAAGAATGAGGTGTGAGATGATTAAGAAGTCGGTCGCATTTCTTACGCTTTTATTTTTTTTTAGTTCCCATGCAGCGCAGTATAGAGAATCTTCCGTTCAAACATTAGAAAATGGTGTGACAGTTGTTTTCGTCGATGCAGATGAATCGGATAATTTATTGCTTCTGTTATGTGTTTCTGCTGGAAGTAATGATGACGGAGATAAGCACGGTGTCGCGAATTTGCTGAATTATGTGTTTACCGAAAAACTAAGAGAAAACATTTCTGCGGATTTCATCCAGAGTGGGTCCGAAATTCGATCATCCATTGGACATGATCAAAGCATCTATTATTTTTACGGGAAAACCAAGAATTTAAATGCGTTTATTAAAAATCTCGGTGAAACTTTTTCTGATTTTTCATGTAGAGTAGATGATTTAGATGCTGGTAAGAGAGTCGCAAAACAACAGATCTTCGAAGAGGAACAAAAATGTCCCTGCTGCGCTCGCGAATCCATGTATTGGCATTCCGGTTACGGACAAGGGATTTGCGGAGATCCAGATAATGTACAAAACATATGCGAAGAGGATATTAAAGCTTTCGCGAATAATAATCATACAAATAATCGCGCTACGGTCGTTATCGTAGGAAATGTCGATAAAGAACAAGCGCTACAGCTTGTTTCGAAACACTTCAAAGAAAACAGAAAGTCTGAAATAAAAAGATTGGCGGAGCCCCCTCATCATGGATCAACCACCATGATTACAAGGTATAGCACCCAGACCAGTGCTCCGATTATTGAAATGTATTGGAGGACGCATAATTATCGGAAGCAGAAAGACGAAACTCTAGCGTTGGAAATTTTTGCTAGCTATCTAGTAGCGGCACTCCAACGTCAATTGGTCGAAATGAGGCTCGCGACAGCAGTATCCGGTAGCTCTTCCTTTTGGAACTACGAGTCAGGTGATTTTTGTTTGACGGTCACTCTTTCCCCCCGAATAAAGGTGAAAGAAGGCATTATTGCTATTCTTACGGAAGTTAAAAACATCGCTGACGAGGATATTTTTACGGAGGAGTTTGCGTGCGCTAGACGAAAGGTGCGGGAATCTTCTGATGTGCTCCGTCATGATCGGGACATTTCAGAGTTCTGCACCTGGTTCGCTCACAAAATAGGAGCTGGTTATAGTTTTGATTTTTTAAAAACTTATCCAGAAGCTGTAGATAAAGTTGATCTGAACGCAGCGGCGGCTCAAGGAAAGGCGATCTTTAAAAGAGATCCGTGCACTATTTTTGCTCTGATACCGCTAAAGCAAAAAAATGCTGATTAAACAGTCAATCCTTTCTCCTAGCGAATTTCAATGGAAAAATTGTTTTGGGAATACAGATTGGCTGATGCAGGATTGTTTCTCAATTTCGAAATGTACGAAAGATTTGGAAATTCTTGGAAATCCGCGCCTTAAAAAATGGTTGCGCCACAAAAATTTTGTGATTTTTGGCATCGGCGGATCTAGTTTGGGAGGGCAATGTATTCATGAAATAACCCGAAGCAATAACGTAAGATTTGCCGAAAGTTTGGATCCTACGACATTACAAAAAATGTTTTCGGATATTAATCCAGATGAAACAGGGTTTTTATGTATTTCCAAATCCGGAGAAACTCTGGAAACCATTTGCCAAATTTTGTTGGCATTAGATTTTATAAAGGAAAAAGAAGATAAATTTGTATTTATCACCGAAAACAAATTATCTCCATTAAGAAAAATAGCAAACGAACTCAATTCACTATGCATAGATCATCCCAAGACCATTGGTGGTAGATTTTCCGTATTTTCAATTGTAGGAATGCTGCCGGCGTTGATTTGTGGAGTTGATCCTACAAAGATTAGATCTGGTGGGAAACAAATTCTAGAAAATCATTTGGAAAAAATCGAAGAAGGCTCCTTTTTTATGATTGAAAATTTTCAAAAAAAAAGGTCACAGCACGTAGCATTTATCTATACGGATAAACTGATAAAATTTGGTGCATGGCTTGCCCAGTTGTATGCCGAAAGTACCGGAAAGAATGGTCTCGGCATCACACCGCTGACGGCCATTGGCACGCAGGATCAGCATAGTCAGCTACAGCTGTATCTGGATGGAAATGAAGATAAATATTTCACATTTTTTTTCGAAAATCAGGAATCGAAATCGTGTATAGCCCAGAACAAATATCTACTACCGGAGCTTTCTTATCTAGAGAATAAAACAACAGGAAGCATTTTTAAAGCTCAGTATACTGCTACTATGACATCTCTTCTGGAAAAAAAATGTAGCGTCCGGAAAATAGAAGTTCCGGAAATTTCTCCAGAGGTTATGGGAGCTTTGTTTATGCATTTTATGCTGGAGGTGGTTTGCGTTTGTAAATTTATGGAAGTTGATCCTTTTAGCCAACCTGCTGTAGAATACGGAAAAATTCTCGCAAAAAAAATGCTAAGCGAAAGTCTATGTTGATTAAATTCGACAAAATGCAATCACTAGGTAACGATTTTGTAATGATTGACCTGATGCAATTTCCTGAAAAACCATGTTTAGATAAATCTTTTTTCCTCAGTATTAGCAATAGAAATTATGGTGTCGGCTGCGATCTGACGGTTCTATACAAATTTCAAAATAGCGATATTTTTGCTGAATTTTTTAATTCAGATGGAAGTAAAGCAGAAATTTGCGGAAATGCCGCTAGGTGTTTAGGATTCCTCATGAAAAAATGCAACGATGTGTCCAAATGTTTTTTAAGAGTTGATAAAAGAAGCTATCCGATTCAAGTGGATGGTAAAATTCGTGTAGGAATGGGGCAACCAAGTTTTGATCCACGGGATGTTGGATTATCGAAGCTCTCCCCAGATGTTTCGCAGCTGCACAGCGAATTAAATTTACCGCTGGATCTATCCATTTATTATGCTTCCTGTGTTTCGATTGGTAATCCACATCTGATTCTTTTCTGCAAAAATATTCCAGAAGAGAAAAAAATAATTTCCGTTGGAGCTCAGCTGGAAAATCATACATTATTTGAAAACAGAATAAATGTTTCATTTGCACAGATCATATCCGATGATGAAATTATATTATCTGTTTTTGAGCGGGGAGTTGGATTAACGCAGGCTTGTGGCAGCGGCGCTTGTGCTACTGTTTCCGTTGCTCGTGCCCAAAATATTATCTCTTCGCAAAACGTTTTGGTAAGGCAGATGGGAGGCTCATTAATGATTCATCAAGATAAAGAAGGAAATATTTTTCAATCGGGCCCAGCTTTTTATGTTTTTTCCGGGGAAATGGAAATATGAAACAAGTTGTAATTTATACGGATGGTGCCTGCAGTAGAAATCCCGGACCCGGAGGTTGGGCAGCAATACTTATCCAAGATTCTTTTGAAAAAGAGCTTCTAGGCGGAGAGCAAAATACTACCAACAACCGCATGGAGATGATATCTGCTATAAAAGCATTGGAGGAATTGAAAGAAAAGCATGCCATAATGTTATATACAGATAGTCAATATCTAATAAATGGCATAACCAAATGGATAGGTGGTTGGGAAAAAAACAACTGGCTAACCTCAGATAAAAAGGCTGTGAAAAATAAAGAACTGTGGATCCGATTACAGGAATTAACTCGGCATCATAAAATTTCCTGGAATTGGGTTGCCGGACACTCGGGGAATGAATACAACGAACGCGTAGATAAGCTCGCAAAATCGCAATGCAAAAGATAAATCTACTCGGTTTGACACTGGAGCAATTGAAACTCAAATTTCTCGAACACGGGCTGTGCGCTTTGGACGCAAAGCGGGTTTTCCCGTGGATTCATACAAAGTTGGCCTTCTCATTCGATATAATGTCCGATGTCCCATTGGCGGTTAGGAAAATTTTGAAAAATAACTATACTCTCGCCAGACCCAAATGTTCTGTTTTACAAAAATCCTCTGATGGTACTCAAAAAGCTCTTTTAGAGATGGAGGATGGAAATAGCGTGGAATCTGTTTTCATTCCAGATGCTCGCCGAACTACTGTCTGCATATCGACTCAAATAGGGTGCGCCGTAGGATGCAAATTTTGCCATTCCGGAACGCAGAGATTCATTCGCAATCTTTCTTCTTCGGAAATTATTTCCCAGATTTTTTTTTGGAAAGCCGAAAAATCCATAACGAATATTGTATTTATGGGTATGGGAGAACCTCTTTTAAATTTTGAAAATTTATCAAATGTTTTATCATTACTCTTGAATAAAAAGGCCCATAATTTTTCTCGGCATAAAATTACCATATCGACGTCTGGCATAATCGAAAAAGCCATTACAAATTTAGCGAAATTCGGTGTAAAATTAGCGATTTCTCTCCATGCTTCTTCTGACGAAAAGCGCTCTTTCCTCATGCCCATAAACAATAGATATCCTATAAAAATGTTGCTAGCAGCTGCCGAAGAGTATCGAAAAAGCAGTAACACTAGTTGCGTTACTTTCGAATATTTGTTGCTGCGTGACTTCAATGATACCGAAATTGACGCTCTGGAATTGGCTCGCCTGCTAAAATCCTGCAATTGTAAAGTAAATTTAATAATGTACAATAATTGGCCAGGAGCTCCATTTTTCGGCAGTGATGAAAATAGAGCAAACGAATTTTCTCGCACATTGTTGTCACATAATATTCGTACTCTTCTGCGGAAATCTAAAGGAATTGACATCTTAGCTGCCTGTGGACAACTAAAAGGAAAATCAACCTGAAACAACTACTTCCTACGCGTCCTTTTTTATTACTAAGTCTTTTTCTTAAGTCGCTGTTTTATCTGTTCTACAATGTTTTTCTGGAGCAATTTCACGAACTTTTTTATACTATGTCTACTAATATTGTGCCTGCGGGAAAAGTCTCGCCACCAGATTTGGACAACAATAACGAAGGCTGAGAATTTTTTATTCCATTGGGAAAGATTCAAATTTACACTCCATGAATAGAAGGCTTTTTTTAGAATATCGATTCCTTCGGTTAGGAGGATGGCGCTAGTCTCGGTTCTAAAGAAAATAAATTCACCGAAAATCATCAGAAGTAGACTGCTTAAAGCTATGGTCCATGGATTATTTATAAATAAAATGGGAGCGATACAAGCCGTTGTCCCCATTGCTATTTTAAATTGATCCTCATCATCTAATTTATCCACAAACCAAAGGAGTATTGCTCCATAGGCGCACAGTAAAGAAAAAATTTCCTTCAGGAAAGTATAAAAATCAAACTTCGGATAAACCAAGAAAGACGCCAATCCGTAGATCAGAATCAGAACAACAATGCTTTTGATATGGGTGACATAATAACTTACTGGAATAAAACTGATTTTCTTTACTAATTTTGAATAGCATTCGCCGCCGATTCCTTTGATTTTTTCTGCGGTCTCGATTACTTTTTTTAACAAAAAATTTAACGTATTCTTGCTATTTGTAAACATCAGTGATGAGTATAAATTAAATTTTGTAAAAGGCCTATGCTTTTATTGAAGGAGTTTTGTTGTGTTTTTATTGGAGAAAATAGGAATCATCGGAGCTGGTTGTTACGGAACCGCCATCGCCCAATGTTTCAGTCGAAGAGCAAAGGAAATCCTATTAATTAGCAGGTCCAAGACAGTTGCGTCAGCCATCAATGAATTGCACATGAATCCCCAGGCCTTTCCGGAAATTACTCTGGCCCCTAATATCATATGCTCCGACGTTTTCTTTCGAATTCAGGACTGTAATGTTATTTTTTTCGCTCTTCCTGTGGCCGCAGTATTGGCTGTTTGCAAACAAATAAAAGAATATGAGATTAAGGCACCGCTAATCTTGTGTTCTAAAGGATTTGATGTCGAAAACTGCCAATTGCAGAGCGATCTCGTGGAGGAAATTTTGGATAACAGCTATGCCATACTTTCTGGTCCATCCTTTGCTCATGAAATTGCGCGATGGCTTTCAGCAGGTGTAAATATAGCGAGCAAAAATGCAGAATTATCTCGGCATATTTCGGAATCTTTATCATCTGCTACGTTTAAAATCGAGGTAGTAGACGATTACATAGGATTGCAGGTGGCCGGAGCGTTAAAAAATGTGTTAGCCATAGGATGTGGTGTTTTTTCCGGTTTGAAGCTCGGTGGCAGCGCCATCACTAAGTTGATAGTAGATGGATTGCATGAAATGGCAGACTTCGCCGTTGCTATGGGAGGAAAAAAGGAAACATTTTTCGAGCTTGGAGGCATTGGAGATACTATCCTAACTTGCAATAGCCGGCAATCGCGCAATGTCCTCTTCGGCGAGCACTTGGCGTCCGGCGGACATCCGGACAATTGGACTGGCGCGCTTGCAGAGGGTGTGTTTACGGCGAAAGCTATTCCATTATTCATGCAGAAATATAATCTTTCTCTGAAAATATTTCCTGAAATCTATAGAATGATTTATGAAAGGAGAAATTTATCCGAAACGATTTCGAAAACCATCTGATCGGAGAAACAAAGATGCTATGCTGTACATTCAGAACGGTATAAAAATGTTTATGAACAGTAAAAAGCGTGGATATCTTTTTTTTATTACGGGGGTTTGTCTTTATTCTTTTTCCGATGCAATAATGAAATACTTTATGCCACTTTATGGAGTGCATCAGGTTACTTTTTTTCGCACAATTTTTAGATTTATTCCATTTTTATTGCTAGCACTCTTTAGAGGAATTAACCCTTTGAGAACAAAACGTATTAAAGAAAATGTCTTTCGGTCTGCTCTAGCTTCCTGTGGAACTTACTCTTTCATGTGCGCCTATAATTATTCACCGATGATAGATGTCTTAGTTGTTGGATTAACGACGGCTATTTTCGTAATCCCGCTGAGCGTTTGGATACTAAAAGAAAAATTTTATATGCAGAATGCTATTGCTGTATTTTGGGGATTCGGGGGAATTTGTTTGGCTCTGCGTCCCGGAAAAGGAATATTTCAATTGGGTATTATGTTTGCGGTTGCAGGAGCAATTATTGCTGCACTAAATCAAGTGATCGTAAAAAAATTAACCTCCACCGAAAGCGAGCTGACTATAATTTTTTATCACCATTTGTTTTTAATAATACTATCTTTTTTTGCGGGATGGTCTACTTTAATCTCTATGACTATAGGTCATACAATGGTTTTGTTCGCTGGTGGATTGTTTGGAGCATTTGCTCAATATTTTATAGTCCATTCCTTTAAATTATCCACCAGCTCAGAATTGGCTTCTGCGGGATATGTAATGCTAATACCCAATACGATATTTGATTTTTTTTTGTATGATAAAATTCCGGATATGTATATAATCGCCGGGCTAGGTTTAATTTTGTTGGGAACCTTTAGAACTTTTATAAAGCAATCAAAACTATAAAATATGAGCAGCTGATTAACGGTTTTTTGCTGCATTATGCTTTAGGGGGAAATTTCACGACTACAGGCTCTAGATAATTCTTATAAGATTCACTGCTGGACTTTGATTTCTAGTCTTGGTAGAATAAGCCGTTTTATTAAGAGTGGAGATTTTTGTGGCTTTGAAGATTCGATTGGCTCGAGGAGGAGCGAAAAAACGGCCATTTTACAGAATGGTAGTGACAGATTCTAGAAATCCTAGGGATGGAGCGTTTTTGGAAAAAGTGGGTTTCTATAATCCTTTTTTGTCCGAAGAACATCCGGATCGTGTCTCAGCGAAATCAGATAGAATAAAATATTGGGTTTCAGTGGGTGCCAAGCTATCCGATAGAGTCTCGATATTATTAAATAAATTGGGGTTGTGCGAAAGGGAATCGGTGCGGGAGACTCCTAAAAAATCAGCACCAAAGAAGAAAGCACTAGAGAGATTGGAGGCGAAGCAACAGCATGCAGCACCTACGCCTTCTGCTGGATAGCGGAAAATGATAGAAATATTGCGTGTCGCCGGAGCTTTCGGGGTAGGCGGAGCGGTGCGTGTTTTCTCGTTTTCTAGGAATTTGAGTATATATAAAAAAATATATAATAAAGATAAAGAGGAGTTTTCTTTTCGAGTCTTAAAGTTTCTCAATAAAGGTAAGAGCGTAATTATAATAGAAAACATAAATACTCGAGATTCGGCAGAAACTCTGAGGGGCGAGTTCTTTTATGTGAAGAAGATTGATCTACCCCAAACGGGGAAAAATGAGTTTTATCCCCATGATTTAATTGATCGAAAAGTGCATGTTATCTGCTCAAATGCCACATGCCGAATAACCGATGTAAAGAATTTCGGTGCAGGCAATTTAATCGAAGTTCTTCATAAAAACGATAAATTCTTAATTCCCTTTACGGAAGAAAATTTTCCAGCATCCGGAGATGAAATTTTCTTGACATTAGACGCATTTAATGGATTTAAAAACTGATGTGGCAAGCAAATGTTTTTACAGCTTTCCCCGATGCTTTTCCCGGAAATCTCGGAGTTTCTATCTTAAAAAGAGCTTACGATCAAAAAAAATGGAACTTAAACCTAATAGACTTGAGAAAATTTCCAATAAAATCAGACCGCATCGATTCGGCTCCCTACGGCGGCGGTGCTGGTATGATTCTATCTTCTTTTATCTTTGAAAAAGCTTTTGAAACTCTTTCGGACAGTGAAAAAAAGTGGAGAAGAATTTATTTTTCCCCCCGAGGAAAACGTATTAGACAGTCGGATCTGCAGGAAATTAGCGAATTGCCGGGCGTAACGATGCTGTGCGGTAGGTATGAAGGCGTAGACCAAAGAATTATAGATTTTTATGAAATGGAAGAAATCTCAGCAGGGGATTTCGTGCTGCTAGGAGGAGAAATCGTCGCCATGATGATTATCGAAGGATGCGTTCGTCTTTTACCGGATGTTGTGGGAAATAATAACTCAACAGAAAACGATTCTTTTCAAAATAATTTGCTAGAGTACAATCAATATACTAGGCCTACTATTTTTAACGGCCGATCTGTTCCTGAAATTTTACTATCCGGCGACCATCGGAAAATTTTCGAATATAGATTGCGCCAATCAAAAGAAATTACTATAAAAAAGCGTGCGGATTTGTGGGCGAAGTATGTCGAAAAAAAGATAAAATCCTAGGTGTTAGATTTTGAGCATGATAAAGCAATTAAACATTACCAATTATGAAATGTACGTCATCTTGGGAAATGACGATTCTGAAAAACATAAAAAACGCAAAGTTATCATAAATATTTGCCTGCGTTTTTCGAAAAAAAACAAGGCTTGTTGTGCGGATGACATCGATGAAACTATTTGTTACGCAAAGTTGATAAATTTTCTAGACACTAGACTGCGGAATGCAAAATTCAATTTATTAGAAAGAATGACTCAATTTTTATATGATGAAATATCCTCATATTTAGGCGACTCATCGATACTGAAACGCATTGAGGTAATAAAAACAGCACCACCGATTGACAATTTAGGGAGCGCATCATTTATTTGTTCGGATTGGTAAAGAAATGATTTATTTGGCTCTAGGCACAAATCTCGGGAACAGATTCCTCAATTTAAGAACTGCAATATCTCGGTTGACAGAGTTTTTTAATAGTAGAATGACCTCTCTAGTTTTGGAAACTGCCGCTATTTTACCGCCAAGCGCTCCGGACAATTGGGATCGTCCATACTTAAATATGATAATTACTGGAAATTCCCAACTAGATCCTTTTTCCCTTCTGAAACACATAAAAAATCTAGAAAAGCAAATGGGGCGAGACGTTAATGCACCACCATGGTCTCCCCGAATCATCGACATCGACATTATCGACTATGATAGTAAAAGAATTGATACGGAAAAACTTTCTATTCCACACCGAGAAATAAGAAATAGAGATTTTCTGCAATATCTTTTGGAAAGCGTCGAATACAAAATTTCACCAGATCAAAAACTGGATACAATTAATTATAATGCTTTAAATTATTTCACATTGAATCCAAAATTTGTGGGAATTGTAAACGTAACTCCGGACTCCTTCTCGGACGGCGGAAAATATTTTGATTCCACCAATGCCATCGGCCGAATAAAAGAGCTATATGATGAAGGAGCAAGCGTGATAGAGTTGGGAGCGCAATCGACGCGTCCCGGATATGTGGAAATTCCTCCCTCTGAAGAAATTGCTCGCCTTGATAAAATTTTGGAGCGAATCGAAAATATGGACATGATAGGCGTAGATACTTATTTTGATGATGTAATAAAATACTTAATAAAAAAATATGATATAAAATGGATAAATGACGTAAAATCTCAGCTAAATATTGATACAATTAAAATGATTGCAGACAATAATGCAAAGCTGGTGGTAATGCTTCATGGCATGAATATTTCCTGGCTAAAAAATCAAACAGGCTACTTGCAAAATCTCGGTATAAAAAAAGAAAATATACTACTCGATCCAGGCATTGGATTTGCCAAAAGCAAAAGAGAAAATATCGAGATAATCAAGAATATTTCTCAAATTAAAGATATGGGCCATGAAATATTATTTGCTCACTCTAGAAAAACATTTATTTCGAGTTTTTCCAATACTTTAACAGAAAATAGAGACATCGAGACCATCGCCATCTCGGATTTTGCTGCCATGAAAAAAATAGATTATCTGCGCGTACATAACGTCCGTGACCACATGAGATTTTTTGTTGCGAAACAACAAATCTGTGGCCAATTGTATAACCAATAATAGCTTCGCACTTATTGATTGCTCAGACATATCAATATATTATATGTACAATTGTTTTAGGAAAAATACTTATGAAAATTAGTAAGGTGGTATTTCCGGTCGGAGGCCTGGGAAAAAGATTTTTTCCCATAACGAGGGCTATACCAAAAGAAATGCTAGGGATAATGGATAAGCCATTAATTCATTATGCTTTTGAAGAAGCTATGGCGGCAGGAATAGAAAAATTTATTTTCGTAACGCGGCATGGAAAAGACTCCATAGAAGACTATTTCGATTATATGTTTGCCCATTCGGAATACTTTGATATAAAAATCGGAAGCGTCTGTTACGTGCGCCAAAACGAGCCTCTTGGATTGGGCCATGCTGTCTTGTGCGCAAAAAATTTAATAGGGAATGAACCATTCGCCGTTATGTCGGCAGATGATTTCATTCTCCATAGTAAATCTTGCCTGAGCGAAATGATTAAATGCTACGACGGATCCAATATGGTAGCTACCGTAAGCGTAGCTCCCCAGGATGTGGATAAATATGGAATACTGGATGTGGATCGCGAAATGAACAAGCTACTAGTTGCAAAGTCTGTAGATGAAAAGCCATCTATAAAAGATGCGAAATCTACCTATGCAATAGTTGGACGATATCTGCTATCTCATGAAATTTTTTGCATCCTAGAAAATTTGAAACCTGGTACCGGTGGCGAGATACAGTTGACAGACGCTCTTCTGCGGATGATTCCATCCCATGGATTGGTAGGATTTAAGTTCGAGGGGAAAAGGTTTGACTGCGGCTCAAAGGAAGGGTTGCTTTCGGCAATTTTGAATGTCGCTAATCAAGATAAAACTCTTCATCATATAATAAAGAATTTTTATGAGGAACAAAGATGAAAATTGCTGTTATCGGAACAGGATATGTTGGATTAGTGTCCGGAGTTTGTTTTTCTGAATTTGGATTTAATGTAATATGCGTCGATAATGATGTTTCCAAAATAAAAGAACTTCGCAGCGGGAAAGTTCCTATATACGAGCCGGGTTTGGATAAATTAATACAAAAAAATTCCCAGGCGAAGCGTCTTATATTTTCAGTAGACATGAAAAGCAGTGTTGCAGATGCAGACATTGTTTTTATTGCCGTCGGAACTCCAAGTAAATTGGATGGCAGCGCAGATTTATCTTGTGTGTACACGGCAGTAGATGAAATATCCTCGTGCATAAACAAAAATGCCGTTTTGGTAATTAAATCCACAGTTCCAGTAGGAACTACAACTGCAATAAAAAAATTTCTGTCTGACAAAGGAACTGATATCGATGTTGCCTTCAATCCGGAATTTCTAAAAGAAGGAGCGGCCATTGCGGATTTTATGCACCCGGATCGAGTAATCCTCGGCGTTCAGAGCAAAAAAGCTAAAAAAATACTATCGCAGGTATATCGCCCTCTCTACGTGTTTAACATTCCCATTGTATTCACAAGTCCGGAAACAGCTGAGCTATCTAAGTATGCATCCAACGCATTCCTGGCCATGAAAGTTACATTTATAAATGAAATAGCGGATTTATGCGAATCCTGCGGCGCTGATGTTAACGATGTGGCACTAGCGATGGGGCTGGATAAAAGGATTGGAGATAAATTCTTACAAGCGGGGCCTGGCTACGGTGGCTCCTGTTTCCCGAAAGATACATCTGCATTGCAAAATTTTGCCCAAAAAAGGGGAGTGAATTTATCACTAGTGAAGGAAACCATAAAATCCAACAATAATAGATTAATCCGAATGGTAGAAAAAATTCTTTTAGCCTGTGATAATAATGTAAAAGGAAAGAATATTTCCATATTAGGTGTTACTTTTAAAGCCGATACGGATGATATGCGAGACAGTCCTAGTATAGGAATAATTAATGCATTGCTAGAACGCGGAGCAAATATTCAAATCTACGACCCATCTTTTTCCGATCAGGCCAAACAAATATTTTCGAGTCTGAAATTCAATGATAATGCCTATGATAATTGCAATGAAGCAGATGTAATAATTATCCTAACGGATTGGAGCGAATTTAGAGCTCTAAATCTGCAAGAATTAAACCGTAGAGTAAAAAATCCATTGTTAATTGATCTTCGCAATATTTATACCCTACCAGAGGCGAGTGCTTCTGGATTTAATTATTACTCCGTCGGACGGTGTTTTAAAAAGCTAAAATCTATCGAAGAAATTACAACCCAATGAATAAATGCTCATTAGCTTCGATATTATTTTTTTCTATTGTTTCATATAGTATCGCAGCTGGCTCTAAAAGACCGGAATCTGTGCCACAGGAAATGCGAGAGCTCTGCCAGAAAGGACAAGAGCTTGAAAAAAAAATTGAAGAGTTACAATCAGAGATAGATTGCATTAGTCGGGGAGAGAAGATTTCTTCTCCCATTATTCGAAATATCTATGAAATCATTACAAGATGTTTTACTGTCTTATTAGATATACAGCGTTTTTCGGATTTATTGGTTTTGAACCAGGTGGATAATAGAAATGATTTCATAAAATGCTCAGTTGTTATTAAAAACTTCGCTTTGTATTTCAGATACATTAGTACTCAATTGAAAAAGAATAAAGCAGAAATAGCAAAACTAAAAAAGAAAAAACAAAAAAAGGTCCATGAACTCGTAACAATAATAGCAGAACATGAAAAGTTGTCGAAAGAAATAGAAAATAAGGCACTGGAACTATCTCGCACACGGGAAGAGAATATAATTCAAAATGATGTTGCTCAACATTTGGCAACAAGATCAGAATCTTTAGAGGAATTGGACGCAGAGCTGGAAGCGGAGAATGTGGTCGGAGTACTAAAAAACACCCAAAAAGCTACGGATTTAGCTCTTACCTACCCGGTCGTTGGGAAGGTTGTAAAAGAATTTGGAGATAAAGATGCAAATGGAGACATAACATGCTATATCGCTATTGAAACGCATCCCAAAGCTCTAGTAACTTCTCCGGCCAAAGGTTTAGTTGTATTCTCTGGAAAATTTTTAAATCACGGAAATATACTAATCATCAGCAGTGGTGAATATAGAGTATACTTATACGGAGTGGATACTCTTTTTTCCAAGATCGGAGACATAGTAGAAATTGGAGATTATGTTGGAAAAATGAATGAAGAAAATTGTCCAATAATAAAAATTGAAGTAAAAAAGCTTGGTGAATCTCTTGATCCACATCGATGGTTGCCAGAAACAAAAGAAAAAAAAGGAGAAGATTAGCAATGAGAGTTTTTGCATTTTATAGCATAATATTGTTGGAAATTTGTTCCTCTAGAATTTGTGAAAGCAAAAGCTCAAAGCAAGAAATTGTTGATGAAAATACAGCTGTCAAAGACTTAGGAAAATCAGAAAAGGATCTGAAAAAAAAGAATTATGAAAATGGAGAGAAATGTTCCATCGTTATACCGGAAGAGATTAAGAAAAATGTTCTACCAGAAATGCAGCATGCTGTTTATATACAAATGATATTCAACCTAATACGCACAGAATACGTCAACAATTTATCGGAATGTGAAATAACAGAAAAAGCCATAGCCGGCATGCTGGCGGCCCTGGATCCACACACTTCTTACCTAAATGAAAAAGCATTTGCCGCGTTAAAAAACCAAACGGATGGCGAGTTCGGAGGCCTGGGAATTGAAATAGCGATAGATGACGGTTTTATCCGAATTATTTCCCCCGTTGATGATACTCCAGCCTACAAGGCCGGAATTAAAAGCGGGGATCTTATAATATACATAGATGACGAATGCATAAATGGAATAACTGTAGAAGAGGTTCTAGAAAAACTGAGGGGAAAACCTAAAACGAAGGTAAAATTAAAGATAAAGCGCGATGATAAAGTCCCATTTGATCTTGAAATTGAACGGGATCTTATAAAAGTACAATCTGTTAAGGCAGAAGTTTTGGATAACATTGGTTATATCAGAGTCTCTACTTTTGATAAAAATACTACAAAAGACATAAAAAAATTCCTCCGCGAAAGTCGTAATATGAGTGGAATTATCTTGGATCTAAGAAATAATCCCGGCGGATTACTAGAGGAAGCTGTAACCGTTTCGAATATTTTTCTGAATGGTGGAAAGATCGTTTCAACAAAAGGTCGAACTCCGGAAAACACTAAAGAATTTTTTGCGAGCGCTGGAGATTTAACAAAAGGCTTACCGCTAGTTATATTAATAAACAGTGGAACAGCCTCAGCTCCAGAAATTGTAGCCGGAGCATTAAGGGATAATGGAAGAGCGATAATTGTAGGTACAAGATCTTTCGGGAAAGGATCAGTACAAAAAGTGGTCTCGTTATCAGAGAAATCTGCTATAAGATTTACGGTAGCAAAATACTATACACCCAGCGGCGAATGCATCCAAGCCAACGGCATTGAACCGGATATCCTGGCGGAGGATGCTTTAATAGACAAACCAGACAATTTATTTATTATTCGGGAAGAATCGCTCAGCAATGCACTGGATGCGGATAAAAAAGCTCGGAATAAAAAAATTTCGGACGCCAAAAATAAAAAAGCTATCGAAGATCTAGGAAAGAAAAAGGAAAAGAAAAGTGAAGTGAAAGAGGATCAAGAATTGATCTATCGCAAATTATCTATAAAGGAAAGACGAGATAAGGATTATCAATTGAGCAAAGCATTTGATACAATCAAAGCGATTGAAAGGTTTAGCAAAATGAATGAAAAAAAAGCAAATGGAGAAAAATAGAAAATTATTTTTTGCATGGATCGCATTTCTAGTGACGATTTTTTTATTCGTCATTATAACCGGTGTATATCATAATTTTCGCGAGAAGCACGCATTTGGATACCACTATAGGATCTTGATAGATAAAGATTTGGTTGTAGAAAATGAGGATAAAAATCAGGAAAGCATTCACACAAGTGAAACTGATTCAGATGCTGGATTTTACGAGCAAACGAAATACGGTTATTTACCGATAATTACTCCAAACGGCAAAAGCGTATTTGATAGATTTGCTGCTCGCATCGGAATTAATACTCAAAAAATACTAAGAGTTGCTGTTTTGGTCGACGAAAGCAATAAGACCCAAATAAGCATGAAATTGAATAACCAAATAATGACTTTCATTATCCCACACCATATTAACCAATTGGACGACCTAGTGAAAATGATTCGGGAGAAAGGTCATGAATTTTTCATTCAGATTCCGACACAAACATCGACCCGAGAAAATAAGGAAGGAGGGATTTCGCCGTTTTTGGCAAATGATAATCTAGAGAACACTCGTGAGAAATTATTCTATTTGCTCGCTGTAACGAAATATGCCCTAGGAATTGCCAATATAACTCCAACATTGTTCACAAAATCTAACCGAGACATGACCGCTGTGATAGACGTACTAACCGAGAGGGGAGCGGCTTTTTTTGATGCAGAAAAATCTAATGATCTAATAAAAAATATTGCTCGCATACGTAGTTTAATTTATATAAATCCAACCCATATATATGAAGCGCGTGATTTTGATATTTCACAACTAAAAGATGGAGATGTTTTAATGATTAGGTTAGAACATTTAGAGGATTTAATGAAAAAACTGCCAAGGGATTGGACGTTGGCACCAGTGAGTTCATCAGTAGGAGGAACGCATGCAACCTTATAGGAAATGCGTAGCTATCTTTTTGATAAAAGATTCTAAAGTTTTTGCAGGCAGTAGAGTTGATATTAGAAGTGCATGGCAATTGCCGCAGGGAGGGGTGGAAGAAGGAGAAAGTCTTTTGGACGCTGCCAAGAGAGAACTTTTCGAAGAAACGAACGTATCATCCACAGAATTTTTGGGAATGTCAGCATCATATTATTATGATTTTCCACTTCATATACAGCAAATAATTATCCGCAAACGAGGCAGATTAAAATATAAAGGGCAGGAAATTACATTTATTGCCTTCAAATTTCTCGGTGATGAAAAAGAAATAAATATTGAAAAAACTCCACAGGAATTCATGGAATGGAAATGGGAATCTCCTCAAAAATTGCTCCATCAGATTGTGAGTTTTAAAAAGAAAGCGTACGGATTGGCACTAGAAGAGTTTATAAAAAATAATTATTTGGGATAGTATTTTATAAAATGCAACATTTAGTCTCGTGAAGATTCTTGCAATTTTCGGATAAGAATTCTTTTTACGCGACGAGGATCAGCTTCAAGTATATCGAATTCAATACCAGAAGGATGCATTAATGATTCACCCCGGGTAGGCATTCTTTCGGCAAGAAGCATCGTAAGCCCACCTAGCGTTTCAACGCAAGGATCTTCGTTGTTTTCTTTTAATAGTGGTTTTAATAGCTCTATATTCAATAAATCTTCACATTTATCGATGGGCATCTTTGCATCGGCAATTATAGTACCATCAGGTTTGGTAATTATTTGTGGAAAAATGCTTTGATTCTGCTGAATTTCTCCGACTATTTCGGACACGACATCATGCAAAGTCACGAGTCCGTCTATACCTCCAAACTCATCTACAACCAGCGCCATATGATTAACAGATGCCCGGATTTCAACTAATAATTCAAGCAATTTAATACTTGGAACGACATATATTACTTCTTTTAGAAGAGATTCTATATTGAAGGATTCTGGATTATTGACGTAAGGAAGAAAATCCCGAACTCGAACTATTCCAACAATATTGTCCAATGTATCTTTGTATATAGGAATTTGTGAAAAACTATTTTGAGAAAAAATCTTTATAAATCCATCTAACGTTGTGTTCATTTTTGCAGCAATGATATCTGCTCGCGGAACCATAATATCTTCCGCGGTGAGATCTTTTAGACCTAAAACATTGGATACCAATGTTAGTTCATTACTATCATCAGCATTTATTACATTGTTTGTTTCAGAATCAGATTCAATTAGATCTTCAAGCCTATCTATAAGCGGCAATTCATTATTCTTTCTCAATAATTTTGAGAAATAATTTTTAATTTTCGTTATCATAATAATTTTCCTCATATGGATTTTTAATATTTAATTTTTTAAGAATGGCTATTTCCAATGCTTCCATTTGCTCTGCTTCGGACTCTTCAATATGATCATATCTCAATAGATGCAATAGGCCATGTATTATCAAATGTTTCAGATGATTCTGAATTGATTTTTTCTGCTGCAGAGACTCTCGTTCTATAGTTTCAAATGCCAAAGCGATACTTCCGAGAATGCAGTAACTGTCATTTTTTGGTAATATTTCTGCAGGAAAAGAAAGTACATTAGTTGGTTCATTTATTTTTCTATAAGTTTTGTTTAGGATACGGACCTCTTCGTCGTTAGTGAATAAAAAGCATATCTCCAAGTTATTCCTACGTAATTCGATCGCTGAGAACACAGCTTCAGTACATTCAGCTACAATAAACCTTACTTCTTTTTCATTCCAAGAGCCATACTCAACAGAAATTTTCAAATTCATTGATCAATTACACCAATTAAACTATGAGAAGCAACTTCTGTGATCCGCACGTTTACGATATCACCCACGGAAGCTGCCGCAGCAGTGCTCGAAACCGACTGAGAATATTCGCTGCGTCCCACCAATTGCTTTTCATGCCTCCCCTCTTTTACAAATAGTACATTCAGGTACTGTCCGATAAAATTTTGATTAAATTTCAACTGCTGATCATCCAACAAATTTTGAAGAATCTGCAATCTTTCAGATTTAATATCTTCCGGAACTGGATTGGGCATTTGGGCAGCAGGAGTTCCGGACCGAGGACTATACTTGAAAGAATAGGCTTGTGCATAGCCGATGCTCTCTGCTAATTCCAGTGTCTGCTGAAAATCAGCATCGGTTTCTCCGGGAAATCCAACTATAAAATCCGAAGAAAAAGCTAGATCTGGACGATATTCGCGCAGCATTTCAACGCATCGAACATATTCATTGCGAGTATATTTACGATTCATTTTCTTAAGAATAGCATCAGCCCCGGATTGAACAGGAAGATGTAATGACGGCATTAAAATTTCAATTTCTTTATGTGCCCGAGCGAGGTTTTCATCCACATCTCTGGGATTGGAAGTTGTGTAGCGAAGCCTTTTAAGGCCATCCATATGGGCCAACTCGAAAAGAAGATCTGGGAAGCTATAATTTCGCCTCCCCCTACCCTCTCCGTTATAGGAATTTACGTTTTGTCCTAATAAAGTAATCTCTTTAACTCCTAAAGAGATAAGATTCTTTACTTCCTGAACAATATCCAAAACACCGCGAGAAAACTCGCGCCCCCTTGTAAATGGAACTACACAATAACTACAAAAATTGTTACAACCTTCTTGAATTGTTAGAAACTCAGATACTCCGCGATCCGAAAACTTATTCGGCAATTGTCGGAATTTGCTTTCCGCATCTTCAGAAGTTGATATGGTCGCATCCAACACCTTGTTTTTTATTATATCATCAACTATTTCAGCTATAAGATGTATATTCTGTGGTCCGAGAATTATATCAACATAAGGCGTGCGTCTAACGATATCCGAAAATCGAGACTGGGCCATACATCCAACAACTACAATAAAAAAATTGCCAGAAGCTTTTTCCTTTAGGAGTTTTAAGCGCCCTATGTCAGAAAATATCTTCCCATCGACTTTTTCCCTTATACTACATGTATTTAATATAATAAGATTCGCTTGTAGTAGAGAGCAGGCATGCGCATGTCCGGCACTGATAAGAATATCCGCCATGCGCCGAGAATCGTAAGAATTCATCTGACAGCCGTAATTTTTTATAAAAAAACGCATTGATGTCTCGAAAGAAGGAACCCTATTGTTTATTTTCCCAGTCTTTTTTAAAAATCTCCAATCCTTTGATGGTCAAAGGATGATCAAAGCACTGCTGGAGGATCTGCGGAGATAGTGTTACTGCATTAACTCCTATCAATGCAGCCTGAATCAAATGCTGCAGATTTCTTATGGAAGCAGCTAGAACCCTTGTTTCATATTCATGAGTAGCAAAAATATTAACGATCTCTTCCAAAAGAGCAACTCCGTCATGGCCGATATCATCTAAGCGACCAACAAACGGGGAAACATAGGTCGCACCGCATTTGGCCGCGAGGAGTGCCTGAGTAGAAGAAAAACAGAGAGTCAAGTTAGTTGGAATACCATCTGACGATAGCTTTCGGCAAGCACGCAATCCATCGAACGTGCATGGCAATTTTATACAGACGTTATTGTAAATTTTTGCAAGCTGCTTGGCCTCCACCAACATATCATCATATCCATTAGATATAACTTCTATGCTTACGTGACCAGAGATCTGTTGGCAAATTTCTTTAATCAGTCCCTCATAATCATCGCGCCCACTTTTGGCGACTAGGCTAGGATTCATCGTAACTCCATCTATAAAACTTTTATAAAAAGCGACATAATCCACATCAGCAGTATCTAAAAATATTTCCATAAATCATTCCTGGTTACCAAATAAATAATACAATAAAGAGTACGAATTCGCATTATTATTTTTCATAGCCTCGGATATGTCTACAATAGGCTTTTAGCAAAAGCTTCATGCATCTTGGAAACATCTCGCTGAAGGTTGATTTTTAAAAATGTATGGAATAAACTGTAGGCGTTATTTATGATGTTAATGAGGCCACTGTGCTGAGCTGTTTTTTCCCCACTACGGTTGTTTTGATAGATGACAATGTTGGTTTTTTGAATAGCCTGGAAGAAAGTATGATGAGTTTGATTCCGGGAATTACTATCATAAAGTTTTCAAATCAGCTCGAAGCATTGAAGTACGTAAATGAGTCAGCAGCATGGAATCGCTTGAATTATGCTGATCTAACCAAAGGTAGTGAAGAGAGTACATCGGATTGGAAATGTATAGCGCTGAATATTAATTATCTGCATCAGGAAATCTATAATGGAGACAGATTCTCTATAATATCGACGGTGGTTGTGGATCATGCCATGCCCGGAACAAATGGCGTCGAGATTTGCGCCAGCATCAGCGATTCCAATATTCAAAAAATATTACTGACCGGTAATGCCGAAGATAAAGTAGCCATAGACGCTTTCAACAATGGTGAGATTAATCGCTATATTAGAAAAGGAAGGAATACTTTTGTAGAGGGGATAAAGGAAGGCATAATTAAGTCTATATATCAGTTTTTTAAAAATCATGCGAATGACATATTCAAGCATCTTTCTGTTTATGATAAGACCCATCTGCAGGATCCAGTTTTCTCGAATTTTTTTTCCGGTATCTGTTCGAAGAAAGATTATATCGAGTATTACATGCTTGATGTTTTTGGGGGGTATTTATTTCTGAGCTCCAGCGGTGAGCCTAGTCTTCTAAGTGTTTTGACAGAATATGAGATGAGTAGAATCATAGAAATAGGAAAAGAATCCGGGGAGATTTCCACTGAAGCTTTAAAGGGATTGGAATCAAGAGAATATATGCTAGTCTCACATAATTGTTCAGGTCAGCTACCACCCATAAATGAATGGGAGTATTATATTAGACCAGCCAGCAAACTGGAAGGCTATCAGATCTATTATTTTACGTTTGCCGGAGCCGAATCTCTGGATCTGGACTTCGATAGTATTAAGAGTTTTGATAAGTTTCGGAAACATCCATCCGGCAATCTGTATTGATACACTAGGCGTCTCCTGCAGAGAATATAGTGTTGTGGAGAGAACATGTCTAAGGAAGAGCCAATTATTTCGCTGGAGAAGGTTATGCTTACCTATGAGGACGGAGCGCCGGTTCTTCGGGATATTTCGTTGTCTTTATATAGAAAATCGTTCCATTTCCTAACGGGGGCGAGCGGTGCCGGAAAAACGACACTGATGCGTTTGCTCTACATGGGTATCAAACATTTCTCCGGAAATATAAAGATTTTTGGTAGAGATATTTCCAATATATCGCCGGAGGATCAATGCAAATTAAGGCGACGGATGGGAGTAGTATTCCAGGACTTTAATCTTTTGAACCATCTTACGGTACTGGAAAATGTCGCATTACCGCTCAAGATCATGGGAGAAGAAAAAAAGCGTCGAGAGCACCAGGCGAAGGAAATTCTGGAATGGGTTGGTTTAGGAAATTGCGTTAATGTGCAGCCGCATATCCTATCGGGTGGACAAAAGCAAAGAATAGCTATCGCAAGAGCTGTCATCGCGCAGCCAGATATTCTGTTAGCAGACGAGCCAACAGGAAATGTTGATGAGAAAATTGCCCATAAATTGATGAGGCTATTTTATGGTATGCATAAGACTGGTACCTGTGTAATTGTAGCCACCCATTACAGACAGTTTGTGGATAAATTTCATTATAATGAACTCCATATTAGTAATGGTCACATAATCGACAGAAATTATGAAAATGGGATACAAAATAATGAGTTTTTTTAATTTTAATCGAGATTATGATTTTGATTTTTTTAGCGATAAATCGAATAGGTTTGTGCCCATCATCGTAGGATTCTTGATGTACACGGCAACCATCTCAATAATGAGTAGCATTTTTATCTATAACCTAACCTCTGGTTGGAAAAATGCACTGAATGGTCATATTACAATTGAATTTCAATCCAATATTAATGGAGTTGATGAAATTCTTACAGAAGGACAAAATGAAAAAATCATGGAAATTATAAAATCAACGGAGGGAATAAAGTTCGTAAAAAAACTCCAGGAAACGGACATTTTAGAAATACTTGAGCCGTGGTTGAGTAGCACAGCAATCCCGGATGACTTTCCTTTCCCTTCGATTTTTGACGTTGAAACGGAAAAAAATACTAAAGTAGACATTCCGGTATTGTTGGAAAAGTTATCGAAAGTTTCCAAAAGTGTGAAAATACATGATCACGCTAATTGGTATGCTACTCTGGTAAAAATCAGCAATGGGTTATTTAGTTTTGCTATTGTTTTATCTCTACTGATTTTTATCACAGTTTGCGCAACAATGATTTTTATCACCAAAAAAGCGTTGAGCATTCACAGAAATACTGTAAAAATTTTACAACTAGTCGGAGCAAATAATTTCTATATAGCATCCCAATTTAGATGGTATTATTTTATAGTTGGTTGCAAGTCATCTTTAATTTCGGTTTTAGGTAGTATTATTACAATCGTGGGAATATTTTTTATATATGCAGATAGAATACTTCATCCGGATATTTTTAGATATGCGTTATCCGTTATTATAGTTCCACTCACAGCTACAATGTTAATAATAATTACCTCGAAGAAAGCAGTCTTGTTTTTCCTAAAAAATGATAAATGGACTAATTAATGAAATTCGTGAGAAAATTTTTGAGCGTAGCAATAGCCTGCTGGGTAGGGGCTGTGTTTGTTTTTATATTGTATATAATTTTATACGAGCATAAATATGAATCATCAATAGAGAATATAGTTGTACTGACAGGAGGACCTAACCGCATAGCTCGTGCTATTCAATTGCTAAAATCCCACGAACCTAAAAATATTTTCATATCTGGTGTTTACGAAAAAACTATATTACGTGATATTTTGCCCGAGGGAAGTAAGGAAGGCGTAAATTTTTTTTTAGGGAAACAAGCTAGAAATACGCGAGAAAACGCATTGGAAATTAACGAATGGGTGATCCATAATAATATATTGGAAATTCTCTTAATCACATCGGACTATCACATTCCCAGAAGCATAATGGAGCTAAAGGCGATTAATAGTTCTTTGCAAATACATTCCTGTGGTGTCAAATCCCGTTTCTGTCTAGGTTTTGTTTGGCGATGTATTAAAGAATTGCATAAAATAATGTATGTTTATATCAGGAATTTCTTTTAAAGGGTCAAATTTTGCATATGCAGATAATAAGATCAGCGCTTTTTAATATTATATTTTTTTCAACCATAACAGTCATTGTGATTTTAGGATACCCGCTTGTTTTTTTTAATAATCCAAAATATATCTTTGCTTTTTGGCACTATTTATCTATAATTCTGAAATTTATTATCGCGAAAATTGGCGGCATAAATGATATTGTTGAAAATGAAAAAAATATTTTACAAGAGCCGGCAATATATGCAATTCGACATGAATCTGTATGGGAAACATTGATTCTAATCAATAGATTTAAAGAACCAATTTTCCTATTAAAGGAGGAATTGCTGAGAATTCCAATATTTGGAGCATTGGCTAAAAAAGCAGGAGCCATAGCTATTGATCGAAATAATGGAGTGAAAAGTCTAAAAGAAATCGTTGAGCAGGTAAAAGTGTCAATAAGTCAAAGGCATCCGGTGATTATTTTCCCAGAAGGAACGCGTATGGCTTTTGGAGAATTTAGCAATTTAAAAAGAGGGATTGCGCTGATCTATAGGAAAACAGGATGTCCTGTAGTGCCAGTAATACACAATTCCGGAAGATTTTGGCCACGGCGGAGATTTATTAAAAGATCTGGAACAATTGTTGTTAAATTTCTCGATCCAATTATGCCAGGACTGACAAACGATGAATTTATGAATAAATTAAATTGTATATTTAGCACAGAAATAAAAAAAATGGAAACCTCATAAAGGGCAAATTATGTCTCTCGAAACCACCATCGAAAAAATACTCAAACGTTACGAATCGCTAAAAGAACAAATGTTGGAATGTGCTAAAGATTCTGAAAACTTTATAAAATTATCAAAAGAATTTTCCAATCTTGAAGATTTTATTTTGCTTACAGATAAGCATAAAAAAAACAATAAGGAATTAACCGAATTGGAAGAAATGATCAGCGACCCTTCCCTCGAGCATGATTTTAAAGAGCTGGCAACTAATGAAATAAAAAATGTGAAAGCGGCAATCATTCAAATAGAAAAAGAAATAAAAATAATGCTAATCCCTAAAGATATAGGTGATGAAAAAAATGCAATCCTGGAGATCAGAGCTGGAACCGGCGGAGACGAAGCTGGTTTATTTGCGGCAGACCTTTTTAGGATGTATCACAAATATTCGGAATATAGAGGATGGAAGTTTGAAGTTATATGCTCATCAGAATCTGGCATCGGAAGCATTAAGGAAGCGTCCGCATGCATTTCGGGAAAGGGTGTTTTTTCCTATTTAAAATTTGAGTCCGGTGTTCACCGGGTCCAGCGAATACCGGTAACAGAAGCAAGTGGCCGCGTACATACATCGACAGCAACAGTGGCTGTCCTCCCGGAGGCAGAGGAAGTCGACGTCCGAATCGACGAGGCAGATTTAAAAATCGATGTTATGAGAGCTTCCGGAGCCGGTGGCCAGCACGTCAATAAAACTGAGAGCGCTGTAAGAATCACACACATACCCAGCGGAATAGTAGTAGTGCAGCAGGATGAGCGCTCGCAGCATATGAATCGACTGAAAGCCATGAAAATATTACGATCCCGACTATACGATTTAGAAAGACAAAAACTGCATGCGGCTCGTGCCGATAATCGCCGTTCCCAAGTTGGTACCGGAGATAGATCAGAACGCATTCGCACTTATAATTATCCACAGGGACGAGTATCTGATCATAGAATTGGCTTGACGCTGTATAAACTACCCCAGATAATGGAGGGCGTAGGACTAGATGAAATTATCCGAGCTCTTATCGAATTCGATCAGGAAGAACAGATAGCAAATTTTCAAAGAGATGATTAATTTGCCTTCGGTTCCAGATATAATCGCAAAATATTGTCCTGATAATATCAGCGTAAAAGATTTACGATTAATTATTGCACATATAAAAAGTCTCCTGATAGAGAAGATCATCTTTAAGGCAGAAGATGTATATCTGGATCCTATGGAGATGCAGTTGCTTCTGAACATGCTGGATCGCTATAAAAAAAATGAACCTCTGTCGAAGATATTTAATAATAAATCATTTTGGAGTCATAATTTTTTTGTTAATTCTCAAGTCCTTGATCCACGACCGGAAACGGAATTGATCATCGAAACGATTTTATCACAATTTGATGTAGAGTCTCCCTTAAATTTTTTGGATATAGGAACAGGCAGTGGTTGTATTCTGCTGAGTTTACTATGGGAGTACAAAAAATCATATGGTGTCGGTATCGATGTTAGCGCAAATGCAATTTCAGTCGCCCAATACAATCAAAAAAAATTAGGCATCACAAATGCATCCTTTTTTGCGATGGATTGGAGCAGTTTCAAAAGTAAGCAAAAATTCGACATTGTTGTTACTAATCCACCCTATGTAAAAACCAATGATATTTCCCAATTAAAGGAGAACGTCCGAAATTATGATCCTCGGATAGCGTTAGATGGAGGGCCAACAGGACTGGATGCTTATGCAATTATAGCTCCACTCATCGCAAGGTGGCTTAAACCAGATGGAGCAATATTTCTCGAGATTGGTTATGGCCAAGCGGAAGAAGTTACGCAGATTTTGCTTAATAATGGCCTCCAAGTAGATGAAATAAGAAAAGATTTAAATGCCATAGACCGAGTTATAAAAGCGCATTTACTATAGCATATAAATGATCGAACGAACAGAGGTTGTCGCATTGTACAATCTGTAGATGGCATATTCCTCAAAAGAAACATCTTGATTGTTTAGTAAAACTAATGTATACGATGGATCGTGTTGCCCTTGTGGCGGAATTGGTAGACGCGATAGACTCAAAATCTGTTGTTCGTAAGGACGTGGGGGTTCAAATCCCTCCAAGGGTACCAGCGTAGATAGAAGGAAGATCATGGCTGGGAAAGTAGTACTCACAGGGGATAGGCCAACCGGTAGTTTGCACCTGGGGCATTTGGTCGGATCGCTGAAAAGCAGAGTCGAGCTACAGTCTTCTCATAATCAATATATAATGATTGCTGATGTTCAAGCTTTTACGGATTATTTTGAAAATACTCAAAAAATAATGGATAGCATCCTGGAAGTTACAGCCGATTATATTGCGGCAGGCATAGATCCAGAAATGACGACAATATTTATCCAATCACAAATTCCAGCATTGACAGAATTGACAGTATATTATATGAATTTGGTGTCAATCTCTAGGTTAGAACGGAATCCCACAGTTAAAGCAGAAATAGCTCAAAAAGATCTTGGAAAATCTGTTGCAGTTGGCTTTTTGTGCTATCCCGTTAGTCAGGCTGCAGACATAACTGCCTTTAAGGCAGAATTGGTGCCCGTTGGAGAAGATCAGCTACCTATGATAGAACTATCCAACGAAATTGTTCGTAAATTTAATAGGCTTTACAATACAAGTTGCCTTAAAGAATCCCAGGCGTACCTCAGTAAAGTTGGCCGTTTGGTAGGAATCGATGGAAAAGCCAAAGCTAGCAAATCTTTGAACAACGCTATTTTCCTGAAGGATTCTCCAACAACCATAAAGGAGAAAGTCAATTCTATGTTCACTGATCCGAATCACATAAGTGCATCGGATCCGGGAAAAATCGAAGGTAACGTTGTATTCACATACCTTGACGCATTTTACACAAATAAGGAAGAGGTTGCTTCCCTCAAAGTCCGATATGCTAAAGGAGGACTGGGTGATATGGTTTTAAAATCCCTTTTAAATGAAATTTTGCAGCAGGAAATAAAACCAATACGAGAGAAAAGAGAATCTTTGTCCAAAAAAGTTTTACTTGAAATATGTTCCGAGGGAACAAAAAAGGCAAAAAGTGTTGCGCAGGCGACACTTGCGGAAGTAAAAGAAGCAATGGGTGTGTTTTTTTTCGATGAAAAATTCTAGAAACTCAATTAGTTAGGATTTTGAAAAAGGAAATACTATTGCTTTTTCAATAGAAACAATTCAGACTCAGACACTGTAGGAAGTATGGGAGCATGCCATGAATAAATCAGAACTAATTGATGCAATATCAAAAAACAGTGGATTAATAAAGTCAGATTCAGAAAAAGCTATTAATTCCCTCATTACCATCATGGAAGGAACTCTCGGGAAAGACGAGGATGTGGTGCTGGTAGGGTTCGGGAGTTTTTCTGTGAAAAAAACTGCCGGCAGGAGTGGGCGGAACTTCAAAACAGGTGCTGCGATTGATATTCCTCCTCGGAGATCAGTCCGTTTTAGACCTGGTAAAAATTTGAAAGATGCGGTAAACTAGTAAGAAGCAATGAATCGTGATTGTTCTTTGTGGCATTAGTTTTAGTTCGCAGAAACGTGAAATGTTCTAGACGGAGATGTGTCATGAAAAAAATGATGATAATGGTGTATCTGGCATTTTCTGTCGTGGATGTTTTGTTGGCAGCGCGCGAAGTGGAACCGGATGAAGCGAGACCGCCAGAAGAAGAATTCGCTCAGCTAGGTGAGCCTGAAAGAGACATGGGAGGCGCGTGGGTGGGGCTCGGCATGGGCCTATCTAGACATACTCTGGAAGCTACGGCGGACCGGAATGATGGTAGACGAGTGACTCATGAAAGAACGGATAACTTGGCTGAGTTCGCACTGCTCGCTGGTTTTGGTACCCTGATTCATAAGGAATATTATACCGGGATCGCAATGGATCTTTTTAAAAGGCTGGAGGGAGATGCAACATATTCCGAGAGCAGGGAATTAGGCCTAGAGCATAATTCGTCGGTCGGTCTAAATGCGCGCTTGCTCTTTGGATGCGCCGACGCTGTGCAAGGCCGGCTGTCGTATTTGACGGTTGGGTTTGAGAGAGTCTGCGGAGAAGCGCTGACCGGTCCTGGCGGAGTTAGGGGATCGTTTGGATCATTTTTCCCGTCGGTCGGGATAGGCTTCGAACGAAGATTGAACAGCACATGGAGTCTTGCATTGGAGGCAAGGAGGGCCATCACATCCGGGGAGGAGAAAAGAGTCGCAACCTGGAAGTTGAAAGCAAAGCCAAATAGAACAACAATAATGATTGTGGCCCGGAAGTATATATAGTGGCGTATCTAAAAGTAAAGGTTGATCAAAAGATTGAGTGGTTTCTTGATTTTTTTACCAGGAGCTGCTGCAATGGAGTGCATGATATGGAGGAGAAATGGCGAAGCCGACTTATAACCCGAGTAGATTAATACGAAAACGGCGGCATGGGTTTCGGACGAGAACAGAGTCTGGAAAGCATATTCTGAAGGCGCGGAGAGCGAAAGGCAGAGAGAGATTGTCGGCCTGACTTTTGTAGCGAGAGGTGAGGTACGTAAATTAGGACATGTCTTTTTGAAAAAGGATTTTAGAATCAGAAAAAGAGCGGATTTCGTAAGAGTGTCGCGATCTGGATTTTATGCAAAAACAGATGCGTTAGTAATCCAGGGTGATTTTAATAATGAGAGAAAGTTTAGAGTCGGGTTCACGGTCACAAAAAAAGTGGGAAATGCAGTCATCCGGAATCGATGCAAGCGGAGAATGAGGGCAGCAGCGGAAGAGATCTTCAAAAAGGACAGTCTCGACGGAGTGGATTATGTGTTAATAGCAAGAAGGCATGTGTTCCATATGGAATGGAGTGACCTCCTTTGCGAAGCTATTTCTGCTGTGCGTTTTTTGAACAGTAGAATTTTGAAATATAAAGTGATGGATCAAGAAAGGATTCGCAGTAGTAGCGCAAGCAAGGCTAGGTGTTGAGATATGAGCAATGGATGGAGGAAGAAAAGAGTCAGATGGAGAGAATTTCGCCCTGCAGAAAAAATTTAGGTCTGGGCTCTGGACAATGAATGGAATTTAATCTATATGAGTTAGAAGAGGCCTAGGTAGCTCAGTAGGTAGAGCAGAGGACTGAAAATCCTCGTGTCGTTGGTTCAATTCCGGCCCTAGGCACCATCCAGTGGCATAGTATTTGGCAGGAAAGGTCATGATGATTTGTTTCGGCGGATATTGTTGCGTTAGTTATTTGTGGAAGATCATTAAAAATTAAAGAGAAAATATGAGACTAAAAGATATAAAGGCTAAAACGCCTGCGGAGTTGCTGAGTTTTGCAGAAAGCTTGGAACTAGAAAATGCGGCTGCGCTTAAGCGCCAGGATCTTATGTTTGCGATTCTAAAAAAGCTTTCCGAAAATGAGATTGAAATACTTGGAGAAGGAGTGCTGGAAGTACTGCAGGATGGATTTGGGTTTTTGCGTTCGCCGGAAGCAAATTATATGGCAGGGTCGGACGATATTTATGTATCTCCATCTCAAATTAGAAAATATAGTCTGAAAACAGGTGATACCCTAGAGGGCCTGATACGCTCTCCAAAGGAAGGAGAAAGATATTTTGCTATTTCGAAATTAAATTCTGTGAACAATGACACTCTGGATGTAGTTAAGCATCGTATTAACTTCGACGACCTAACGCCGCTGTACCCTAATTCGAAGTTGACATTAGAGTTCATCGATAATCCGCAGGAAAAAGACATGACCACTCGCATCATTGAAATTGTATGTCCACTGGGGAGGGGCCAGAGGGCGTTGATAGTAGCACCGCCGAGAACAGGCAAGACGGTGATGCTGCAAAATATAGCTCGTGCTATCACGACCAATTCGGCGGAAGCGCACCTAATCGTTTTACTTATCGACGAGCGACCGGAGGAAGTGACAGACATGAGGAGATCTGTTAAAGGCGAAGTTGTTAGCTCTACATTCGATGAGGTGCCGACGCGTCATGTGCAAGTAGCAGAGATGGTTATTGAAAAAGCTAAGAGGCTCGTAGAACACAAAAAGGATGTGATTATTTTGTTGGACTCCATTACACGCCTAGCCAGAGCTTACAATACCGTCTGCCCATCCTCTGGTAAAGTTCTTACGGGAGGAGTGGACGCGAATGCACTACAACGACCGAAAAGAATTTTCGGAGCAGCGCGTAATATTGAAGAAGGGGGCTCCTTAACCATCATAGGAACAGCTTTGGTGGAAACTGGATCCCGAATGGATGATGTAATATTTGAAGAATTTAAAGGAACAGGAAATGCCGAAATTGTGTTGGATAGGAAATTATCAGATAAAAGAACGTTCCCGGCAATTGACATAACAAAATCAGGAACAAGAAAGGAAGAATTACTTGTGGATCGGGCCACTTTGTCTAAGATGTGGGTCCTGAGAAGAGTTTTGATGCCCATGGGAGCGTCTGATGGAATGGAATTTTTGATAGACAAATTAAAGGTAACCAAAAATAATATGGACTTTTTCAATAACATGAACCAATAATATGAAGGAGACTCCACTAATAAGTGAAGATTTATTGAAAATATTAGTGTGTCCCAAAAGTGGAGGGTCATTGAAGTTAGAATCCGACAGATTGGTATGCAAGGAATCATCTACTTACTATGCAATTCAGGATGGAATTCCTTTCGTGTTAGATGAATCTCCCTAATACTGCTTTATAAAAATGGCCGGAGAGAAGACATATCAGGTACGTGGACATGAAAAGGAAGAAGCAGTGTTGGCGAAAACGTTGCTTCATAATAAAGTATTTCCGACCTGGATTTTCCACGGTAGAAGCGGAATTGGGAAAGCCCGTATGGCGGTTAAATTTGCCAAACGCCTCCTTTCAAATACTATTACTTACGAAAACACCTTGGATTTGGATCAAACAGATCCCATACATAAACTTGTGGACTCTCGAATGCATCCGGATTTTTTTGTGCTGGAACAAATAGACGAGTCTCTTTCTATAGCGGATACTCGGAAATTATTTCTCCGTATTAAGAAATCTCCTGCCATGTCGAAGTGGAGAGTTGTGATATTGGAGGATACATCCAATTTAAATAAAAATACTTACAATTCATTGCTAAAAATATTGGAAGAACCTCCAAAGGACACAGCAATTATCATGATTTGTGATAACTTGAATATAATACCGCTGACATTATTATCACGTTCTGCAAAAATATATTTTCATCCTCTAGAAGAATCTATAGTCAAGAGAATTTTGGATGATATGCAAGTAAAAAATGCAGAAAGATTAGCCCAACTGTCGGAGGGGTCAGTGGGGCACGCATTGCTGTTGCATGAGAATAACGGGATTGAGATTTATGATAATATTCTAAAGGCTTTTTTTCATGAAGGAACTCTATATCAACAAACACTCAAATGGATTATTGACAATAACCTGTGCGACAATTTCGAACTAATAAAAGCAAGCATATTAAGGATATTAAAAATATACGTTGAGATGCTAGGCGGCATTGGAAATGAAAAATTTAAAGAAGAAATTGAAATCCTTAAACCAACGGTGGCGAAAAAAGATCACATAGATAATGAAATTAAAAAAATTCAAGAGATCGTTCTCCTAATAAACATGAGTAAAGCTCTGATATTGGCTCCGAACGCTGTCATACTAAATGTATTTGAAAGATTTTTTAGGTAAAGAATGTAATGAGTCCGGACATAGAAACACTGATACAAAAAATTTCAAGATTACCGGGACTTGGACCGAGATCCGCTCGGCGAATAGTTATCCATCTCATAAGAAACCGCGAACAAAGCCTAGAACCTTTACTGCAAAATATGGACCACGTTTTTAAAAACGTCCAGGTCTGTCCGGCTTGTTTTAACATTGATACTTTTTCTGACGTTTGTTCCATTTGTTCGGATAAAAAACGTCGGCAGGATGTAATTTGTATAGTAGAAAATGTCGCCGACCTTTGGGCCATCGAGAGAACATCGTGCTTCGGCGGTCAATATCATGTTCTGAAAGGTTTACTATCTTCTCTCGAAGGACAAGGGCCAGAATTTCTAATGTTGGAAGAGCTTCAGAAGCGATGCCATGAGAACTCCGTTACCGAAATCATAATTGCTCTGAGTGCGACCGTAGAGGGACAAACTACAGAGCATTATATTAAGAGCTTTTTTAAAAATAAAGATATCAAGATCACATCATTGGCCCGTGGAATTCCAGTTGGTGGAGAATTAGACTACATGGATGATGGAACTTTATTCGCAGCATTCTCAGCTAGAGGATAATAACGAATCTGCAAAAACATAACTTAGTGCAAAAATATCAATGAGTAACTAGATGGTGATTCCCAATTATATGGAAATAGAGGAAGTTTCATATTTCTCTATAATTTGATACCTGATAGAAGAGGTGTTGTGCATTGTCAGATGTACCCAAACAATGAAAACATCTGTTTTTTTTAAAAAAACAAAATTCATGGGATAGCATACAAATTAACGAAAATTTTACATTTCTCGAATATTATGATATACACATTTTACTATATTAGACCTCTTTCGAAACTAGCATAAAGAATTTTTCTTGTTACAAATTGCAGCGATTAGATTGAATC
>JAITBT010000062.1 GCA_031283445.1 Holosporaceae bacterium | reverse complement strand
ATTTTCGAAAAATTTTAAAAAATTACTGCGGATATGGGATGAAAGCATTTTTACTCCTTAAAATACAGTCGAATTATATTCGAAAAACTCTGATTTTTCCATATAAAACTATCATCTATTTCGTCGTTTAATACATCTTCGTTGGACCAAAAGATTAACAAAATATTAATTGACTCCATCTGTGTAATTAAAGATAATCAGGCAATTCGCTTATTTTTTGTGGTTTTGGAGGCCTCATGACGAAAAATCTTTTAAAAAAAACATTGGCGGTAGCTTTACTAGCTATTTCCGGTTGTGAGGACAAAAAACAAATGCAGGTTACACTGCCGTTGGTCGGAGTCGCTAAAGTGCAGAAGCAAGATGTTCCACTTGTGGTAGAAGTTCCAGCTAAAATAACAGGATCGTTAGAAATTCAGGTACGTGCTCAGGTAGGCGGTATTCTCAAATCACGTGTATTTCAGGAGGGACAATACGTAAAAAAAGGGGAAAAACTTTTCGAAATAGATCCGGAACCGTATAAAGCTGCATTGACTCGCGCCCAGGGCTCTCTTGCCCAGGCCGAGTCCGAATTGCGAAGAACTTCCCGAGACTATGAGCGGATGCAAAAGCTATTTAAAGATGGTGCAGTCAGCCAAAAGGAGCATGATGATGCTCTCTCCGCTTATGAAAGAGCTAGCGCCAACATGAAAGTAGCAGAAGGGTCACTACACGAAGCTGAGATCAATCTGGGATATACAACAGTACGGGCTCCCACCTCTGGAATAGTTAGAAATGAAACTCAATCCGTGGGTAATTTAGTTTCACCGACTGGCGAATCCAGCGTATTAACTTCCATGGTGCAGATATGTCCGCTGCATGTTAACTTCTCCCTCCCGGGAGCCGTTTGGAACAACATGAATAAGAACTTTCGGGATGGAAAGATAAAATTGGTAAAATCTGATAATTTTGAAATTGAAATTATCATGACAGATGGATCTATTTACCCCCACAGAGGAAAAATTATTTTTGTTGATAGCAGTGAGGACAATCTGACTTCGAGCGTATCGATTAAGGCGGAAATTTTCAATGATAATGAGCAGAGGCTCCTGCTGCCAGGACAGTTCGTGAGAGTAAAATTAACCGGGGTTGAATACAAGGATGCACTAGTGATCCCTCTGTCGGCTTTGATTTCAACGGGAGATGGTTATATCGCTTACGTCGTTAAGGAAGATAAAACAGTCGAAATGCGGCCAATAATTGCAGAATTAGTTGGCAATCATGTGATCGTTAATTCTGGATTGAAAGAAGGTGAAATGGTCATTTCCGAAGGGATCATAAAAGCTCGCCCAGGGCAGCCAGTAAATGCTGTACTAAAATCTGGAGAGTCTAAACAACCGCGGAAGGAGTAGGCGATGTCCTCTCGTTTTTTCATCGATAGACCCATATTCGCAACAGTTATCTCTCTAATCATTGTCATAGCAGGCATTATCTCCATAAACAATTTGCCAGTAGCCCAATACCCGGAGATAGCACCACCGACGATCACCGTCACAGCTACCTATCCAGGGGCTGATGCGGAAACTATTTCGGAAGCGGTACTTGCTCAGTTGGAGCAAAAGATCAATGGTGTAGAAGATATGATCTACATGAGTTCTGCCGCATCCGGCAACAGTGGAATATCGACGACACAAGTATTTTTTAAGGTTGGAGCAGATCCAGACAAGGCAATGATTAACGTGAATAACCGTGTGCAGATGGCCATGTCCTCTCTACCGGAAGAGGTCAGGAAATACGGAGTAGTCGTAGCCAAAAGATCATCCACCATCCTACGTGTAATGGCTTTGTGTTCGGATGACAGCAGATACGATGCGACCTATATGGGAAACTACGCAATTTTAAACATTGTGGATGAGCTAAAACGAGTGGAAGGAGTGGGCGATGCTTCCGTCTTGTCGGGTAACGCCTATGCCATGAGGATATGGTTGAAGCCGGATAAATTAGCCAAGCTGTGTGTTAGCGTATCCGAGATCGCGGCTGCCATCTCTGCCCAAAATATGCAGCGGGCGGCGGGTTCCATTGGGAAAAAGCCAATGGATATAAAGGTGGAACGGAGCTATCTAATCGTGGCTCCCCAAAGATATACGTCGGTGAAAGAATTTGAGGACATAATACTACGCGCAAATCCAGATGGTACGTCTTTAAGACTAAAAGATGTCGCTGATGTGGAATTGGGCGCGCAGACCTATGACATTGTTTCCAAAAATCGAGGGCATGATGCTGTCCCAATTATGATTTTTTTATCTCCAGGAGCCAATGCCCTGGCAACCGCAGAGCGCGTAGATAAAAAACTGGCAGAGCTTTCTGCCCACTACCCGAGAGGGATTCACCATAAGGTAATTTTCGACACTTCAGGATTTGTTCGCCATTCGATTAATGAGGTTATAAAAACTCTCCTGGAGGCTATCGGACTAGTCTTTTTAGTCATTTTATTATTTTTGAAAAATCTGAAAGCTACTTTGATCCCCTGTCTAGCTGTGCCGGTTTCTATAATAGGAGCATTTGCTGGAATGATGGTGTTTGGATTCTCTATAAATACATTGACTCTATTTGGTCTTGTTTTGGCCATAGGTATAGTTGTAGATGATGCCATAATAGTCATAGAAAATGTAGAGCGACTTATGCGGAGTAAAAAATTATCGGCACGCGATGCCACCGTGAAGGCTATGGAGGAAGTTAGCGGAGCTTTGGTTGCGATTGTCCTTGTATTATGTGCTGTATTTATACCTGTGTCCTTTATGGGCGGATTAGCCGGAACAATGTATCGGCAATTTGCGATCACTATTACGATTTCAGTAATTATATCCGGAGCTTGCGCGCTAACTTTGACGCCGGCGCTCTGCGCGATCTTTTTGCGTAACAACTCATCCAGTAGCACAGTCGTAACCGGTTTCTTCTCGTGGTTTGATGATAAATTCGGAAAGCTCACTATCCTGTATGTACGAGCGGTAGAGTTTTTTTTAAAAAACGTAAAGATTTCGCTGACGGTAACAGCGGTTATTTTTTGTACGACCTATATTTTGTTTAAGAGTACTCCGGGCAGTTTGTTGCCAGAGGAAGATCAAGGTGTATTTTTATCCTGCGCGATTATGGACCCAGCTGCATCTCTAGACCGATCAATTAAAGTAATTTCGGAAGTTAGCGAGATTATGGAGAAAGATCCAAATATTCGGGACAGCAACTATATAGCTGGTTATGACATGTTGAGTGGGACAGTTGCAACAAACGCAGCTACTATGTTTTTTCTACTAAATGATTGGAGTACTAGGACGAAAACAGAGCAATCATCTCAGATGCTAGCCAATAAAGTCATGGGAATCGGTAGCGGTATAACTGATGGGATAGTGCTGGCGTTCTGTCCGCCTCCCATTGTTGGTATGAGCGTTACTGGCGGATTCGAAGCTTATATACAGCAGATAGGAAAAGTCGACGGGAAATCTTTGGAAGTAAAAATAAAGGAATTATTAGCGGCAGCGGCACAAAGACCAGAATTGTCCAAATTGAATACGACATATAATGCCAGTACACCGAAATTCCGCATGGATGTTGACAATTTAAAAGCATTGTCTCTTAATGTCCCTATTGGCGAAATATACACAACCATGGCCGCTATGTTCAACTCTTTATATGTAAATGACTTTTCCCAATACGGAAGGGGTTATAAGGTCATGATGCAGGCGCGCGGTGACTATCGAGCTTATCCGGAGCAAATCAACGAATTATATGTCAAATCTTCCACTGGCAACATGGTACCGCTTTCTTCATTCGTGAAGTTAACACCCATAATAGGGCCGGTAATCTCCGAAAGATTTAATGTATTTCCGGCGGCGAAGATCTTGGGTAATGCGGCTCCCGGATACACCTCCGGCGAAGCTATTAGCGCTTTGGAGGCTGTGGCAAGACAAGTTCTAGGAAGTGACTACGCCCTATCTTGGACGGGTTCAGCCTATCAGGAAAAAGAAGCTGGTGGAACATCCTATAATGCGCTCCTCTTAGGATTATTGATGGTGTTTTTGATATTGGCAGCTCAATATGAGCGCTGGACGTTGCCTTTGGCTATCCTTGTGGTCGTACCTTTTGCAATGTTCGGTGCAATCCTTGCCGTATGGCTCCGGGGATTCAGTAACGATATCTATTTCCAAATAGCTATAGTGACCCTAGCGGGCTTGGCATCCAAAAATGCCATCCTTATTGTGGAATTTGCGGTCATTCTTAGAAATTCTGGGGAAAATCTGATGGAAGCTGCGCTAAAGGCGGCACGATTACGATTCCGTCCGATTGTTATGACATCACTAGCCTTTATTCTAGGGAGTTTACCTCTAGCTATTAGTAGTGGAGCCGGCTGTGCCAGTCGCCATTCGCTAGGGACGGGAGTGATTGGCGGGATGTTGGGAGCTACAATATTAGCTCCACTCTTTATACCTCTGTTCTATGTGTTAATTACAGGCAGAAGCGAAAGGTTTAGGGGGAGCAAATGAAAGTGAATAATCACGATAGTTACGCAACCTGGATAATCTTGCTAACACTTCTGACTGGTTGTGAGGTTGGGCCAAGCTATAAACGGCCAGAAATCCAAACACCAGATCTTGATGCAAAAGAAGAAGTTGCGGAATATATATGTGACAAGTGGTGGCGAGTTTTTTCTGATTCCACTCTGAATAAGTTGGAAGAGCAAGCTTTGGAGCATAATGCAGATCTTAAGCAGGCAATAGAGAATGTAGAAATAGCAAGGGAAATAGCAGGGATTGCGCTGGCAGATCTGCTGCCTACAGTAGGCGTATCCGGAGCTGGGAATAGCACATTTGTTTCCCAGCGGGGAAAGAGTTATGTTCCGAGTCCGGCAGCCAAGAGAACAGTTACTGGCTATTCGGGATCAGCAGGCTTGTCCTATGAAATAGATTTCTTCGGAAAATACAGAAGAGCACACGAAGCTACTCGGGCAAATTTGCTATCGACGCGAGCAGCAAAAGAATCTGTATTACTAACTGTAACGGCGGAAGTTGCCAAAGCCTATTTTCAATTACGAGCATTGGATGCAAAACTTGCGATCGCCAATAGAACTTTAAAAACTCGCCAAAAGACTTGTGAAGTTTACAAAAGTAGATTTAAGAATGGTTATTGCACAGAATTTGACTACCTTAGGGTTCAGTCCGAAATGTCTTCCGTCAAAACAACCGTTCTGGACCTAGAATCTGCTATTGCTCGAATAGAAAACGCCTTGAGCATGCTGGTCGGGACGAGTCCTAGCGAGATGATTGTGCGAAAAACGGCTAAGGATCAAGCAATTGAAAAATTACGTATTCCTTCTCAAGTCCCGAATGGAATACCTTCGGATATTCTAGCTCGGCGCCCGGATATTTTGATGGCAGAGGGGCAACTTATGGCGGCGAATGCCCGTATAGGAGAAGCCAGGGCTGCTCATTACCCCTCTATTTCTTTGACAGGTATATTTGGATTTGAAAGTAAATCGTTGGCAACTCTATTTAACACCGGATCCGATATGTGGAATTTTAATAGTGGAATCTCTCTACCCATCTTTTCCGGAGGGAAAATAAAAGCAGCGAACAAAATAGCGGAGGCGAATTATCGCAAAATGCTGATAGCTTATGAAGGATCTATAAAAACAGCCTTCCGCGAGACTCTTGATGCGCTTGTGGCCAATCGAAAAAATCGCGAGATGGTTATATCCAGAACACGGCAAGTTAATTCCCTTAAAAAGAGCTATGACATCGCTAAAAAGCAGAAAGACTCCGGATTAATAGGATTGTTGGACCTATTGGATGTGGAAAGAGGGCTGTTGTCCGCTGAGATGGAGTTGGTAAGCGCACTCCAAAATCAACTAAATGCTGTTGTGGATCTGTGCAAGGCACTGGGCGGAGGCTGGAATGCTTCTAAATTGAATAAAAATCACACCTGATCAGCAGTTAAAATCTAAGATTTTTCGATTTGTGGCAGAGATTTTTGGGATGAACTAGAATTAATTTCAATGACTCTGACACTGCTGGGATTTGTTATCCTTAGGAGATTCACATGCAACAGGCCGTTGTCGAGCTCAGCGCCCTTTACCTCGACGCCATCTGCCAGAACAAAAGTTTTGATAAATTGTCGAGTAGCAATACCTCTATAAATATAGACGGCACGGGTATCTGATTCCTGTTTCCCTCGAATTGTCAATTGATTATTTTCTACAGAGATATGCAAACTTTCCCTCTTAAAACCAGCCAGAGCCAATGTAATTCGGAAGCCATGCTCTCCGATTTGCTCGATATTATATGGTGGGTAGGAATCTTCATGAGCTTTCGAAAGAGTATCCACCAACCTTTCGAAGCGTTCAAATCCTAAAAATAAAGGGCTACTAAATAAAGAAACTCTATCGTCCATTTCCTATACCCCTCTCGTTTTCAGTATAGCACACATCCAAAAATTGTAAACTTTGTAGCATCCTTGATGCTGTCATATTTTTTTGTCGTTGATTTTATTCTGCCTAAAAGATAGAATTATCTTTATTGTTTTTTGTGAAGGGAATATATTCATGTCTCAAAGCAATCGAAAGGATAAAATCCTGGCGTTCATAATATGGTATAGCGCACTATTTTTATTTTTTTACCAATTCATCGCGAGATCGGCATTTCCTACAGTTCTTACGGAGCAATTCATGAAATACTTCCGAATAGATGCAGCAGGAATGGGAGTGTTAGCAAGTTGCTATTATTGGATTTATACCTTCATGCAGGTTCCTGCTGGTATTCTGATAGATAAAGCAAGTTCTCGCATCATCGCTACCGTTTCTGCCGTGACATGTGCAAGTGGAGTGCTGATATTTATTGCTACCTCCAATTGCTACATTGCTGGCATAGGGCAAATGTTGTTGGGATTTGGTTCTTCTTTTGCTTTCCTCTTGACTCTCAAGGTGGTGACCAGCTGGTTTCCCAGCAAGGAAGTCCCCGTTAAAACTTCCTACACGATGGCCATTGGTTGTGGAGGTCCAATTGTGGGAGGTCTTCTGGTATCCGGTTTAGTGAAAGATTTTGAGTGGATTTCCATAATGCGTATATTCGCCATCAGCGGATTGTTCCTGGCGGTATTTTTATGGTTTGTGGTGCGAGACAACAACACAACTACGGATAAACATAAAAGCATGCCGATAATGGAATCGCTGAAGATCATCATGACATCGCGGCAGGTTTGGATATTGGCGCTCTTCACCATGATGCAATACGCTCCTCTGAGCGCAATGGGAGATCTTTGGGGAGTGTCGTTTCTAAAGAAGGCGTATAATATTGATGCGACGGTGGCATCCCTGGCCAACAACATGCTTTATGCTGGTATTGTAGTGGGTTCGCCGGCATTCGCGTACCTGGCTGTTTTTCTGGATAGCTACAAAAAACCAATCTTACTGGGAATAAGCACGGCTACTATCTGTATGAGCGTAGTCATTTTCTGCACCGGCTTGCCGTTGGAAGCAGTCTTCGGCCTCCTATTTCTAGCTGGATTTTCCACTGGTGCGATGCTTGCATTTCCACTGGGTATGATGATGTATCCCCAGTCCATTAGTGCCACGGTCTCTGGTTTCATAAATATGGCATCCATGTTCAGTGGTATTATTTTAATGCCGCTAATTGGTGTCCTCATCGATTGGTCCTGGGATGGTACAATGGTGACGGGTATTAAATCCTACAACGTAAATGATTATAGGGTCGGGTTATCGGCAGTCGTAATATTCTTACTCTTGGGAGTGCTGCTGGCCTTTGGGATCAAGGATCGATCTCCTAACGAAAATAGACCGAAATAAAAAATAAACTAATTTCTTTGGAGAAGTATAAGAAATCAAAGTCGAGTAGATAGAAAATTGCTCAGCTGTATAGGGAGAATGTGGACACTGCGGGTTATTTTAGCATCTGAAACAGCTGTGGTAAGTTCTATTTAAAAACGATGACACCTGAAAGAACAGATTCCTAATCCATAAATTCTACCGATTATCCCCAATCACGATAAGAAGTTGGATTTTTTTGAATATATCTGATATAAAGCTATCATGAAGCAAGATTTTTCAGATAAAGAAGAGTACGACTTGCTCGGTATGAGGCATCGCACA
>JAITBT010000051.1 GCA_031283445.1 Holosporaceae bacterium | reverse complement strand
AATCCTGTAGAACACTTTTGGAATTGGATGAAGAACAAAATCAGAGACGTCGCACACCTATATGAGACACTGGAATTTGCTACTATGGCCACAGTAAATGCATACTGAAAATACTATACTTATGTTAAAAAAAAGAGCAATCGAGTCCGGATATGGACTGCTGTCGACAGAAACAGGTTGTGTTTTAGCGCGTTTGAGGTAGGAACCGGCGAAGCGAAAACTTTAGGGAAGCTATTGGATAAATTAGGCGAAAATAACTTAAAGATAGTGTGCACAGACGGTAATCCGACCTATCAGGAAGAACTCTCTCTCTAAATGTAGACATACGGCATGTGATAACAAAAGCGGAAACATGTTTGGTGGAGTCTTATAATTCAGTACTCAGGTACTATCTCGCAAGGCTTCAGAGAAAGACTAAATGCTATAGCAAAAGCCTGAAAATGCTGAAACTCTCTGTAGCTCTCTTGTTACATTAGTGAAAATCTCCATACCTTTAGTTGTTGATCCCTTATCCACATATCTTCAGTTGTCAATCCCTCAGTTTTACAATGGTTGAAAAATTAAATTAATTAACTTATTATGATTTTCGCTGATTGGTGAGAATTTTGTTAGGTATAAAAAAATCGCCTATTCTTCCATAAAGGCTTTGTTTAATATATTCCAAAGTAGGCGTCCTTAGCTCAGCTGGATAGAGCGTCGGCCTTCTAAGCCGCAGGTCGTAGGTTCGAATCCTACAGGGCGCACCACATATTTGAAAAAGACTATAATCAATGAAAAAGTAGACTTTTTCACCTTCAAGTTATAGAAGAACGAAAAATCCTCCATTGTCATAATAATCTTTAATTCCACCTATACGATTTTTATGAAGAAAGATTGATGTACAGCTATTTTTTGGGCTATGACATTAATTTTTAATATTGCGCTAGTTTATTTTTATTGAAATTTCCACTACCTGCATATAAACTTAAACTCATAAGATTGAGTGAGAATTTTCATGGCTGGTAGCATCAATAAAGTTATCTTGGTGGGAAATCTTGGCAAAGATCCGGAAGTAAGGTCCATGCAGGATGGTTCCAAAGTCGCATCTTTCTCGCTGGCAACGTCAGAATATTGGAAGGATAAAGTTTCAGGTGAACGAAAGGATAAAACCGAGTGGCATCGTATTGTAGTATTTAATCCGAATTTGTCTGAGATATGTGAAAAATATCTTCATAAGGGATCAAAGGTTTATGTGGAAGGGCAGCTGCAAACTAGAAAATGGCAGGATCAGACCGGCAATGACAAATTTACTACCGAAATTGTTCTTTCTAAATTCCGGGGAGAGTTAGCTTTGCTGGATTCTCGTAATGATGGAGTCTCTAATGTCGATGTCATGCCAGATGTGAAATCTGAATCAGTTGGAATAGATGACGATATCCCCTTTTAGTATGACTATCCTTCTAGAACGCAATGGGGAATTTCAAAAATGACTGATGACGATGGTATAGTACCCGTTTCATTGGAAGAGGAAATGAAGCGGTCCTACCTGGACTATGCTATGAGTGTTATCGTGGCTCGCGCTCTTCCGGATGCGTGTGATGGTCTCAAACCAGTCCATAGACGAATTATATTTAGTATGGTCGAGAGTGGCTATGACTATAACAAGCCATTCCGTAAGTCTGCGCGTATAGTCGGGGATGTTATAGGAAAGTATCATCCCCATGGCGACGCCGCCATATATGAAACGATGGTTCGAATGGCGCAGCCCTTTTCTATGAGGGAAACGTTGATTAAAGGACAGGGAAACTTCGGCTCTATGGATGGAGATTCCGCTGCAGCCATGCGCTACACGGAAGCAAGACTTTCGAAGATTGCCCACGCTTTAACGGAAGATCTGTATAGCGATACAGTGGATTTCCGGCCGAACTACGATGAGTCACTGATGGAACCAGTACTACTCCCGGCTCGCTTTCCCAATCTATTGATTAACGGTGCCGGTGGTATAGCTGTTGGTATGGCTACGAACATCCCAACTCATAATTTGGGAGAAGTTCTGGATGCCTGCATTCGGCTAATAGATAATTTCGAAACTCCTCTAGAGGAGATAATTAGGATTCTTAAGGGGCCGGATTTTCCTACAGGTGGAATAATTATTGGTCGAAACGGAATACTTTCGGCTTTTAAGACTGGTCGCGGATCCATAACAATTCGCGGACGAGTAAAAATAGAAGAAATACGTAAAGATCGGCAAGCCATTGTAATCACAGAGGTTCCATATCAGGTTAATAAAGCGAAACTAATAGAAAAAATCGCAAGTTTAGTAAATGAAAAAGTCCTAGAAGGGATTTCCGATTTGCGAGATGAGTCAGATCGAGAAGGAGTTCGTGTTGTTATTGAGTTGAAGAAAGATATAAACGTTGATGTGCTTCTGAATCAGTTGTACAAAAATACCCAGCTACAAATATCTTTTGGAATAAATATGCTGGCCCTGCACAATGGCCGTCCCAAGCTACTGAATCTGATGGAAATACTAAACATATTTATCGAATTCCGCAGTGAAGTAGTTGTAAGACGTATGCGATTTGAATTGAACAAAACACGGGATCGAGCACATATCTTGATTGGCTTAGCCATAGCTGTAGCAAATATTGATGAAGTCATTGAAATTATAAAATCCAGTGTGGATCCTGCTGAAGCAAAGATGGTTTTGCTGACTAAAAATTGGCCAGCTCTTGATATTGAGCCGCTTATTCGTCTGGTCAATGACCCAAATAGTATTTATTCGGATGGAAAATGTAGATTAACGGAAGTTCAGGCGCAGGCGATCCTAGATCTTAAACTCCAGAGGCTAACAAGTCTCGAAAGAACAAAAATTTCCGAAGAATTAGCTCAATTGGCCAATAATATAAAAGATCTCTTGGATATTTTAGGATCAAAGGAAAGAATTTTCCAAATTATTCGAGAAGAATTAATCAAGATTAAGGAAGAATTCGCAACTCCGCGTAGAACTTTAATTGAAGATGGCGAAACCGAACTGGAAGATGAAGATTTTATCCAAAAAGAAGAGATGGTAGTTACCATAAGCCATAGTGGATATATCAAAAGAGTTCCCCTAAGTACTTATCGCGCCCAAAAACGCGGAGGGAAAGGAAAAATCGGCATGACCACCAAGAATGAAGATTTTGTACATGACCTCTTTGTTGCTAGCACTCTTGCTCCGGTTTTATTTTTCTCCACTGCCGGCATTGTCTACCAAATGAAAGTCTATAAATTGCCGCTTTCTACTCCGCAATCGAAGGGGAAAGCTCTGGTAAATCTGTTCCCTATAAAAGAGGATGAGACTCTGTCTACGGTTTTAGCTCTTCCGGACGATGAATCTTCTTGGAAATGCTATGATATAGTGTTTGCAACTTCTCATGGAACCGTAAGGAGAAATAAATTAGTAGATTTCATTGATATAAGAGCCAATGGCAAAATCGCAATGAAATTAGAACCACATGAAAAATTGATTTCTGTCGCGTTATGCAAAGAGAATATGGACATATTAATTTCGTCAAAATTGGGGAAGTGCGTTCGTTTCCCAGTAAATGACTTGCGCGTCTTTAATAGTAGATCTTCAACAGGAGTCCGAGCGATAAAATTGCGCGGAGACGACGAAGTCATATCCATGACTGTTCTAAATAATGGCACTTCCAGTGCCAGTGAGCGTGAAGAATATGTTAGATATTCCAACTGGCTTCGTAGAAGCAATGAAGAAATCATTAAAGATCAATTCATGGAGCCTCCGACTAAATATGAAGAAATGAAAGAAGTAGAGCAAATATTAATAACGATTACAGAAAGAGGCTTTGCAAAAAGAACGTCTTCTTTCGAATACAGAACCTGCAGCCGCGGTACTCAGGGCGTTAAAAACATCGAAATGAGTTCGAAAAATGGAGCAGTCGTGGCCGTGTTCGCCGTGGAAGAATCGGATGATGTAATGTTAGTTACGGATAGCGGTAGATTGATCAGGTGCCCAGTTGATGGCGTTAGAATTACCGGGAGGACTACGCAAGGAGTAATTTTATTCCGGGTCGATAAGGGAGAAAAAGTCGTATCTGCCGTTAGGCTTGTGGATAGTGATTGATATGGAATAGGAAATGGCGTCTATTATTTTAAATGATGTTAGCAAATCTTTTCGTGATAGCCCTATCATAAAAAACGTAAATCTAGTTGTAGAAGATGGGGAATGCATTGTTTTGGTTGGTCCCTCTGGTTGTGGAAAGTCCACAATTTTGAGATTAATATGCGGTTTGGAAGAAATTGACTCCGGTGAAATATTCATCGGTAACCGCTGCGTTAACGACGTTCCTCCGGCAAGCAGAGGGATCGCAATGGTATTTCAATCTTATGCTTTGTACCCTCATATGACAGTCTTTGAAAACATGGCCTTTGCGCTCCGGGTGCGCAAGTTAAAAAAAGATGAAATAGAGAAAAGAGTAAATAATACGGCGAAAATCTTAAAAATAGATCATCTTTTATACAGAAAACCAAAGGAGCTCTCTGGAGGGCAAAAACAACGAGTTGCCATAGGTCGTGCGATCGTAAGAAATCCATATGCTTTTTTGTTTGATGAGCCCTTATCTAATCTAGATTACTCCCTACGCTGCCAAATGAGATATGAGCTCGCAAAACTGAAGGTGCAGCTAAATACAACAATGATCTACGTTACTCATGACCAAGCTGAGGCGATGACTCTTGCGGATAAGATTGTTGTCATGAAGGATGGAGCAGTGGAGCAAATTGGTACGCCGTTGGAATTGTATAATTCTCCGGTGAATACGTTTGTTGCGAAGTTTATGGGTTCTAGCGAAATAAATATTTTTCCCATATCATTTGTTTATCATAAAGAGCGAGCATCCGTCTTCAAAACATCAACGGGAGAGGAGATATTGCTTCGTTTAATAGGTGCGTTCTCCTGTGATAGCAGCAAGAAGTACTATCTAGGAATTAGGCCGGAAGATATTAAAATATTGCCGGTGAATGCAATTCCATTCGGAAATAAATTAAATGGTACCGTAGTTTTATCTGAGAATCTCGGAGGAGAGGAATTCATCCATGTGGCTTTGAAAAATGGTACTCAAATAACAGTTAAAGTCAGGAAAATTTCCGCTAATGGATTAATCCGAAATGACGTTCATCTGGAATTTAATAGCGACAATTGTTACCTATTCGATGAAAATGGAAACACTATATTCGGAATTGAAACAAGCCCAAAACAAGCGAGCCTCTCCAATTGAAATATAAAATAACTTCTTTAACGAATAAAATTTGGAATATCCAGGATGGGCTAGTTGAAATATCCGGTATTGCCGAGATTCTTGCAAAAAATAGAGGAATAGGTGATTTAGGTACTTTTGTGAACAAATCGATTAAGGATTTTCTGCCAGATCCATTTGTCTTTATTGATATGAAAGAGGCTGTTTATCGCATAGTTGATGCGATAAAAGGTAATCAGAAAATCGCTATTTTAGGAGACTATGATGTCGATGGAATAAGCGCGGTTTCTGTTTTAATCAAGTTTTTGGAGCATATAGGGGCGGATTATAGCTATCTGATTCCTAGCAGAATGGATGAAGGATATGGCTTAAACATAGCTAACATCGAAAAGTATAAAGATTATCTCATAATTGCCGTAGATTGCGGATCTAGCTCTGTAGAGGAGCTAGCATATGCCAAGAATAATCATATAGATGTAATAGTTATCGATCATCATAGCATGTCAACTATCCCCGATAGCTTTGCCATAATAAATCCTCATAGGCCAGATGAAAAAAATAATTATAAATATCTTTGTGCTACGGGATTGGTTTTTATATATGTTGTTGGAATCAATCGCCAGCTGAAAGAAGTCGGTTTCTACGGCACGAAAATGGAGCCCGATCTTACGGATTATTTAGATTTAGTAGCGCTTGCAACTGTGTGCGATGTAGTCGATTTGATTGAACTGAATAGGACATTTGTACAAGCGGGACTGAAAGTTATTAAACAGCGTCGGAATTTGGGAATAGGGATACTATTATCAGCGCCTATTAACAAAAGTATAGGTATTATTACTTCCGAAACTATATCGTTTTTCCTCGGTCCTCGATTAAATGCAGCCGGAAGAATGGATCATGCAGATCTAAGTGTTCGACTTCTTACTACAAAAAATCCCCTTGAAGCTAAAAAAATAGCCCAGCAGTTGGATGCTCTTAACAATGAACGGCAAACACTTGAACAAAAAATAATGGCGGAAGCTGTTTCTTTTGAAAAAAAAGACCAAAATTTTATCTGTGCTTATAATTTCAATTGGCACATTGGTATAATTGGAATCATTGCTGGACGGATGAAAGAAAAATATAATAAACCAACAATCATTATCTCCAAAGATTCCAAAGGAATAGGAAAAGCTTCTTGCCGCTCTATAAAAGATGTTGATATTTCAAGTATCATAAAAAAAGGTATCGACCATGAAGTCATAATTTCGGGCGGAGGTCACCATATGGCCGCTGGGTTTTCTATAGATACGTCGAAAATAAATGATCTTTTGGAATTTCTAGCTTTAAATATAAAATACGAACATTATGTACCGGAGCTATATGCCGACTGCATCGTCCCATTGAATCTTGTAACCGTGGCGTTTATGGAGGCTGTCTCCATTTTAGAACCTTTCGGGGTAGGCAATAGGCCTCCTAAATTCATCATTCCAAATGTTAAAATAGTTTCAGCAAAAATTGTGAAGGAAAATCACATCTCATTTTCTATCGAAGATAAAAATGCAAACTCTCTGCGAGCGATTTCTTTTCGGTGTGTAGGCACTCCTTTGGGGGATATTTTACTAAAAGAATGTAATTCAGTAAGTATGTTGGGAAGGGTGGTAATCTCTTTTTGGAACGATCGGAAATATATTAGTTTTCAGTTGGAAGATATTTCTTCTGACGTCGTTTTAAAATGAGGTGACGATAGCTTAAAAGCTGCGATTTCCAAAGGAAAATTTAGTAGCCATAGAGGGTAAATAGTTCTGCGTTGTATTATTCTAGAATTATCAAGATATGTTTTTTCTTTCCGCACGAAAGCTTTAGCAGAGTGCCTGCTGGTAAATCAGCTGAAATTTTGTAATCCTCAGCTACAGTTTCATTGTTTAGATATACACCATTGCCACGAAGTGACCGTTTTGCATCCCCTCTGCTAATGCACATGCCGCTTTCGACCATGATATTCACAATAGAAAGATCATCGCTATTAGATCTTTTAAGATGATATTTAGGTACGGATGCTTGAGAGGAAAGATCATTTTTCGAGCTTCCGAATATGCTGGATGCTGTACTGTGTATTTCGGGAAGAGGTTCTCTTCCATGGACAATTGCTGTTACTTCGTTTGCTAGTATTATTTTAACGTCATTAAGTTCCTGCCCCTCCAGTGACTCCATCTTCTTAATTTCTTCAACATCCAGGTCTGTGAATAGATACATTAATTTAATTACATCGGCATCATCAACATTCCTCCAATATTGCCAAAAATCATACGGAGAGAGCATCTCCTTGGATAACCAAATAGCTCCATTAGTTGTTTTTCCCATTTTCTGGCCACTGCTGGTTGTAAGAAGTGGAGTGGTAAAACCAAAAGCTTCTTTACCGAGTTTTTTCTTTATTAATTCCACCCCACAGACTATGTTTCCCCATTGATCCTGCCCTCCGAATTGAATACAACAGTCTTTTTCGATATATAATTTATAAAAATCATAAGCTTGCAACATCATGTAATTAAATTCCAGGAAACTTAGAGAATCATTAGTAGACAATTTTGCTTTCACGGATTCAAACCCTATCATGCGATTAATAGAGAAATGTTTCCCTATGTCACGCAGAAACGGGATATATTTCAGGTTATCTAACCAATCAGCATTATTAACTATTATGGTCTCCAATTCATCATTTCCAAATTTTAAAAACGGAGTAAGGCAAGATTCTATACCTTCTAGATTGGAAGAAATCTCCTCATCCGTTAAAATCGGACGTGTTTTATTTTTAAAAGACGGGTCGCCAATTTTTGTCGTTCCACCGCCCGCCAGCACGATAGGTTTATGACCATGTTTTTGAAATAATCGAAGCAAAAAAATCGGTATGAGATGCCCAACGTGCAAACTTCGAGCCGTAACATCAAATCCTAAATACCCAGACCGCCCACGGGTGGTTAAAAATTCATCCATCACTGTGAGATTCGTCGACTGATAGAAAAATCCACGAGCTTCAGCTTCATTAAGAAAAGAAGATTTATATTTCATATCATTTTATCCTCAGAAATCTCATATGTTGGCAACGTTTCTGGTTCGTTGTGCACTCAAATATTCGGTAATACTATTTTTTATGGTATCCAGATGATCCTTAAACGAATGATCACAGCCCGATATTATTTTATAATCGATTTTTATGCCTTTTTGATTATTTAATTTATCCACTAATTTATTCACGTTTTCGAGGGGACATACAGAATCATTTTCTCCATTTATTATCATGCCAGAAACGGGACATGGAGCCAGAAAGGAGAAGTCATATATATTGGCCGGCGGACATACAGCGACAAATCCTGCGATTTCTGGACGCCTCATAAGCAATTGCATACTTATCAGTGCTCCAAAAGAAAAACCAGCGATCCACAAGGGACGCTCTCCTTGATTTACTGACTGCAACCAATCCAAAACAGCCGCCGTATCTGTTAATTCCCCCTCACCTTTGTCATAAATTCCTTCAGATTTTCCAACGCCTCTAAAATTAAATCTTATAGTCGAAAATCCGTTCTCTACAAATGCATTATATAATGCAACAGTGACTCGATTATTCATCGTGCCACCCTGTAGTGGATTCGGATGTAAAACTATTGCCAATGGCGCATCAAGATTTCTA
>JAITBT010000029.1 GCA_031283445.1 Holosporaceae bacterium | reverse complement strand
AGTCCTAGACAGATACCCGCTGGCAGAACCAAGGATATACGCACATGTATAAACAGAATTTACAAAGATATCACCGGGAGCCGTATGCCTTAATAGGGCACGTACGGTTCTGTGGAGGGAGATGTCCAGTAATGGGCATCTCTACTAAAGGTATTTCCAAACGTTCGTATCCGAATCTGGACATAAAGAACTTAACACGAGATCAAGCAAAGGAAATCTACTTCCGCGACTTCTGGTTGAAAGGCAAATATGAGCAAATCGAGGACGAAAATATTGCGATAAAGTTGTTCGATTTGAGCGTAAATATGGGAATTGGGCAAGCGAACAAGCTGGTACAGAGAGCGCTGCTGGCTGTTGGAGTCAATGTTGCCGAAGACGGAATAATCGGATCAATCACGCTAAAAGCCATAAATGAAGCCGACCCGACAGACCTGCTCGCCGCTCTAAAATCAGAGAGCGCAGGGCATTATCGACTTATCGCAAACCTGAACCCGTCTCAAAAAAGATTTATCGAGGGATGGTTGTCGCGGGCATATTGTTAAACAAGGAGGAAACTAAAATGACAATAAAAGACATAGTTATAAGCGAAAAAACCAAGGGAATTATCGCTATTATTGCCGCAATCACAATGTTTTTTACCCCGGACGAAATAGATCGAATCATCGAAATCGGTCTTGCATACTTCGGCATAAGTAAATTGGTGCTGAAGAAGGAAGACGAAAAATAGCCTGAGACAATATAACTCTGACGAATCATAAATGCTGATCTTAGCTTGCCGTGAGGATCTCTTCATAACGGAAGAATAATATTATTTTATTGATTGGATTTTAATGCAATAAAAATAACGTGAAAGACAAAAATATTTCGCACCAATTTTGGATAAAATATATTACAACAATAATAGTTAATTTTTTCTTAAAATACACTTGCCTACGCAGATCATATTGTGCTAGCCTGACCCTGGTATTAGTAGTTTTATAACGGTCAGAGAAGAGGTGAGACGGTGCTTGAAAGATGATGAAAAGCGGTGGTCGGGGTCTCTGTCGGTTGTGTGTCGGTGTTTTCGTCTTCCGGGTTTTCTTCATCCTATTCGTTTTCGTTCTGTAAATAAGCATCGTTTCGTTGGTGGCTTTGGTGATTATTAATGTTTGGGAGGTATGATATGATTAGGGTGTTAAAAGATAATGTACGCAGTGTGCTCGTTGGAGTTTGTTGCGTTTTGTATTTATTTACAAGTGGATTTTATTCTTATGGAATGATTAAAAAGAAGGAATTTAAAGATATAACAAATATGCGAAAAAATTCAATATGTGACATTAGGTCGCACATACCAGATAAAGTGGAACTTACTAGGTTGCGCGAGCTTTTTGAGCGCGGCGATTTTGTATCTAACGTAGAAAATGCTCCAGAATTTGTTATTGGTTCTAAAGAAACTTGGTCCAGACCACTCTTGTTTATAACGAGTGAATTCTATGATGCCTATAACGAGTTTAATTTGCTTAAATTAAGAGCTGTTCTTAAGCGTTTGAATACTTTTGTACAATTAACGACTAAGGACTCAAGATTCAATACCGAAGATTTTACTCATGATTTGTACAAACAAAGTTTTGATTTATATTACTATTGCGGCGTAGTTGTGGGAGATGCGCTTGATATAGAGATTAATAGAGGCAGTAAAAAATCTCGGAATTGGCCATTGTATATGGCTTTATATCTAGATAAGATATTATTTAATTCCGGAAAATATGGTTCAGCGGAAGAATATTCTTCTGATAATCTTCTTCAGTATTATACAATGCGCACCCGGAGGCGTTTTGACACTCCATCAGGTAAGATTATTATGGATGGTATTTTGCGAATTATTGAAATGGATTAGATGATTCCACAAGACGACGGATAATTAATTGAAAGGATCGAATTATCCGTTGTTGATAGGAGGCTTATACATAGTAGGAGCAACGGTAGAGTGTCGTACTATTTATTCAATATATACAAAGAACCTGTGTTTCCATCTGTAGGGTCATTAAATGGAATGCTTAGCCAAAAAAACAGCGAATGTTTTTCTGTTTTTTTGCATGTTGTTTTTTTCACACTTAATGTTGTTCCATTGGCATTGTATGTGGTTGTGTTGTTGTCAGCAACTCTATTAAAAGGAATTGCTGCATTGAGAGCTGCTGTCTCAATAGCTGTACCTCCTGGAACTGTCAAAAAAGCAGGAGCATCATTTAACGTGGCAACAATAATAGGCACACTAGTTGCTCTTGGAATAGCGTCAATGGCCGTACGGAGGGTAGCTGCACCAATGGCAGCTGCAAAATTTTGAATAGCATTCGGAATATTGGCGAGCGCAATAGCAAGAATGCTTGCCCCGACAGGCTGTTGAGCAAGAGCGATAATACCGGCGTTATTTGGAATAGCAGCGAGCGCATTTGCGATGATAACCTCACTTCCAAGCGTAGCGGCAAGTCTAACAGCATAATCGGGATGTCCAGTCCCCCTAGGAAGACCACCAGGAACTGCAAAGCCTGGGTTAGCCTTAAGAGCGGTATTCACAGCATTTGCTCTATCGCCAGAATTTTGTATTGCTCGAAATGCACTGACAAGAGCACCTGCTACGCTTGGACCTTGCGCAGCAAGAGCATTAGCTATAGCAGCGGTCCCTCCGGGAACGGTTGCGAATGCGTTGCCGATGTTTCCCGCAATCTGCGCAAGCTGTAAAATACAAGCTCCATTTGGTATAGCCATGACAATATTTCCCAAAATGGAGGTTCCGTTAGGAAGTTGGGCAAGTGCAGCTGTAAATGCTGGAACTGAAGCATGATTTGCGGTCAAAGCGGCTCCAAGAGCTGTTGGTCCTGTACCTACCGCGTCTAAGAGAGCGTTCTGCAATTGTTTTACGCAATTATCTTGATCTTGTTTGGAAGGTATAGCAAATGATGCTTTTGTCTCCACTTTAATGATTTTTTCTGCTTTAACCGCAATATGACGAGCTAATGAAGATGCAACAACTACGTCACAAAAGTTCAGGTTTCTCTCAAGACCGTCAATATTGCCATTGTTTAACGCTGTATTAGGATATGATCTTATGCGGATTACCAAATCAATGGGATCAAAAAATACTCCATATCCTTTTTGTTTAAACTCTCTGTATGTAGTTTTGCGAAAGTCAGTATTAGCAACAAAATTTTCTAATATATCTTTCGCAACTTGTTCAGAATTTTTTCCAGAGGCATTGTAGAAAAAACAAAAACCATCTTTTCTGTCGTTACGAGCAAAAAGATTGTTTTTAATTAGAAAATTGTTAATATGATGCAAATGCAGATGTCGAAACGGGGTATGATTTCCAGCTGGAGCTCCCGGAGAAGGATTGCCAATCCAATGCTTGCGAATATGTGAGATAAAGTGAGTCTTTATACCTTGCTGTCCTTCTATCCAATTAAAAATGCCGTTATTTTTAAGCGGATCTAAAACTGTGAGGGTTTTATTTCTTCTTTTTGTTAGAACTTTTCCTGTTTCAAAAACTTCTGTTCCATGTTCTTGTACATCAAGTAACTGATCGTCTTTTCCCAAAAACAATTTTATCATTGCATCAGGATTACTTGCACAAACAAAATTGTAAATATACAATACCCAGCAAGATCGTTTAACTCTGTTTATGGCGTCAGCACTTGTGTCATAAGTGAAGGTACCGACCATTGTTTTCAATTGTCCCTTTAAAGTAGCCTCACTTGAAGTAGTAAAATTTGCATCAAGAGGACTTATTAGCAGGATATTTTCAAGCTTTATTTTATCTATTATTTTTAGCAACAATGCTGATATTTTCTTTGTATTGGTAGTATCCAAGGCGTTAGCGGCGAGATATAACATTCTCATTAGCTGATCCTGGGAGCATTTATCAACAACTCCTAATAATCCGTCTGTGTTGATAAGGTAATCATTAAATGCTTTATCTAATTTTTGATATGTAGGAAGATCAACACACATTGCTTCAGTTTGAACTATTTGGGTCACTGGTAATTGCATTGATAACACTGAAATAGAAAGTGAAAAAAATACTTTCGAAAACAGCTTCATGATTATCCTCTTATAAAAACTAAACAGAATTATTACATGATCATGCTTAATAACAGATTAAGATTTTATAGCATTTTTGGTTTGTGTATCCCGGTATTTTGACGTATACTGCGTATATTTAACGGAGGTATTTATGGTATATTCGGAAGATTTTAGGAAGAAAGTGATGGAGCATATAGACGCC
>JAITBT010000070.1 GCA_031283445.1 Holosporaceae bacterium | reverse complement strand
AACGTCGTGAGACAGTTTGGTCCCTATCTGCCGTGGGTGTTCGAGAATTGAGAGGAGCTGCTCCTAGTACGAGAGGACCGGAGTGGACATGTCACTAGTGTACCGGTTGTGACGCCAGTCGCAGCGCCGGGTAGCCATAACATGGAAAAGATAACCGCTGAAAGCATCTAAGCGGGAAACTTGCCTCAAAATTAGTTCTCGCCATTAGAGCCGTGGAAGACTACCACGTTGATAGGCCGGATGTGGAAGCGCAGTAATGCGTGAAGCTAACCGGTACTAATAGCTCGATTGGCTTGATACACAACAATCAGTCGTAAGTTCCTTGATTCTCTGATTTGTCAAATCTTTCTGATCTTGTTTAGTCCGGTGGCCATGGCGGAGGAAAAAACGCTCCATCCCATCCCGAACTGGAAAGCGAAGGTCTCCAGCGGCAATGGTACTACGTCTTAAGGCGTGGGAGAGTAGCACGCTGCCGGACTTAATAAGGTTAGAAAGAGTCTATATATAAGATTCGGAGAGTATTTTTCTTTTCGTTTATTCAATAACTCCTGGACTTCCGGACAGTAACATGGAGATAATTTTCGTGTCTCAGGGATCTTCTCTCGAAAATTTCAAGCTTTTTTATAAATCCTATCTGCTGTTGTACAAATCGGAATTTCCTCAATTGCCTTACCATGAAAGATTTGTAACTCTGATGCCTATCAAATACTATTGACTGATCATTTGGAAGTTTTCTGTAAATACTAAAGATAATCAACTCATTCTGCTGGTAAATCAGTATCTTATAGCCAACAAACTCACTGAAAAATATAAACTGTTCTCAGTTGTAACTTATTGAAAAGCTTTTTTGCGGTGTCCATCAAAACGGTTTGTGTCACTTCCGAAAATGGTAAAGACCTGCGCTTTATTTTTTCATCCAGATCCATCATATTCGAGAAGCCATTTTTAGATTGCGCCACCATATAATTTTGTACACAATGAACGTCTTTTCCTCGAAAGAATTCCTGTTCATACTGAGCCATTTTTTGTGTTAAATATTCTTGGAAATTGACTAAGTCTTCCTTGTTAACATACACATAGAAGTAGAATATATTAGAAAATTTTCTTCGCAAAAAATTAAAACCTACACTATACGCAATATTTTTCTCCCTCAATCCTTGAACAAAATCTCCAACTTTATTGTCGAATAAAGTTTCTATTATTATATAAGCTGCCGCTATTTCTTTTTCACTCAAGTCATCTATACGAATTCCGCTAACTACTCCTACTATGTTGTCCATACTTTTTTTATGAATGATGGCGTCTTTTTCTGACGACACTGTCGTAGATGATAGCTCATTTTTCTTTTCTGTAGTTTCTTCTATTTTTTTCGACAATTTTGAAAATAATGTTTCTAGATAACCTTCTACCTCGAAAGAAGAAACATCTCCGACGACTAAAAATTCTAATTTACTTTTGGAAAAATGCAATTTTAAGAATTCTCGAATATTGTCTTCTGTGATACTTGCTATGGCTTGAGCCGTACCTGTGCTGTTTCGCCCATAATTATGATTTTGGTACAGCATACTCATGAGTTTCTCCAGAAGCAATTTTAGAGGATGTGCTGTTTCTAACTCGAGAACAGTCGGATATCTCTCTTTTATAAATTCCAAGTCATTTTTTGAAAATTCGATTTGAGAAAACACCGGAGCTAAAAATTGCAGCGCCTCTTCAGCTTTATCTTTTAGAACATAAAAAGATATCGTGAAATCATCACCAAAAGCAGAAACATCCAATTTTCCTATGCCTAATGATCGTAATTTTTCCGTAGTTCCTTCCGGCGATAATCCATTGATCTTTCTACACAACAAGCCTCCAACAATTGCAGAAATGCCATGTTCAGAAGAATCATTGTGCATTACGCCAGCATTCTTGAATTTGCATTTCATATATAAAACGCTATTGCTTTTCATATGTATTCGATATGCTTTAATATTAATATTATTAGCTATTGCATTGATTTTGATGCAAGATTCTTCTTTCTTTAAAAATATGAGTACCGAAATTAACCCGATAAACAAAAGAGCGATTATTATTTTTGATCTTTGGAACATTCTACTTATCCGGTTTATAGCTGGTAATGATTTTCAAAATCAGACTTGATTTTAAAAATTTTTCTCCCAACGCGTTGAATATTGTCGAATTACTGATCTCTGTTTTTGTACATCCCTCATTAAAGTAGTCATTTTTCATTTTTTCGTAGACTTCATCCATGTCTGATCGTAAAAATTGATCAGCAAAATTACTCCACATTTGAATCATGGAGAATTTCTTTGGAGGGATTTTCTGCCGACAAAGACTATCTGTAAACACGTTATATGCTATTTGAAGGTCCGCTAAAGAGACATCGGATTTAGGATATAAAACTACTTGCCAGATCTTATCTCCGTTACTAATTACATTAAAAATCGTATAGTCGAAAATCAACTGATTCGCTTTTTCGAAAAAATCAAATAATTTATAATAGAATACGCGAAAAAACGCTTCCGCTAAAGTTAAATCCGCCGCGGAAATCTTATAAAAGTATCGAATTGACCGGCCTATATGTTTGCTTTGGATATATATTTCTTTAAAAAATTGATTTGAGCACATGGAGCCAACGGCGGCCTGCGGGCGGGAAGGCAGTGTCTCCAGAGTTGATTGCAGTATCTTAACTAGATCTTTATATGTAATGGCCCCATTTACTAAGAGTGACAGATGACATTTTTCATAGTGCTGTATGTAATATTCTTTTATATCGGCACAAGAGATTGAGGACATAATTTTCTTGTTAAACACATTATTAATATTGATTCCATTATATTTAATATGAGCAGAGATTTTATTTTCAACCGCGTCTTCGAAACAAACATGTGCAAGTCTTTGATCAATAATTATTTGTTTCTTTAGCACCTCCCAATTAATCAGAGAAAAATCATTTCTACAAATAATTTGAAAAAATTTCTTTATATCTTTGGGATTCATTCTTGCCAAAATTTCCGTATACCTTCCTTTAACATTCACTTCATAGAATATACCTAGATTCAGAAGTTCTTTATGAGTTTTTTCACTAATAAAGTTGGCTGCAATTATAGCTGGGATTCCTTGCTTTCGCAGAGGCGCATCATGTGTGCCCGTATGATATATTAAGCCGATGAGCACCATAGGTGTTCGGAAATCCTCCTGAAGGACTATTTCTATACCATTAGTCAATATACATTTTTTGTTATCAATATTGGGAAGAGAATCTCCATACGTGGATGCAATAAAAAATGTTGCAAAGATTAATTTCAAATAAAATAGCGAATACGTACGCACTGTCCGAAGAAATGTCATTTTTTTGCTCCGCCTATCACGATGATCGGCATCTTGTTTTCATCTAACATCTCTTTTGCTAAAGAATTTACCTCTTCTAATTGTACGCGACAAATTCTCTGTATCGTCTCTTCGAGCACTGCTGTTTTATATCCCTGCAGCTTTTTATAGAAGTAAAAACTACAAAGATTTTCGGAAGTCCTTAGTCCTACTAGCATTCTCCCTTTAATGTTGTTTTTTGCAAATTGCAACTCGGATTCACTAATTCCATTTTCGCGGAGATCTTTAATGATAACCTTCAGTAGATCTATTGTCTCCATAACTTTTGAATTATCAGTTCGCAGCTCACCCAGGATATAGTTAGCATGTTTCATATCCACATAGTGAACAGTACCTCCGTAAATTAATCCACTTTCGGTTCTAAGTTTTGAAAGAATTCTTCCTCTGAAAACTTGGCCTTCTCCAAGAATTTTATATAGAATCATGACAGCATACCGTTTTGCGGATTGCGGAGGTTCGCTTTTCAAGACAAAAAAAATCGAACTCTGGGGACCATCTGCATAGTATTTTTTTACTTCTGAATCCAATTCCGGTGCAATGTCTTCTATATGATCCTGTGACGCTTCGCCTTTTTCTACTCCCTGAAAAACTTTGTCCACTAAAGAAGCAGCTTCTTCTTTTGAGATATCGCCGACAATGCATACGACTGCATTACTCCTTACTATAAATTTAGATTTAAAGTATTTTAGATCTTCTATGGATATTTTCATAAAATTTTCTGGAGAGCCATATTTTCCATATCCATAGGCATGGTGTTTGAAAATTCTTGCCGGAATCATGGATGAGAACGCTATTTCTGAGGGACTAGCTGCATAATTCTGTAGCGAAGATCCGATACTATTTTGTATTATCTTTACTTTATCTTCTTCAAAATTTGGAGAAGTAATTGCCATATTTAAAAGAAAAATGGCTTCATCTAGCACGATTTTTGGGGAAGTAAAAGTATAATAAAGATTATCTGCTCCGGCGCTTGCAGATATTTTCACAGCTAAATTTGAACATTCTTCCTTAAATTGGGTAGAGGAGTATTTTCCCGATCCGCAAAAAACCGTGCGCGAAAAAAAAACAGGAACACCAGCCTTACTTTTTTCCTGATACGCAGCACCAGCATTCCTAAATGCGATAAATATCTGTACCAGAGGAGTATTTTCGTATAAATACCAAAATTCAATTCCCTCAGGGCTCGTTATTTCTTCCACTCGTGCAGATTTTTCGTTTCCCCAGACGCTGAAAAAAACGTTCACCATCAGGATGAGTTTCCCAAAAACTCTATTCACGATCATATCCTTTAGGTTCGACTCTTGAAATTGCGCTAGGCTCCTGCAAAAAGACTTCTTTCAGAAGATCGTTGCACTCTTCTACGGTAATTGACTGCACCAAATCATCAAGTTCTTGTATTTCTTCCAGAGTATATCCTCCAGTTAATAGCCATCCGAAATGATTGGACATTTCTACGATATCATCTTTTTTGTAGGCTAGTGAGATGAGATATTGCCGTTTTACTGCATCTAGCTCTGACTTAGAGATGCCCACATGCACTATCTTTTTCTTCAGGAAATGCCATATGTCTTCGGCGTCACGCAATGCATCTATGGTAGAGGACAATATACTCAGAACAACAATATCATGCTGAAAAGTCCTATTTATGTACTCGAATGCGACATACACCGCACAATTAGAGACATCTTTTAATATTTTTTTCACAAAAAAAGCTGGTTTATTTAGCGCCATCATCGCAACTTCTAGTGCGATTGTTTTTCTAAAATTATCTCTCGAAGAGAATGGCACAAGGTATATATATTCCGCCGACGAACTAGATCCATTTTTGGGAGAGCCGTATTTTATTTCTTTTAGGCATATATTTGGTATCCGCGCGGTTGTATTACCATCAAATCTTTTTTTAATTTGCTTCGGAGGAATTTTCCCAAAATGTTCTTCGAGAAGTTCTTTTACGGCATCCAAGTTAAAATCGCCAGATACAATAATTATAGCATTATTGGGAGCAAAATATTTTTCATGGTACTTTTGCAAGTCTTCTTCCGTTAAAGATTTTATTTCATGCTCCCATCCGATGATTTCGATTCCGCCTATTCCTCTGTTAAAAATATTCGCTAACAAGACCTCTTGCGCCGCTCCAGAAGGGTTATTGTCGATTCTGAAGCTGCGTTCTTCCAGAATAGCGCCTTTTTCAGCTTTAAAAATTTGTTCATTCACATCTAGCGAGCTCATACGCCGAGCTTCATGGTCAATAACAGTTTCTATATTTTCTTTCGGTACAATCTCGTGAAAGCAGATCACATTAAATGAGGTAAATGCATTCAAGATGGCACCGACATCCTCGAGGAAGGAGCTAAATTCCATTTTATTGGAAGCGAATGCCATGTGTTCCAGATAGTGAGCTGCTCCGGATTTGGAAGTCGCATCATCTTTTGATCCACATTTATACCAAACGGAAAAGAAAATAATTGGAGATGTCTTTTTTTTAATGAAAATCACTCTCAGTCCATTGGAAAGCGTGAATTCAACGACACGACGCTTCGCCTGCGACATAAAGAAAAGTGAAACAAAAATTAAAATCGTAAAATTTCTAATATTAAAAAACGACGAAGAATAATTACTCCGTTGCATACTTTTTAAGCAATTCACGAATTTTTTCCTCTACTATTTGTTTGGCAATGCTCGGAAGATTATCATCTATCCATTTATTTATTAATGGAATGGATGATTCTTCCATTGACTTCGCTATAATTTGTTTTTCATCGTATAATTTCTTCGGGACGAAAGCCGCCGTGGAAAGAGAAGCACTTGTTGAGAGCGACTCTTGTGAGTGTTGTATAGCCTCTTTTTTTTCGCCATGTTCTTTTTCCTGATATGGTTCCGTATTTTCTTGAATCAACTTTAGAAAAGAGCTCATATCTGGATTTTCAGCGTCATTTACCTCTATTTTTACAATACTTCCATCAGATTTGACCATATTTATCAGATCTAAAACTGGCGGCTCTTGATTTATCACCATTTTCCGGATCGACGATAATACTTCGTCCAATGTCATTTCAGAATTTTTATCTGTCATTATTTGCTGTGCACCACATTTTTATACTCAAGCTTTCCCATTAACGCATAAATTTTAGCTTCCGACATAACCTTTTCCTTTAGGGAAGTTATCAAATTGATTCGTGCATCCAATCGCTCATTCTCTGCAACTAAGATCTCGACACTTGATTTCACTCCGGCGATCTCTTCTGCGCTACTTCCTTCAGCACTTAATGCTGCGAAGTTCACCGCCGAACGGCCAGCTTCTATCGAAGCATCTACCGAACGGTACTTATGCCATTCTGTAGTACATTCTGTAATGACATTCTTCTCTACATCCTTAGTAGTGCAGCTAGCCTTGTGCAATCGTAGGTTTGCGAGTTCTATTGCTGAAAATGCATTGCCCGAAGATGGGGAATTGGAATAAATTGGGAAAGTCACCCGCACAGAGGCAGAATAGGTATGTCTATGATCATTATATTTTTGTTTATTCAAAGATTTTGATGCATCCATGGAAAGATCGCAGCTCGGTAATAACGCACCTTTAGCTGCGTTCAGATTATAACGTTCCGCTTGTTCTTCTTGTTTAGCAGCCAAGATACTATGATTAGCTACCTTGGCCTGTTCTATCAGTTTATCCAAAGTTTCCGGCAATGGAAATTTCAAGCGAGGCAATTCTATATTTCTAGCCGGCTTTTTCCCGGTTAATTTCTCGAATTCAGATTCTGCAGTGACTAATTCTGTTTCGGCTTGAATTCTTTCATAAATTGCTTTCTGATAATTAGCATTTGCCTGCGCGACCTCCGTTGGAGTTCCAAGACCAGCCTCCATACTGCTATTTTTTGAATCCGCTGTCTTTTTTAGGTTGTCCTCCTTCTGTGTCAAGGCTTTGTTCTTTTGTCGACCAACCCAGATGCTGGTAAAAATATTCAGCACATTCAGAACTAATCTCACTTCTTCAAATTTTAATTTATGATGTGCGGCTTCTTTAGTGCACTTCGCTGCGTTTGTTCTATTATAATTAGAAAAACCGCTGAAAATATTCTGTGTAACAGATACGCCCACACTGGTTTGAGTTGATTTACTATTAATCCGTGTTCGTATAGGGTCCCCATTAAGCGAATCTGATGTTTGATACCCATCAGCGCCATTCCTGTTGCTTCCCACGCTAGCACTAACATTCGGTAACCATAGCAACTTTCTTGATTGACTCAGGTTAGCCTCGGCGCTTTTTTCCTCTGTTTTTTGAGCACGCCATGCGTTATTAGTTTCGAGAGCTGCAGCAATTCCCTCCTCAACAGTTTTTATTTCACCTTCTTCAGCCGTATCTTCTTTAGCTGTTGCCTCTGCACTATAACAGATGACAGCTGATCCCAGGCATAAAAAACGAATCCACACAACATCACCTACTTAAAATAATTTTATAATAATACAGCATTAATTCTACTTAAACTTTCTTTTTTCCCAAAGGAAACTAGCATATCGAATATGCCGGGAG
>JAITBT010000028.1 GCA_031283445.1 Holosporaceae bacterium | reverse complement strand
TGCGATAGTAATATCAACTTGATTCGATCCCTCGTCCGACCGTCTCTCTCTGTGCGATGCCTCATACCGAGCAAGTCGTACTCTTCTTTATCTGAAAAATCTTGCTTCATGATAGCTTTATATCAGATATATTCAAAAAAATCCAACTTCTTATCGTGATTGGGGATATCTCCGCTTTCTTTAGTTGATGCGTTTTTTCTTTTTCCAGAAGATATTTTAGTGCCTGCTTCAAGCGAAAAATCTGTGCAAATTTTAATTTAAAAGAAAAATATATACTTACAAATGCAAGAATTGAAATCAGAGGAATCCCCCAGATTACACGACTTATTTCTGTAACTAAAATTTCTGTTTATTTCACGACGAATATACCTCCTATGTTCGGAGGATAAAAGACGGCAATAAAATTCCGGCGATAATCAAATACTAGCAGAACCGACCGAATTATCCTCTGTTCTTTTACCTGAGAGTTTTCGGCTTAATAAGCCTTGCTCCTTCGGTGCTCGATAATGTGTACCGTTACACAATCTGTTATGCAACGACCGTCAACAAAACGAGTCTCTCCAAAGTTTTGTCCAGCAACGATATTTTTGCCTGAGATTTTTTTACCCTTCGGCGGATAGAAAAACGACCTCTCTCCCGATGCTTTCATCCAAAATGATCGACTTTTATTTTATAATATAATTGAGTATTATTTTACAAGTAATCCCCCTGGGAATCGTTTCAAAATTTGAAAAACGGCAACTTTTAAAGAAAACGGCACTCCAGTGGAAGAAGGCGCGATATCAAAAGGTTCGCACACAAGATAGCCTTTCGAAATATATGGGAAAGTCTAGTCCTGCTATTGTAGAATCCATGATTATGTGATAGAAGAGTAAAATTCAGCTGTTTATCGAGGGTTTATGGCTAAAAAGATTGTTGGGTATATAAAATTACAGGTGCTTGCCGGAAAAGCGAATCCGTCGCCACCGATTGGGCCTGCTCTTGGGCAGAGAGGTTTGAACATTATGGAATTTTGCAAAGCGTTTAATGCCCAGACTCAATCCTATGAGGTGGGAACTCCGTTACCGGTTGTGATAACAGCTTTCGGTGACAGAAGTTTTTCTTTCATTATCAAATTGCCTCCCGTTTCCTATTTCCTAAAGCAGGCTTCTGGCATCGCCAAAGGATCGGCAACAACGGGACGGAGTGCTGGCGTAGGTCGTGTTACCATGGATCAAATCTACGAAATCGCCAAGAAAAAGATGAATGATCTAAATGCGAATGATATAGATGCGGCCAGTATGATGGTCATCGGCTCGGCGCGTTCTATGGGATTGGAGGTTGTGCAATAATGGCTTGCGTAGGAAAAAGGTATCGTAATATGGCTGCTAAAGTGAATGTGAATAAGGTTTTTAGCCTCTCGGATGCTGTCGCTTTCCTGAAGGAAAATTCTTCCTGTAAATTCGATGAAACGGTGGAAGTGGCCCTTAACCTGAATGTAGATCCACGCGCCGCTGACCAAAATATTCGAGGGATGGTCGCCATGCCAGCTGGAACGGGTAAAGTTGTGCGCGTTGCCGTTTTTGCGAGAGGCACCGCTGCAGACGAAGCCAAGGTCGCTGGAGCAGACTTTGTGGGCGCTGAAGATTTGGTAGATAAAATAACTGCAGGTAGTATCGAGTTTGAAATCTGCATAGCCAGTCCGGACATGATGGGAGTTGTGGGTCGCCTAGGTAAAGTACTAGGACCAAGAGGATTGATGCCGAACCCAAAGTTGGGAACAGTAACACCGAATGTGGCAGTCGCAGTGAAAAATTCGAAAGCCGGACAAGTAGAATATAGATTGGATAAAACTGGCATTATCCACGCCGGCCTCTGTAGGCTGGGTTTCGCTCAGGAAAAAATTGAGAACAATATTAAAGCTTTTATAGGTGCAGTAGTAAAAGCTAAGCCGTCTGGTGTTAAAGGAGCATTCTTGAAGTCAGTGACGGTTTCTAGTACAATGGGTCTGGGGCTGAGGTTAGATAACGCTGAAGCATCCAGTTTTTAATAAGGACCATCAAAGACCAGCGGTGCGAATAGCTTAAAAATACCGTTGTAGATTGGCAGAATCTATTTTCGCTTTTCTCCGGTTTTTGGTGTTTTCGATAGTGTGAGAGGGGAGCGTGAAAAAGGAAGAGAAATCAGGAATAATAGCGAAGCTTCGTCTGCAATTCCAGAAAAGTGAATCGGTTTTTATAATTAATCAAAATAGAATGACCGTAGCCGAAACGGAGGCCTTACGAAGATTGCTCCGGGATGCAGGTTCGGTTTTTTATGTGGCGAAAAACACATTGGCGAAGCTGGCAGTAGAAGGAACCAGCTTCAAAATAATGCAGCGGTATCTAGTCGGTCAAACTTCTTTGGTCTTTTCCAAGGATATTACCGGTTCTGCTAAAGTTATAGTAGAGTACGCATCCAAGAGCGATGATAAAATCAATATTGTTTGTGGCGGTTATAGCGGACGGCTATTGAGCGCTGCAGAGATTAAGATTTTATCGCAATTGCCATCAATGGACGAACTGAGAGCACAGATCGTCGCTATTGTTAATACCCCAGCTCAGCGCATCGCTACGCTACTGTCTACCCCAGCACGTCAGCTAGCAACGGTGTTGAAAGCTCATTCAGATAAATAACCATAAGGAGAAGAAAGAAATGACAGCAAATTTAGATAAAATAGTAGAGGATTTGTCCAGGTTGACAGTTCTGGAAGCTGCCGAACTGAGTAAAAAATTAGAGGAAGCATGGGGCGTTTCTGCTGCCGCGCCGGTCGCAGCTGTCGCCGTGGGAACTCCAGCAGCCGCGCCTGCAGAAGAGGAGCAGACGGAGTTCAATGTAATCTTGACCGACGCTGGGGCAGCTAAAATCGGAGTCATAAAAGTCGTGAGAGAAATAACAGGACTGGGCTTAACAGAAGCGAAAACTTTGGTGGAGTCTGCCCCGAAAGCAGTAAAAGAAGCGGTGTCGAAGGATGAGGCGGGTACTATTAAGTCGAAACTGGAAGCTGCAGGGGCAAAGGTGGAACTAAAGTAGACCCTGCTCAGAATGTGCCATGACTGAATGATGGAGCCTGACGTAGTCATCTACGGATATTTCTTCAGCGCGGGTGTTCGATCCGTAACCTAAAGCCTGTAGATACTTTGAGGCATCAGCCGAAATCAGTGTTAATGCTTTGGCTACTACCTTCCGACGGTGTCCAAAGGCTGCATCTAAAAGCTGCAAGAAAGAAACTGCAGGGGGGTGATATTTCGGTTTGGGTGCGATATCAACAACAGTGGATGTAACTTTTGGAGACGGATAAAAATTACCAGCCGCAACATCAAAAAGCGAAGAGACTGAAGCAAGACTCTGAACCAGAACAGATAGTTTGCCATAGGATTTAGTTGTTGGTACAGCGCACAACCTTCTTGCTACTTCTTTTTGAAACATCAGAATAAGCTTTTCGTACTCATCTAACTCGTGAAGCCACTTGAATAATAAGCGTACAGAAATATTATATGGAAGATTCGCGATGATTATATTTGAAGAAATACTCCTAAAATTAAATTCTAATGCGTTAGCTTCGATAATTTCTAATTTACCGTCAAACAGATGGCTTAAATCTCTCCAAACGCTGCACCAGTGTGGATCAAATTCAAGAACATAAACTTTCTTTATGGGAAGTTTCAAAATCTCTAGAGTTAAACCTCCAGGGCCTGGACCAACTTCAGTTACTATTTTATCCCGAAGATCACCCGCTGCTGATACTATCCGGCGATTTATCCTCTCGTCGAACAAAAAATTCTGTCCATATTTTCTTTCTATATTTTTCGGAAATCTATTAAATATATCTTTTGCTGATAGTTCTGCTGTATCATCTGACATCATCAAATTCTTTAATTTCTCTTATATCTGCTCTTCTCATCTGTTCTTGTATTTCATGTTCCGAATGCAGGTATAAGCGTTCGCTTCTCTTATGCTCCCGGATCTCCTCCCGCGTAGGTTCTTTCACTGTTTCATCTCTTCGATCGAGCATGCAAACTACTACGACACCGTCCGGCGTCCATAGCGGTCGACTAACACCACCAGACTGCAAGGAAGTGAGCAGCGGACGGAATGAAGGAAGAATGTCATCTGATGTTATATCTGTAGGGTCTGAGATCACACAAATGCCGGAAGCTTTCGCTTCCTCAAGGAATTTTCTAGCGTTGGCAGATTTTTCCTTTAGACTATTCAAATAGCTTTCAATTTGCATAACAACTTCTTTAGATGGGTTGGGATCTTTTACTGGAATAAGCACTTGAGCAAGTCGCATGGTTGTAAATGATTGCAAACCTGCGCTCTTTTTATTATGCAAAAGCAAAATGACATATCCGCGACTATTTCTAACTAGAGCATGTCCACCAATTGGCATTTTGCCTAGAGCAGCGTCTTCTTCTTGAGAAAGTTGACCCGGGAATACCCACCCCAGTTCCCCACCCTGTCGAGCATCTGCACTAGAGGAAAATTGTTTAGCTAGATTGCTGAAATCCATGCCATTCGCAAGCATTCGCTTTATATTATTTACATGTGCTTGAACAGCTTCTTCATTTTTGGGATTGCTCACAGGAAAAAACATGCGCCGGACATAGTAAGATTCTTTACTTTGCTTCGCTCTTATTTCTTGTTTCGTCCTGGTTATCTCGGATTCAGAAATATTAATATATCTTCCAAAACGTGCATGAACGTAGGCCATCCAAGATAGATTTACGCGAATTTGCTGCCATAAAATATCTTTATTGATGCCTTTGCTTTTTAATAATTTGCAGAAAGCGACATAATCTAGATGATTACGCCGAGCAATGTCGGTAACGGCCGCCTTGATTTCTTCATCAGTAACCCAACCTCCTTTCGGTGCATATTTTTCTGCGCTTTGCTCCTTTAGCCTTTCCTGTATCATTTCTTTTAAAACTTCCTGTTTAATTCGCGCTTTTACTTCAGGTGGGGCGGTATCTCCTCCAATTGAAAATAACACTAGACGTATACGTTCCTCGAGATCACATGATGTAATGATCTTACCGTTTATGATAGCAACTATGCCATCATAGTGCTTCGAGGAGTCCTCTGAACTTCCATTATTCCTAGCTGCATTTGCATAGGAGAAGAATATAAGCGCCATAAAACTTATACGAAAAAAGCTTTTCAACAGAATCTCCGATTTTAATAAAACGAACAACCCGATCAAAATACTATGAAAAAGAATAGAAATCAAATCCAGAGATCAGTATACTTTCGGCCAAAGGAGTTAGTAGTTGCGGAATTTGTCAAATGTGATATTTCTTAGAATTTTCAGAACTACGATATACTCAACAGCTGCTTTGACTTTTTGTGCTTGGATAATACAATCTTCTAGATATTTATGGGCTCTAAGTAATACTAGTGTTGGATTCATAAAATTTTTGCAATTTACTCTATATCTATCGGTGGATATAATCGCTGTGATTTTACCGATAGCCTTAGCTATTTCTGCAGCTTTTGTGTATCAGAGATTCAATGAATCAAATCAATTAATAGCTTTGCAAGCAGCCGGATTTTCTCCGCGGAAAGTGTTCACTCCACTTTTTTATATGATTATGCTTGCGGTTGGTTATTTGTATATTAGTAATATTTATATTTCTCCAAATTCCTGGAGAGAGTTTCGTTCTTTTGAGTTTAAAATAATGAATAATATTAGTCCTCCGGAAAAAGCCGGAGCAATTTTTTCCAATAGCGGATTCTCCATATATGCCCAACGGTATATGGGAGACTTTTCTTTTGAAAATTTATTTATAATCGATGTAAGAAATCCAGGAAATACCTATAGTTACTTTGCAGAAAGCGGAAAGATTCAGGATAACACTCTAATTCTAATGGATGGAGAACGCATAGAGGTAGATTTCATAAATCATAAAAATTCGATCATGCATTTCAAGCTATATAACTATGATCTAAAAAAAGTTCTAAAAATAGAAAAAAAAACAGCCCAGCCAAATGAAAAGTACATTCGGGAATTGCTACAGGAAAACAAAAATACCGACGTTGCAAAAACGTTCGAGGCTCTTTTTCATCAAAAAATTACATCGCCATTGTTGGCAATAATATTTCCATTATTGTCTTTTCTGCTGATTCTGTTGGCTCCCTACGTACGCCATCACCAACACAAAGAGATGGCACTTCTGATAGCAATTATCATTGTATTTCAGGGAAGCTATTTTTGGATCGCTAATGCAGCAGCAAAAAATTTGGAGTTTGTTAAATTAAATTATACTCTTGTGATTTCATCACTAATTATTCTGATCACATTAATTATAAGAAGGACATAAACTGCCAAGTGAATAAAATTCTATTCAAATATATTTTCGGAATGCAGCTAAGAGCTACAGCTTTTGTGTCTGGTTTTGTGTTTTGCTTAATTTTGTTATTCGACTTCGCTGAGATAACGAGGAAATTCCCCATAACTAGTCTATCGGAAACTATCTTTGCAATTAAATTATCATTAATGCGTACACCGTCGACTTTCTGTGAAGTTATGCACTATGTGTATTTTATTACAGCCACTTTTAGCCTTTGGAACCTAAATCGATCTCATCAAATAACAATAATGAAATCGACGGGGAAATCACCACAGCAGATTCTATATCCATTTTTTAGTTTCGCTGTGTTCATAGCCGCTGCATGGCTATTTCTTATCCATCCACTGGGGTTGTATTCGGAAACCATGTATAATAAAAACATTTCCGCTTCTGCTGAAATTAATTGCAACGTTTGGATTGATTGCACCAAAAACAATCAGGTGATTTTTATAAAAAACATTCATGATAATAGAATTGAAGGATTAAATGTTTTTAATATGGAAAGTGGTCAAAGAATATTTGCCCAGCAAGCAATAAAAAGGGGATCTTTCTGGATCCTAAAAGATGTCACATTAATAAACAAAGATAAGATACAAAATATTGATACGCTGAAGATTTTTGGCATGGTTTCAACGAGCCTAATCAAATTGCTCTCCAAGGCTCCTCAAAAGCAGGACATTTATTATCTCTACAAAGTTTATAAAATTCAAAAAAAAGATAACGTTACCCTGAGATCATACGAATTGGAATTACATAAATTATTGGCCAATTGCTATAGCTTTATTTTATTCGCTCTGATAGCTGCAATTATATGTTTGCCAATAAATCATTACAAAACAAAAACTAACATCATGATAAAAGTAATATTTACGTCTATATTTTTAAGACTTACAAATAATATGCTGGAGTCGCTATCTCACGGAGGAGCAATACCGGTGCAGCTGGCCTGCTGGGCCGTCTTGCTGATCCTATCCTGCATCTCGATTGCGATATTGATCTGGAAAGAAGCATGAATAGAAAAATATTAGCTGTCATAGGTATGGCTTTTTTATTTTTGGACGCGTTTAGTGAAGACCTTACTGTTATCAACTCAGATAATACCCAATATACAAGGAACACTGTTCACTGCAGCGGAAATGTTATTATTGTATATTATAATCGGATCATTTCGGCGGATACTATCTTCTGCGACAAAGAAAAAAAAGTTATTCGGGCTCATGGAAATGTAATAATAAAAGACGAAAAGCAAAACGTTTATTTCCTAGATACATTATCCGTAAGCGAAAATTTTTCCACCGGTGAAGGAAAAAATATAAAAATAATAATGCCGGATCAATCAAGATTGGCTGCAGCAAAATTTTTAATTAAAAATGGGAAATATGAGTTAAAAAATGTCATTTTCACACCATGTTATGACTGCTCGCACTTCGAAGAATTAACATGGCAGCTAAAAGCACAAAGTGTGATTTTTGATCCAGAAAATTATGTTGAATATCGGAATCTAAACTTTGAATTTTTCGGAACTACTATTTTTCATGTGCCATATTTAGCGCACGTTAGCCCCAAAATAGAGAGGAAGAGCGGATTCTTAGTACCTAGATTTTCCATATCAACCAAAAGTGGATTTAGTATATCGCCACAGTATTTGTTTACAATTTCCGATTCTCAAGAATTGATACTTAAACCGATTATTACGTCGAAGATTGGAAATGTTGGATGGGTGTACTATGGTCTTCGATTTTTCCATGGTGAATTCAATGTGGATGCTAGTATTACCACAACTAAGTTCACCGAAGAACCAAATAGTAATAGCAGTAATTATGAAAAGACAGTCATAAAAAAAATACAAAACTCCAAGTATAGGGGGCATATATTCTCCAAATTGAAATATGAAATAGATAATATATGGAGATGTGGTTTTGATATAAATCTTGCATCTGATAAATACTATTTACAGAAATTTCCTTTTTTGGAAAATACAGATAGACTACTGAAAAGTGAGATAAAATTGGAAGGATTCGATGGTGAGAATTATACATCCGTAAAAACAACGATGTTTCAAAGCGAAAATTCTGAATATGCTCCGCGTATCTTGCCGATTATCGAACGCAATTATGCTACAAATATATTTAGTGGAACTTTAGGGCTGGATGCGTATTTTATGAATCTAGACTTTCATAATCACAAATCAGCTCAAAAAGTCGTATCCAATGTTTCCTGGAAAAAAGAAATACTATTGTTACAGGGGCACATCCTTGATTTTAAAAGCGTTTTATCTCTGTATGGCCTAAAAGTTTCCGAAAAAGAACGATCTGATTATGATTCTTCATTTACAACTCAGTCGCAGATAAATGTCACCTGGAAATGGCCTCTTGTTTGGGTATTATCAAACTATATGTATACGATCGTTACACCCATAGTTGGCGTAACCTTCGCGGGAAATAAGAAAAATATAGATGTTTTTGAAGATCCATTCTGTGAAATTAATCACATAAATTTTCTAGAAGGAAACAAATGTATATCTTCCTATAATATAGATTCAGGCGATAGAATCTGCTATGGACTGAAGTTATCCGGTTACCGAGATGGCGAAAACTTGTATCACTTTATAGTAGGAAGATCTACGGAATTGACCTCGATTCCGAATAGATTAGAAGCTACAGGTTTAAAGTATAGAAATTCTAACATAGTAAGTTCATTAGACATTTCCTTACCCAATGAATGGACTTTCGTTATGAATAGTAGCTATTCTTCCCGTTCCAAAAGTTGGTCTACTATCGAAGCGGGGCTGGATTATTCCAATAAAAAAATCTGTTTAGATTTTATGGTTTTTCGTGGAAAGCAGTGTTTTTATAATCCATTTGCGGTCGACTATAAAATCATCCCAGAAGAACAAAAAATACAAAAATACAAAGGAATAATGTTTAATGTTGGATGGAATGTTACCGCTAGTACAAAATTGAAAGGAGGCGTAATCATCGGAAATGAAATCGATACTCTTACAATGAAATCCGTAGATAAATTCCATACGGTGAGACGAAGTATAGGAATCGAATACAAAAACGAGTGCACAACAGTAGATTTTATTGTCGAACAAAGGAGTCACACGATAGATGATCTGAAATCCGAAACAGTTTTTCAGTTAGTAGTCCATCTAAAAAATTTAGGAATTTAATATTTTTAGGTTGTTTTTTACATAGGACAATGACAAATGTTTCTTTTGTTGTAGGGATAGTTTATCTAA
>JAITBT010000025.1 GCA_031283445.1 Holosporaceae bacterium | reverse complement strand
TTAATCGGCGAAATCCTCCAGGCGATAAATCTTTTAACCTCTCATATCTCATATAACTTCCTCCATCAAAACAACTATGTATTTATAATACATAGCTTCCGTTTCGAAAGAGGTCTATTAATTCTCTTCCTGATACCGCAGTTGCTCAATCATACTGCATTAATAATTATTTGAATATTTAGTAATGAAAAATGGTATTAGTTATAAATTGTAGCACGGAGCTAGTTTCTATTTTTGCGCAGACTTAACGTATTTTTGAATTTTAAGAAATGCATTTTTTTCAATCTGCCGGATACGCTCGGCAGATAAATTCATGGTCTTGCCTATTTCCCGCAAGCTTACGGTGGGAGAGCGTAATCTGTAGGAGCAAATGATATCATACTCTTTTTTTGAAAGCGTATTAAGAGCATTATGCAGGATATCTTTTCTATATTCGAATTCTTGTTTATTCAACAAGGTAGTTTCCAGAGAATCGGAAGCGTCTACCAAAAGATCTTGTAAACTGGATTTTTTATCTTCTCCAACGGATATGTTGACGGAAAAATCTTTGTTCGTAAAACGGGTTTCTAAAGTCATAACATCTTCTTCTCGTACATTCATTTTTTCAGCAATGATGTTGGCGTTTTTTTCAGTAACGGTTTCCAGCCCGAGCATATTTTTAATTTTCCGAAGTCCAAAAAATAACTTTCTATAATTCTTACCGGAACGGAGTTTTACGATGGACCAAGAGTTGTATATAAAGTCCTGAATTTTCGATTTTATCCACCAAGACGCATAGGTGGAAAATCTATACCCTCTAGCCGGATCAAAGTGCTGTAGAGCGTGCATGATTCCTAAATTACCTTCGGCTATGAGATCAGCTTTGGATAGACCATACCCTGAATAACCTTTAGCGATTTTTACCACCAGTCTAAGATGGGCAGAAACTATTTTTTCAAGAGCTTTTTTATCTCCTTTTTCCTTCCATTTCGTAGCCAGTTCAAATTCTTCATTGTTTTGCAGCATTGGAAATTTTTTAATGCCAGAAACATAAGAAGTTAAAGAGCTATTATCCCAAAAACTACTATACGAAGCCACCAGATGTCCTCCAGAAATGCTAAAATGGTGCGATCGAAGGGATTTGAACCCATGACCCCGGGATTAGGAATCCAGTGCTCTATCCAGCTGAGCTACGACCGCAATCTCTGCTTGAATGAATTAGAATAATAACTGACCATTCAAGGGAAGGCAATGAAAGATAAAACCGGCTCTTATGGGATTTCTATTTTTTTGTAATTTTTTTATCGGATGTAATTCCCAATACTTTTAATTTTCTATGCAAAGCCGAACGCTCCATTCCTATAAATTCAGCCGTTCTTGATATATTTCCTGAAAACCTGTCAATTTGAGCTCGCAGATAATCTACTTCAAAACATTCTTTAGCTTTTCTTATTTGCATAGAAATAAGCTTTGCCGCATCCAAGATAGTAAATTTTTCACGTGTACTGGAGGTTAAGCCTGGAGGTAATGAATCTTTGTTTACTTCATTGAATTTTATCGAATTAATCAGCGAACTCTCCACAACATTTTTGAGCTGGTAAATATTTCCAGGCCAATCGTAGGTTTGTAAAATTGCCCAAGCATCCTCTGCAAAGCTCTTGGCTTTTAAGCCGAAAATTGACTCAGAATTTGAAAGATAGTAGTTTATTAACGGAATTATGTCTTCACGTCTATCCTTTAGACTTGGAATATCGATACATATGATGTTTAGACGATAGAATAATTCCTGATTGAATTTAGAGAAAGTCAATAGCATATCAACATCATCATTGGAACTGCATATAACTCTGACATCAGAACGCATCTTTCTATTTCCAATCAAACAGACTCCGTCTTGGAGAAATTGCAACAACTTAATTTGACAAATTTTTGACAATCTTGTAATATCCTCCAGAAATAGCGTACCGGTATTGGCTTTCTCTATGTATCCATACGACTTTTCTGTGCCAAATAACTCTGCACTAAAGTCCTTTTTTTCATCCGAAAAACAATTGATATGAATGAATGGAGAATCTCTTCTATTTGATTGTTTATGGATTTCAAAAGCGAGTGCATCAGCACCTATGCCGACCTTGCTTTTTATAAAAACTCGACTATTGACGGGAGCAATCTTGTCTAAAGTAAGCTGTATGGTTGTAGCAAATCCAGACTTCCCTACGGAGAAAAGTCCAGCATCAAGCCTATTTGATTTGAGAGCGGAAACTTCTTTCCTTAATTTATATATGTCCAGTGCTTGCTTACAAGTTAGGAGCAGACGATCTATGACAAAAGGTTTTTCCAAGAAATCATGTGCACCCCTTTGAATGGCCTGGACTGCGACCTCAATTGTTCCATGTCCTGAAATTATGATAACAGGAATTTCCAGGTGCATTTTTCGTAATTTTTCCAGGATTTTTAACCCAGCAGATTCATCATCTTCGATCCAAAGGTCCAAAAATATTAAATCTGGCGGAGAGCTCCTTATTATTGAAAGAGCGCTCTGCTCATTCTCCGCGGATTTCGTATCATAGCCATAATCCGCTAGCACATCGGACATCAGCGTCCGGACTTCGGCTTCATCATCAATTATTAATATCGTTTCGCTACTCATTCTTTAACCTTTATTAAACAGGGAAGGGCCATTATCACCTTTGCTCCGCCATGAATGCTTCCTTCAAAAAACAACTCTCCTCCATGATCTTGTACTATTTTTTTCACAATTGCCAGACCTAAACCGGTCCCTTTCGGCATGAGCGTAAAGTATGGCGTCGCCAGAGAGGCCATCTTTTCTTTCGGAAAGCCATTCCCATTATCTTCTATTACGATTCTTATGCGATCCGACATCTTTTTCAGTGATATCCAGATCCTTTTGTTGTTTTTCTGGATAATAGATAGCGCATTATTTGCATTCTGTATTAAATTTACTATAGCTTGATGTAATAAGCGCTCATCTGCGTTGACTTTACAAGAATCTTTGTCCTCACTAGAAAATATTATTTCTACTCCACTACTGTCGTTTTGCATCAAAAATACTGCTTGACTGCAGATATTATATAGATTGCACTCTTTCAATTTTGGCTCCGGCAATCTAGCAAAGAAACAAAACTCATCTATCAATCTTTTAATATCTCCAACTTGCCGTACAATGACATTTATTAATTCTAAAAAAATTTCTGTATCTAGCGTAATCTGTGGCAGATATTTGTGTTTGATTCTTTCCGCTGACAATTGAATCGGCGTCAGAGGATTTTTAATTTCGTGAGCAACACGTCGAGCTACTTCCGCCCAGGCGGCTTTTTTTTGTGCCAGAACCATGTCTGTTAAGTCATTGAATGTTATTACAAATCTTGTCTCGTTATGGAATGCAAGATTTTCAATTTTTATAGAAAACAATAGAATAGCATTACCTTTTTTAATTTGCATTTCCCGATGGATAGATGTACTTTTTTTCTCCATTTGCTTTAATAATTCAACGACTTCGGGAAAAATGTTTCCTATATGCTCTCCGAATATGATCTTTTCCTCCAGTAATTTTTCGGCAGCAGTATTCCAGATATATATGCAATTATTATCTATGCCTATTACTCCGGACGAAACTCCAGCAAGAACACTGCTAGTAAATTTCATTCTTTCGTGAAGCTTTTGATTTATTTGAACAAGATTTTTTCGCTGATTATCGATTTGTTCAACCATTTGGTTAAATGTCTTTATCAGAAGTTGGATTTCTTCATAATTTCCATCATCTACAGCTCGCGCATCCATATTTCCGCTAATGATTCCCTCGGATACATCAATTAAATTACTAATAGGCTTTACTATTTTCCAGGAATAAATTATAGCAACGGTAATAGAGGCAATTAATAATAAAATTCCAACTATCAAAAATGTAAAGATGAATGCGATCTCTAGCGAGTTGCGTTCTTTCAGCAATCCTAAATACTCATCATAGGCGATCCTGGCATTTTGAGCTTGCGATAATATGTTAGAATCTATACTCTTTTCGGTAATTAAATACATGTATCCGTCAGGATTCTTAAAACAGGATGCGGATATTATATTCTTTTGATCTTCCGCAGGCTTTGTATCAAGAACTATCCCTTTCTTTTTGGACATTTCAATTTCTTTTATTTGTTTGTGATTAATGTTTAAAAAATGAAGTGATACGCTGTATTTTGAATGGGCAATTACATTGAGATTGGAATCTAAAAGAATCGCAGCATCGATTCCTTTTAAGCCGCATAAATCATCTAAAAGAAAACCAATATTTTTCGAAAATCTCGTATAGTCATCCTCTAGATCATCATACATATTTTCTAAATGATATTCCACCGCTCGAGAAACAGCGATGCAATCGCTTAGAGCATTTCGCTTATGCTCTGTCAGGTATGACTCAGCTACTTTTAATGATTCTTGCAGTACAGTTTGATTGCGTTTATTAAACCAAGACTCTATTCCGCCGTGAAAAAATAAAGCGGAAAAAATACACATCATTACGGACGGAATTATAGATAGCAGAGAAAAAATAAATATAAAGCGCAGTGTTAATCTGGATCCTTTACTGTGTCTATTGGTCCATAATTCCATGATTTTATTGCTTCCCAGTAGGAGCAATATGAGGATGGAAGTGATATCGAAATAAAGTATAGAAGTAACAGGTGTTGAATTCCGACTATAGGAATCAACGTCTGAAAATAGCAAATAGGTAATGAAGCACGAAACCACGGAAAATGCAAAAAACAAATACATTAAATAAGTTTGCACTTTGGATTTTTTGCAAAAAACAACTATTTTTTTAAGGATATCGGATATTTTTTTCTCCAAGATTCGCTATTTTCCTTCGTAATGTATTGCGATTTATCCCTAAGATTTGAGCAGCCTTAAGATGATTGCCCTTGGCATGCGCAAGTGTTGTATTAAACAAAGAACGCTCTACCTCAGCCAAAACACGATAATATAATCCGGAGGGAATATTACTACCTTTGTGCAAAGCGAGATATTTTTCCAAATGTTTTTCAATCATTTTAGAAAAACTAACCTCCAGATCCTCTATAGTACCAGGCATTTTGTTTCCTTATTCTAGCTACAGAATAGCTTCAAAACGTTTTTCATAAAAGTCTTTCACGTAGTTTTTTATGAAAGAAAGATCTTCAGATTGATTTATAACTTTTCTGAAATTTGAAGATCCACTTAGTTTGCTACTGTACCAGCAAAAATGCTTCCTGAATATTTTTATACCACGAAGTTCTCCATAAAGATCCAGAACTGCCTGAAAATGCGCCATAATTATTTGAAATTGTTTATCTAAAGGAGGAGAGGGGATTATCTCATTTTTATTGAGAAATTTCATAATTTGGTTCAATAACCATGGTTTTCCCAGAGCCGCTCGACCAACCATAACTCCGTGAGCTTGAGATTCTTTCAAGGCGAGAATTGCATCTTTTTCAGATTTTATATCTCCGTTACAGAGGTATGGAATTTTAATGACATTTCGCAATTCTCTAATCAAAGACCAGTCGGCTTGCTCCCTATACATTTGGCTACGCGTTCTGCAATGAATAGTGAGCATCTGGATTCCGATATCCTCAAATTTTTTAGCAAAGGATAGAAAATTGATACTTTTGCTATCCCACCCTAACCGCATCTTTAATGTAACTGGAATTTTCACTGCTTTTATGACAGCTTCCGCTATTTTTAGTGCTAGATCTTCGTTTATCATCAATGCTGCGCCAGAATTGTTGGACACAATTTTACGAGCGGGACATCCCATGTTTATATCGATAACATCGACACCTAATTCTTCATTAATAACGGCAGATGCTGCCATAATTTTTGGATTCGCACCTAACAATTGAACAATCTTTAAAGTATCTTTGCTTTGCCCTCTGAGGCGACTGTATGTTTTTGCGTTTGATCTCACTAGTGCTTCGCTGGAAATCATTTCCGATACCGTAGCGGTAGCTCCGAAGTCAAGAACCAACTCGCGGAAAGGAGCATCCGTGATGCCAGCCATCGGAGCAAGGAAAACATGAGGCTCTTGCCCTAAATAATCATTTAAATTCATTTAGAATTCTATTCTTATATCATACATTGGATGAGAAAAAAGATTTATAGAGGGTGAAGATGCGAAGAGCCAATTGGAAAAAATAACTTTTCCATTTTCGATTATTTTAATAAAAGCCGAAATTTCTTTATCCTCCTCTGGACTATTTTTGAAGCATTTTTTTAATTCTAGCCCAATGGATCTAAAAATTTTTACAGAATTCAGCTTTATATTTTCCCTATAAACTTTACCGCTAATTTTATCAAGGATTTGTATATTCACATTATCCATTTCAATGGGAAGCGATTCCCAAATGGAAGGCTCTTCTCCAAAACTTTCATTTGATTCAGGCTTTTTTCCAGAAGACTTGCTATATTCAGTCGCTTTGTAAGAAGCATCTAACAGAAAAACATTTGTGAGCAATAAAAAAATGCCTAATTTCCTAGGGAATAAGAAAAATTCTTTAGCTTTTCTCATCATCTAATACTATTTCTTCGTCGCAATCATCCAAATCATCGCTGGATTCATCGATCAGATCTGCGCCTTCTACGACTGTGTCGATATCTTCTATTACATCATCGCTTTTCTCTTGAAAATTTTTCGTTTTCCTTTTTGACAAATAATCCGGATCGAATATTGTGCCACAAGCAGGACATATTATTGGCGATTTGCTAAAATCATAGAATCGAGCACCACAATTCAAGCAGGTTCTTTTAATCCCCCAATTGTCTCTATCCATAAAGTCTCCTCATTCACTATAATTATGAATAGCGATACTAGCTCCAAGCTTTTTCCAAAGTCAAATAAATATCTCCATATTTTTCAGGAGAATCTTCCCATAGACTTAGGATGTATCCTCCCAGCCCTGAACCAATTGGTTTTACTGCAACAGCTCCAGCAGCTAAAAGTTTTTTCATATGAAAGAACAGAAACGAATCACACAAGCCCCATCTTTGAAAAACTTCATTTCCCAGCCTAATGCCATCTCTTAATTTATGGAAATTGGAATTTTTTAAAGCATCTTCACATAAATTAGAGGAAAGATTCATTTGATCATCCAGCTCCAGTGCTAGTTTCTCATTTTTTCTAAAAGTTTCTTTTATAATATTCACACAGTCGGACGTCACAGATTTTTTTCCGGAATATGTGAGAATCATGGGAGGCCAGAAGCTCGGTTTCAGAAATTCAATTATTTTGTTTTCAGAAAATATAATTGGCTTATCGGATAAGACTACAGCAACGTCTAGTCCACTACTCTTCTGATGAAATTTATCTTCAAGATATCTCGCTAATTTTAATATATCCTCGCAGAAGCCGTAATATCCAAACAAATTAGCAATATTAACGCAAATAGCTGCAGAACTCCCCAGACCTACTTTCATAGGAATACTGCTTTTTAAGCTAATATATCCGGAAATTTCTTTTAATGGTACGTCTAAAAACTCACATGCTTTTTCCACTAGAGAAAATATGGTTTTCGGAGAATACTCGGAGTTGGCGGTGATGGAGATGTTATCGCCTTTTTCAAAGGCTATGGAATTTGCATAACAACGTAAAGGAAAAGCTATGGCTTTTCCTCCCCGCACTACTGCATGTTCGCCGGAAAGTATCCATTTCGCATGACTGGAAAAAGTTACCATTATTCATTCCACAATGGAGAATTCAAACTTTTCAGAAATTCACTGTGCAAAAAGATTTCATCTTCAGAAGGAGGGAAATAACGTATTTTTCGAACTTTGCAATTTTGAGAACGGATTTCTGCAGGAGACGAAGTCTCTTCGGAAACAAAAGAAAGTCCGCTTTGCCGTCCTCCCAATAAATTAATGTATACATCCGCCAATAGTTGACTATCCACTAAAGCTCCATGCTTAGTGCGGATTGATGTATCTATTCCGAATCTTCGGCACAAAGCATCTAGACTCGCTGGCATTCCGGGGAAACTCTTTCGAGCGAGCTCCAGGGTATCGATTGTATTTTCGAGGCTAACCGGTGGCTTGTTCAGTCTATTCAATTCACTATTCAGAAATCCAATATCGAATTTTGCATTATGTATGACGAGCCTAGCATCTCCGATAAAGTTTAAAAAATCATCAACTATTTCATAAAAAAGAGGCTTGTCTGCCAATAATTCATCGGTTATTCCACTGATAGCCACAGCTTCCGGAGACATTTTCATTTGGGGATTTATGTAGGTTTGATAGGTATTGCCGGTTGGTACATGATTTATTAATTCAACGCAGGCAATTTCGACAATACGATCTTTGTTTTCATAATTTAGCCCAGTTGTTTCTGTATCCAACACAATTTCTCTGGCGCATTTGAAAATAATCATAATTTTTAAACTTTTTTATGTAATCGTTATAATTATATCATCTTCTAAGGAATAATTAAGTGGCAACTTCGGCGAAAATTTTAGTTTTAGATGATGAGGAAGATACTAAAGATCTATTCCAGCAGAAATTTCGTCATCAGATAAACAACAAAATTTATGAATTTTCCTTTGCGAATCATTCAGAAGACGCCTTAAATTTGTTAAAACAACAATCCTTTGATATTTTTGTATCTGACATCAATGTTGCCGGAATGGATGGTATAAACTTTATTGCCCAATTACGAAGAGAATATCCGCTTATGAAATCGATAGTTATATCAGCCTATGGTGATATGAATACGTTGAGGGCCGTTATGCGCGGCGGCGCTCATGATTTCGTTATTAAACCAATAGACTTTAAAGACTTTGGTGATACGTTAGAAAAAACAATTAATGTCGTAAAGAAATTACAACAGTCAGAGGTTGTAAGTAAAAAATTATCTGCTATTTCCGACGAGCTGGACGTATCTGCAAAACTGCAGAGAAGCATGCTTCCGGGAAATGTAATCAAGAAAGGAAGTATAGAACTTTGGGCAGATACCGTACCGGCCGCTGAAGTTGGAGGTGATTTTTACGACTTTTTCTGGCTGAGCGAAACCAGACTAGGATTGGTTATGGCGGACGTCTCGGGGAAGAATATATCTGCTGCTATGTTTGCTCTTATTGGTAAAACGCTAATCAAATCATTCTCGAAAGTTTATTCTTCTCCAGCTGACTGTTTTAGAAACGTTAACAGAACGCTATGCAGCGAAAATGTTACCACCATGTTTATAACGGCCGTATATGGCATAGTCGACATAGAAAAAAATGAGATGATCTACACTAATGCGGGACATCTTCCAATTGTTGTTATCAATCCAGATCAAGATCCTAAATTTTTAGAATGTGATGCGGGAATGGCATTAGGAATTTTTGAGGAGACGGAGTTTATTGATAATGTTCATAATTTTTCTCCTGGAGAAATTATTTTGCTTTACACGGATGGAGTTCCGGAAGCTGCTAATAAAAACGGAGAAGAATATGGAAACGAACGCTTTATGGAGCTGCTAAAACAAAGTGCAAAGGTATCCCCTAATTCATTAACTCAAGCTTTAACGGCTTCGATTCGAGAATTCGCAGGTGACGCTCCACAGTCTGATGATATCACGACGCTATGCTTGAAATACCGATTAAGGATCAATACTAATGTTAATTAAAGTTAAAAATAATATTGAGGAGATAAGTAGAGTTTGCGACACTGTCAGTAGATTCTGCGTAGAAAACGATGTATCCGATGAAAAATGCCATGATATTACATTAATATTGGATGAAATAATCACCAACATTGTCAATTATGCATATCCGGATGATAAAGAACACGAGTTGAGCGTAAACATTGATAAAATAGGAGTCCATATTACCATCAGACTGATTGACAGCGGAGTAGCTTTTGATCCTCTGACCGTGGCGGACCCAGATGTTAATTCCACTCTGGAAGAACGAAAAATAGGAGGGCTAGGCATATTTATCGCAAAACAGCTTTCAAATGACTTTAAATACTCAAGAGTAAATGGACAAAACCAACTGGACATTAGAATTTCAACACAGAATGGGGAAAAAAGCGATGGAAATTAAAACCACTACGGAAGACGGAGTAGCAATTATAACTCCGTCAGGAAGAGTTGATACCTCTACGGCAAAAGCTTTTGAGGATGGAGTTATGGGGACGATAGATTCAAATAACAAAATAGCAATTTGCTTTAGCGGGATCGATTACATATCTAGCGCCGGCTTGCGAGTTGTTTTAATGGCAGGAAAAAAATTAACGGCGCTGAACGGAAGGTTCGCTCTGATAAATATGCCAGAAAAAATATTTGCAGTTTTCAAAATGAGCGGGTTTGATAAAATCCTGAAAATATATCCATCTTTTGAAGAATCTAAATCATTTTTTAAGTAATTTGTCTTTTAATAAAACGAAACAATTAAACGAGGAGTTACTATGATCAGAATACCGACGGAAGGGAAAAAAAAGGAAGCTAAAGATACTAAGAAAAGAATTTCCGTAGCGATGCAGGGAGGAGGTTCGCACGGGGCTTACACCTGGGGCGTACTAGATAGGTTGCTACAGGAAAAGGACCTTGTAATTGAAGGAGTATCGGGTACAAGCGCGGGCGGAATGAATGCGGTCGCAACAGCGCAGGGAATTATCGACGGAGGAAACGAAGGAGCTCGCCAATTGCTTACTGATTACTGGACCGCCAACTCGAAGGCGGGGGAGTCGAGCTTATTCAAACCTGGTGTGCTGGATATACTAGCTGGAAAGTATACCTTGCACAATTCTCCAGGATTCTTGATCTTTGATTTCCTCACAAAAATTTTATCTCCTTACCAATTGAATCCATTGGGAACAAACCCACTGAAAGGACTAGTAGAGAAACTATTCGATTTCGACAAGCTGAACGCCTCAAATTCAGTGAAAGTCTTCCTGGCGGCAACGCATGTTTACACAGGTAAATTAAAAGTGTTCTCGAACGTAAATAAGGAACTCTGCACGGAAGCGCTACTGGCTACAGCGTGCCTGCCAACATTATTCGCGGCAGTGCTGGTTAAAGGGGAATACTATTGGGACGGGGGATTCATAGGAAATCCTGTGATATATCCATTGATCTACGACTGCGAAACGCCTGACATAATGCTGATAAAATTGAACCCAACACACCGGAACAGGCTGCCAACCTCGGCTTCGGAAATAGGCGACAGACTGAACGAAATCACTAACAATACTTCAATAATGCGAGAAATGAGGTCTATGCATTTCATAACAAAGCTCATCGATGATGGTATAGTCCCTCCTGGGAAGCTGAAACGGTTGCACGTTCATATGATCGAGGATGAAAAGGCTTTTCATGATCTCGGGTGGTCGTCGAAACTAAACACAGATAAAGATTTCTTGAGTTACCTTTTTGACGCTGGCAGAAAATCAGCGGATAAATGGCTCGAAAAAAATTACGACAAAGTGAATAAAGAAAGCACAGCGGACATACAGGAAGAATTCGTCTAATAACGGAAATAACCAAGCTGGACGGATAGAAAGAATAGCTGAAACTGAGTCCCGCCAAAGAAAACAAACCAGCTGTCCGTCCGATTGCGAAAGAGACGCTGCTCGAAGGAAGATAAACAGATAGCAATTATGAGCTGAACGAGGGCCTGGAGGGGTTGGATAAAACCACACCACCATACGACCTAGAACAGGAGTACACAACAGAAATCAAAATGCGCGCGCGAAGGGAAAAAAATAGGAATGGACCGGGGGAGATACTCTAATGAACTGTTCGGGGTGCGTCCGGAAAACTTGAGTGCATTGGAAATAATGATCTTGGCTTCGACCAGAAGACCACTCGAGGGCGAGTGCTATGAGCATCAGAAGTAATTAGCTGCGGGGATATAGAAAAAGTTTGGGCTCCTGCCGTCGGGGGTGTGGATAGATGAATAAAGCAAGGAGTTAGCACTTATGGTGGATAGTGTGGCAAACGTATTTTCTTTATCATTAGCTTTTGCGCTGATTGGGTTGAATGTGTATTTATCAACTCGAGTGCTAAACGTTACAGACCTGACGTGCGACGCCAGCGTGGCGCTCGGCGGGTGCATCTACGGAGCTCTTCTGGGTTGCAGTATGTCTCCGCTGATTGCTTTCTCATTTGTTGCATTCTCAGGATTGCTTGCGGGATTATCTACATCTTACATCGTTGCTCACGTAAAAATTGAACCGGTCTTAGCAAGTATTATTACGCTGACCGCATTGCAGACTTTTATAGCCAAATTGGCGACTGTCGGTTGTACTATCGTTCCTCGAGGATTGACTTCTTCTCCATCATCCGCAGTCTATAACTTCGCATTTGTGCTAGCGATAGTTCTGACAATCTGTGTGTTGTTTTTTAGAATGTTGAATTCGGAATACGGTTTAGCTATGAGAGTATATGGCGACGGAAAAATCATATCCGAATCTTTGGGAATTAATACAAATCAGATCCTTTCGATGGGACTTGGTATTGGGAATGCACTCTCTGCTATCGCTGGAGCACTGATAGCGCAAATAACAAGTAATTTTAGTTCCGGTATGGGTGGAGGATCGTTAGTTTTTGGCTTGGCTTCGGTAATCATTGGCGAAAAAATATTAGCGCCCAGAAATACCAAAATGGCGATTAGTGGATGCCTTATCGGCGCTATCATATATAAAATAATAATAGAAACTATTACATACAGCGGATCCGAATATAATAATGCTATTATGGCGGTTGTGCTAATACTTCTTATGATACTGATTCAAGATAGTAGAAAACTGGAGCGGAAGTGATGATTCGACTAGAGGACGTATTCGTAGTGTTTTACTCCGGAACTCCACTGGAGCGGGTGGCTTTACGGGGTATTAATTTAACTATTCAAGACGGTGAAATCATAACGATAACCGGGAATAGTGGCAGCGGTAGAAGTACCTTGTTGAGATTTTTAGCCGGTCATATTAGTTCTAGTCTCGGGAGACTGTGGCTAAACAAGATGGATATAACCAATCAAAATTTAATCACCAGATCGAACATTTTTTCGCCGGTGTTTTATGATCAAGATGTAGGATCCGCCGGAAATCTCACTCTCCTGGAAAATCTCGTCATTGCCAGCCTGCATCATCGACAAAGAAGCATCATCGAACCAGCGATATCTTCCGAAATACGGGAGAAATTCACGGAACAGCTGCGAGATATCGATTTCATGGGAATGGAGGAGCTGATAGATGAAAAAGTATCCAACATTTCACGGGCGCACCGACAGGTTTTAGCCCTTCTGATCGCAGTGATTAAAGGAACTCAGGTATTACTAATAGATGAGCATTCCACCGGACTGGATGCCACAACGGCTGCGGCCTTGCTTGAAGCTACGGAAAAAATCATCAAGTCCCAGAAAATAACCACAATTATGGCCGTCAGCGATCCTAAATTTGCCCTGAAGGTGTCCGGCAGAACAGTAACGTTAAATTATGGGCGGATTGTTTCTAATCTACCAGAAAGCGACAAGAAAAATGCCAAGCCAGCAAACCTTCCCGCGATGTGACCGTGCTTTTTTGTCGATGATGGTTGTGCATGCATAAGATTGGCATCGAGAAGTATGAATTAGACTTTTTTTCGAAACGCCACTAATTGTTTTCTCTGTTGCAAATTGCAGCGACTAAATTGAATCTCGATCCGAAGCGTTTTCGTCTATTTTTGTATTCATCGGCAATGATTTTAATCGTTTGA
>JAITBT010000005.1 GCA_031283445.1 Holosporaceae bacterium | reverse complement strand
TACGTGATATTTTAAATCGTACAAACTGTGACTACTTCTTCTGTATTCCATGCCACATTATTACTAAAGTAGTCGCCTAAAGGCGAGGGCTTTAACCCATCCCTGCTAACTACGTAAATTAACCTCATTAAAAATTTCTTCTCGCTTGACCTTAACGATTTGTTGATCCTCTTATTTAAATATCTCAGACTCTCTTCCTTATATGAAAAATAAGGCCTTAATATAATAGTCTCCATCACATACCCTCTTGAATGATATCGACTAGTAATCATGTAAAATCCGTATACTTCCTGAAGCACTAATATTATAGTCCATGATCAGCGTCATATATTAAGTGGATTTAGAATAATTTCATATGGAGATATTCGCAATGTGCACCGGAAGTTTCCAATCCACAACGAAGATAACATCGTAACTGATACTAACATTTAAGCCCAGACTCTTATGACGAGACAGAAAGATTGCAGAAGCTCGTTGGATCCGTTGTAATTGCTTATCAGCGATAGCATTGAAACATTTATCCAGGCTTTTGCGGGATTTTACTTCGATAAAAGCAACGATATTATTTTTTTTGGCGACAATATCTATTTCACCGCAAATGGTTTTGTACCTCCGCGCCAATATACGATAGCCTTTTAGTATCAATAAACAAGCAGCAACAAATTCGCCCCAATATCCTTTTCGTTCCGTAGAATTCATGAATTTTCCCGTCTAATTTCTAGTGCTTTATCGTATATGACTCTTTTGGGTAAGCGATGTTTCGCAAAAACCTTCGCTACAGCGGTTTTCAAAGTTTCAGTTTTTAGCTGTGCAGATAGTTCGATGAAAGCCTCTCCTTCATCTCTGCAATTCTCTTTGTTTCCAGAAATTATTATGACGAACTCCCCGATCGGTTTATTTTTTGAAAAATAATCGATTAGCTCTGATAAATTTCCGCGCCTAAACTCTTCAAAAATTTTGGTAATCTCCCGACAAATGCAGACGTATCGATTCCCAAGGACCTTCAACATATCGCGAAGTGAATCTAGAATCCGTTCCGGAGATTCCAGAAAAATAGATGTAGATTTCATATTTTTCATATCATCCAGACGAGATCGCCGAGTTTGGCACTTGGAAGGTAGGAATCCATAGAATGTAAAACTATCCGTAGGAAGACCGGCAGCGCTCAGTCCAGCGATGGGAGCACAAGCCCCGGGAACAGGGAAAACATCTATCTGATGTCGGATACACCAAGTCACAATCCGGTATCCGGGATCAGAAATCAATGGCGTCCCTGCATCCGAAATCAATGCATAAATATTATTATGCTCGATTTTTGAAACAATGGACTCACTATCCTCGTTATACTCATGACATGCTACTAGAGGCCTTCTTATTTCATAAAAACTCAACAACTTTTTCGATTGACGAGTATCTTCCGCAAAAATACACTTCGCTTTCCTTAGGATGTATATAGCGCGAAAACTAATGTCAAATATATTACCTACTGGAGTTGCAACCACATACAATCCTGGTTTATGCTGCTGTTCGTACAGTTTTTGAGATATTTTTTCCTGAAGGATGGATGACAAAAGTGCATCGGTCAATAAGATTATTCCTTTTGCTGTATCTAGCTTCCTGTTCCTTGGATAAGAATATTCACCGCCAAGAAGAAATACCAGCCCAAGAATTTAGATTCGACGAACTTTTTGATCCTCGTTTAAAATTATTGGATCAAAAAGAAAATGTTGTACTGCTGCTTTTACCATTGTCGGGGAGTAACAGTTACATAGGCATGAATGTGTTGAATGCCTGTCTTATGGATCTCAATGAGGCTCAAAATATAGATTTCTATGTGGTAGACACGACGGATACTTCTAGGGAAAGGTATACAATATACAATCGCCTCAAGAATAAAAATCTAAAAGCTATTATCGGACCAGTCTTTTCCTCAGAAACAGCTCAATATGGAGCACTATTTCCCAATACACCAATACTGTCCTTCTCCAATAATTTAAAAATAAACAGTGGCCATGTTTTCGCCTGTGGTTTATCTCTTCAGGATGAAATTCGTGCACTAGTCGCCTACGCAAATGCACAGCAAATAAATAGTTTTTTGATTATGCTTCCGAACGGAGAATTGGGAGATCAGATAGTCGAAATCATCGGCCTGGAATTTAAAAAGTACGGAATGGAAGAAGGCGACGACCTAGAAATCATCCGCTATACGAGTATTACCAGAAAAGCTGCGACAAAGTATGCAAATAATTCCAACAAAAAAGCCGTTTTCATTATTAATCCTATTTTAACTATATCCAAATTAGAGGATATACAGGTCTTTACCCTAAGCTCAGCAGCGCTGTCCAATATCGAAGTATGGGACGGAGTCATCTTTGCTTTTTTCGATAATCAAGAACAACAAGAATTTGTAAAAAAATACCGTTCGGTTTTTGGAATGCAGCCTACGATTTTAGATATAATGGGCTACGATCTTATGAAAATCGTAAAAGAATCCATAATCAGCAGAAGTCCTATCGTACAAAACTACTACCAAAGCTGCTTAGGAGAATTTTTTCTTGATAAAAAAAGTGGACTCCGGAGAAAATTGCAAATCTTTCGTCTGGAAAATTCTAGAAAAATAGAACTAACACCCTCTTCCGAGAATTCAGAATTATCTACAGATTTCTAAATTTAATAAGCCATTTATATTCTACAAATCGTAATTGAATTGCTAGAGATATCATTTACAACAGCAATATAATCTCCTTTGATAGCAAATTTGCGCTCCGTCGCAATGAACTTAGCCGTTTCAACTTGCCCGCCATCAAATTCTTTTTTGGCGACAATAGCCTGAATCCCATGGCATATACCGGCTTTAGATGCTAACAATGAGGACGCGGTAATAAGAATTATGGGAATATCTGGTCTAATCCGGGAACATCGGCGTACCGTTTCAAAAGAATCAGTAAATAACACGATCGTACTGGCACAAGAATATACCGCTGCATCTTTAGCGGCCACACAGATGGCGTCAAGCACTGTTTTATTCGGTAATAGATCTTCATTATCAATTATTTTCAGCGGATCAGCTTCCGTTTTTTCTATAATTTTATTCATGATTTTCACCGTTTCGAACGGATATTTCCCCATGGCAGACTCAGCCGATAACATGACAACATCTGCCCCTTGATAAATAGCATTTGCCACATCCGAAACTTCGGCCCTCGTGGGAACTGGAGAAGTAATCATGGATTCCATCATCTGAGTAGCTACGATTACGGGACGCCCCATCCGATGACACACTCGAAGGGCATTTCTCTGGATAACAGGAAGATCCTCTTGATTCATTTCCACACCCAAATCACCGCGAGCAATCATAACGGCATCAGATGCATCTATTATGGGCTCTAGCGCATCAATCGCCAGTGGCTTTTCTAATTTTGACACTACGCCGGCCCGGTTTTTAATTATCTCTCTTGCTTTTTCAATATCTTCAATATTTTGGACAAAAGATAAAGCTACCCAATCTACTCCAAGACCAAGCGCAAAATCCAAATCTTTTAAATCTTTTTTTGTTAAACTCGGTATCGGCAACATTAAATTTGGGATATTTATCCCCTTTTTATCAGATAACTGCCCTCCGACTAATACTTTTGCGTCAGCATAATTTTTTTCTGTAGCTAAGACTTCAAGTTTCAATTTCCCATCGTCCAGAAGCAACAAAGTACCTGGTTGTAATGCTTTAAGAATCTCAGGATGTGGTAAATATACTCTCTTGGAATTCCCATTTTCAGCATCCAGATCAAGTCTGAATATCTCCCCCTCTTTTAGAATAGATTTACCGTCTTCAAAGGTACCTATCCTCAATTTTGGCCCCTGCAAATCAGCCAGGATTGTCGGAAAAATACTATGCTTTCGGCCAATCGTTCGAATAGCTTCGTAGACTTTGGCATGATCTTCATGAAAACCGTGCGAAAAATTTAATCTAAATATATCAACTCCATACAAACATAATTTTTCTAAACTTTCGGAACTACTCGTCGCCGGACCAATGGTTGCCATTATCTTGCTATTACGATTGCGTTTCATATTTTTCTATCCAACTTTAAGGTTCACAATAAATATAGTTTATTTCAAACAATGTTCCTAGAGCATACTACGAATCCGTATGAATTATATAATTCGCAGAAGGAATACTAATGCCATGTTTCTTGTACATAGTGTATAGCCTCTTGTAGATTTCATACTTTGCAATGATACCTTTAGCGTTAGGCGAGGTTTTTACTCTCCAAAAGATCTTTAGGCTAAACAAATCAAACGGCTTCAAACCAAATATTTCGGCCTTTCCCAAAATAGCATCCCGGTAACTTTCTTCTTTTTGCATACCATCAACCACCTGACGGAGAATTTCAGAGATTTCATCTACGTCGTCTTCCTTATGAATTTGCAATGTCCCATAGTAATAGGAGTAGTTTTTAGAACAGTTAGTAACAACACTAATAACATTGTAGGGAATTGTATATAGTGCACCATCATCTCCCCGCAAATACAACACACGTGCAGACAATTTTTCGATTACCCCATTCATTCCATTAATCTCCACATATGCGCCAACATATAAATCCTCTTCAATTAAAAATGTTATTCCGTGCAAAAACGATCGAATAATGTCCTGAGCAGCTAAACCGACTGCTGCGCTAAATACTGTGAATGTTGCCAAGATCGGAGCTATACTAATCCCTAAATTCGCCAGTACCAGTAATCCTGCAGTTATAAACAGAATTATGTGAAATATAGCCGACACAGTAGGTAAAAATGTCTGCAATTTAATTTTATATCCGGCGCAGTTATCTGGACCATCAGCTTTTTCCAGAAGCGAGTCTGCAAGCTCATTAAATCCCTTGTAGGCTATTATGGTTGCTAAGATAATCCCAACTATTACAATCTTTTCATGAAAAATACGTTCCTGCATATAAACACTGATGCAGCCTAGAAATGCATACAGAATGGAAAGATAGAACGCCATTACTATTATATCGCAGATGAAAATAAGGTTCTTTTGACGTCTCTGGATCGACAATTTCGTGTAAGTTCCATTTTTAATAGAGTCCAACTGTTCAGCGAATTTTATTATTATTTGGGAAACTAACATCTGAATAAGAAATACCATAAAGACGAAGCAATAAATATTTTTAAGAGTTTCGAAAAAAAACAAATCTGGTGACGAGTGATTCGTGAAAATCACCCAAGACATCCCCAATAGGCACAAGTAGATTATCTTATCGTTTATGTATGTGATAAACTTAAATGAAAAAGAATCTGGTATGCTTTTTTTTATCTGCATTGCTCTTTTGATTAATTTTTGAGCAATTAGCATTTCAAGAAAATAGTAGATAACCATTAATCCACTAAAAAAACATCTTTTTTCTTCTACAATCGATGCAGCCACCATCGTGCAAAAAGATACACTCACCAATCGGAGAAATTTTCTGTATATAACTCGCACATCGTTATCGGATATATTTAGTAGCCTCAAATACGAACCATCCGGAACTGTTACTGTATAGCTCGTTACCAATAAAACAGAAAAAATTATTATCTGCAGGATATAGGAACTACAGAAGATATCAGTTCCATCCCACCAATGCTCTAAAACAAAATTTATACACACAACACAAGCTAGTAGTATCAATATAGATAGTACTATTCCGGATGTTAGAATTGCTATTCTTTCAAATTTACCGTTGGATTTTAGCTTATGTAATTCTGCGTTTACAAATTTCTTCGCAAATAAAAATGAAACTACGAGCGCAATTCCCAAAATAGAGTGCAATAAGAAAGGAAAAACATAGACCATCGGATCAATATTTATTGGGTTTAATGAAGAATTCATAACATACTCCTACAATGGACATGATTCTATCATTAAACATAGCACTTGAGGTAGCTTTTGCTGAATGCTCTAAGTTATTTTGTATCAAAATTTAGAGATATTTGCTTTCCCATAACATGCTGTAATTGCGGCAAGATTGTTGATTCTGAGGGGCTATGTTTAGATTGCTGGAAGAAGATTAAATGGCTGAGCGACCCAAAATGTAAAATCTGTGGAACTCCCTTTGAAATAGATATTAATGCCCTATGCCCGATGTGTATAAAGAAGAAGCCCTATTTTGACAAGGCTATTTCTACATTCGAATATGATGATTTTTCCAAAAGTTTGGTATTAAAATTCAAGCACGGTGATGCTACATATATTTGTCAACAATTAGCCGTTTGGCTTTATAGGGTCTCGGGTGAGGTCATAAAAAATTCCGACATTATCATTCCAGTTCCGATACACTTTTTTAAAAGATTAAAGCGCAAATACAACCAATCCGAATTATTGGCGCAGCGATTAGGAAAATTCGGAGGAATTCCCTATGAACCCAGAGTTTTACGCAAAAAAAAACATACGCAGCAGCAGGAGGGACTATCTAGGAATGCGCGTCTAAAAAATATAAATGGATCCTTCGATGTTGCCCCAAAATATGCCCATTTACTCCACGGTAAGACTATAATCTTAGTGGATGACGTTTTGACCACCGGAGCTACTGCCAACGAATGTTCCAAAATTTTAAAAAGAGCCGGAGCGGGAAAAGTAGTTGTCTTAACGATGGCTAGAGTTAGCTTATAAAATTATACAAAATCAGCGCCGAACTTTAGGTTACATTCTTATCCGGCGTATTTATTACGCGATACAGATCAGAGATTGTAGTCATGATGGAGGTTCCACTTTTGATGTTAATTTCCAGCAATTCTTGAAAATTTTTTTTGCCGAGGGCACTGGCTATTTTTATTAAAGGAGCCGCAGGACTCTGAGGCTGCGCTTTTTCGAGAAAGATAGCGACTTCATCCAAGGCGGCATAGGCTTGTTCGATGGTAGCCTGCGGTAGAGTAGTTTTTCCAGAAGAGAGATTCTTATCGATTACTTCGACGTCATCGTGCTTTACATGGGATGTCGTCGAATTTTCCTGCATTTGAAAGTATTTTTCCTGCAGATTTTTGGATGTTATGCGTTTTATCTCACTCAAACAATCAAAAATACCTCTAAAATTCGGAGAATCACTTGAGCATTTTTGATCAACGAAATCATTTAGTTTTTTTAAATTTTCTGTTGACAATTCTACTTCTGTTTCTAGTACTTGGAAAAACTCGATAGACGTGGAGAGAATACTTTTTTTAAGTTGTTTAAATGATAATCCTTTGGCGTTTTTCGTCTGAAAATTATGCTGTGCCGTCATCCAATCGGAAAGACTATAGCTTCCAGATAATCCATCCATCGACTCTACTAGAGGAATTAATACTACTTTTTCCTGTATTTTCTCCGCCAAAAAATAAAGAGGAGATAGCCGAGAGATAAAATTATTGTTTTCCATATCAATTAGCGGATGAATATCATCCCAAAATTTTTCGCATAAGGCCAATATGAGCGAGACTCCCTGATTAAATCCTCCAAGTCTTTTGGTTACGGTCCAGGATTCTAAGAGCCATATAGCGATTTGGAGGTCTTTGGTTTTCTCTCGAAGTAAATTTGAACAGAGGCGTTCAACTTCCAACCAATTGGCTTTTTTAGGCTCCGTCTTCCACACGCCCTGAGATAATCTAGGATCATCTTCACGGCGAAGCTCTTTTATTTGATCATAAACATAATCGTATTTTAGATATTCACCACACTTATTCTTTTCAGAAATAGGCATTAGCAATTCATTCAGATCAGTCATGGGCAAGTTTTTTATCCTCAATATTTTTATCAAAAGAAACATCATTACTCAGATCACTAGACGCGGTCGCGCTAGAAGTATCCTCCTCCGCTCCCACATATAGAGGCGGGCAAGATTCCGGAAATAAAGGCCATGCCATCGGAGAAGTTTTGTCCCCATCTTTAGTCATTGGAGTAATTTTAACAACCATTTTTGAAGTTAAAATGGCATTCTCCTTTGAAGAATCTATTATTGGCACGTTAAACTGCAGCAAAACACCGCCGGGAGATTCCGTTTCTTTGTTGATTTTATTCTCTTCAATCATGTGGAATATTGCCCATTTACCGGAATAGGTAAATGTCGCAGATGGTTCTTGAATCAGCAAATTTCCACTGGCATTTTTTTCATATGGTTTTTCGGTTGACGATGCTACCCATTTAAATGCCATATCCACTTTATTACTATTGAAAAATATAAAATTTGAATTTTCGGCAATTTTAAGATGGTCCACGGAAAATTCCCGATCCATAACGGATGAAGTTAGCGCCTCCAACTCCGGAGAAGGACGCATCTGAATATTAAAGGAAACTAAAGCGCTACTCACATCGGATGTTTTTAAATGAGCTATCCAAATCTTTAAGAAAGGAATTAGTTTATTATTCATTGAATCTAAAAACCCTAAAGCTCGATCGCTAATTCCTTTCTTATCTTTATTATTGCTTAAAATATTAATAATGTTCTTTGCATTTTGCTCATACAAATTGATGTAGCTTTCTATATCTTTAAAAGAGGCTTCTTTATCCGATTTTCCAAAAGGAAATTTATGGGCAAGGTTATCATTAAAGAATTTATTTATTTTTCCATAGGAACTAGCAGCCCGTTCATATTGGATCGTATCCGCTCGAGATAGCAGAGATTTGGCCACATCGGAACGTCTCGAAAGGAAGTAATCTCCTCCGGTTTGAGAAATAGTTTTAATTTCCCCCTGATCATCAAACGATCCCAGGGAAACTTTAGATAAGCTTTCGGATATAAAGCTTTCGAGCGCAGCAATAGAATTACCAGGTTTTTTACTTTCGTAATCATCAATACTAGAAATTATTTCTTTCCATTTATTCAATAGTGTACGATCTTTTACTTTTTCTATAAAATGAGGCATGGATAGAAGATCTACAATAGGAGAAGTAATATCCTTCGCTAGAAAGCGAATTCGCTCAAATTGTGCAATAAGATATTGTTTTAACCCTTCCGGGCTGTCGATATTTAAATATTGCGGAGTTCTATCTCCGTTCCAATTATCAAATACGGCATGTCCAGCAGAATATGGAGTTTCCTGATTAAACAAGGCATCGGCCCGTTCAAGCAGAGCCAAATAATGGGATACAACCATCGCGGAAAAACCTAAATCTTTTGTATTATCTTCCTCTTGTATTTCATCCAAGATTTTAGCAATTTTTGGAAGAGCAAAAGAAGCATTCCGGACGTTTAAGGCCTGGCGTTTATAAGCGTCTTCCATTAAATCGCGAGAGTGCCCTAATGGCATATCATCGAAAATTTGAGCACTTCCCAGCGCTGAGTCAATTATTGGATAAAAGCATTTTTGGGCAATGACCTTATACATATCAAAAAATTGAGTACGTATATCCTTGGGCATATTTTCTGAAAATTCATAATATTGATCAATTAAAGTGGACAATTCTTTTAGCCGTTTAAGATCCCAAATTAACATCTTATCTTCAAGAATCGTAGTAATTAGATTGCGATTAAATGGCACTCGAATAAATGGCTGTTCCAGAATAGATTGAAGCTCTTTTTGAAAATTTTCAAATCCTGTAGACACTGCCCCAATATCGGAAGAGAGCAATTTTCCAGTTAAATCTGTTTCATACCCAAATAATCTAGATTTGAATTTATGGAATTCTATTTCCCCAGTTTTTATTAACTCTTTTACACAATTATCTCCAATAATATTGGAAGCTCCGAGGAGAGTCATTATTTCCGAATACTCCTGGCATGGCATAAAATGATCCTTGGAAATCCATAAAAAGTTTTTATTTTTCATAATATCAACCACCAACTGCATTTTATTGTACACCTTCGCCAGATCCTTAGCAGAGTAATGCAAAGCAGCATCTTTAGATGTTTCTAGAATTTTATTTATATCTTGAGATAGATTTTGCAGTATTTTCTCAATAGTAACATCCAAAATATCATTTAAAAACACCAAAAATATGGCTTTTAAATTAGATTCTATCTTTTCTCTAAAAACAGAAATGTCAAACTTTGGCGAAACTAACTTTTTATTGGGAACGCGATCTTTTATTTCATCGGCAATATTAAAATTTTCTTTAAAAAGAGTAACGGTCAAATCAGCAACGCTTTTTCTATCCTCCAGTTGGCGTATAGCATTGTACTCGGCGCTGACTCTTTCTATATCATTAATTTGCTTGACAAATTCACGAAACCTCTGGAAGCTTGCAAATGTATTAATATTAAAAAGATCTTTCTTTTTTTCAAGAGATTTTGAACTATCAAGAGCGCTCTGCAAAATATTTTTTGTATTCATATTGATATCTATGTACATTGCTCTAATTATTACCGAATCAAAAACCAATCCGATGGTCTCAAGTATTTCCTTGCGTAAATTTGAAAACCAGGACTGAGGAACAAAGATAGAAACGAAACTAAATCTATTTATGGAGGGGATATTTTTTAGCAGAGTCGTCGTTTGTTTATTAATCAGAGCCTGATCTTCCTCTCCCTTAAGATTCGCCTCCAGATACTGTATTTTCGTCATTATAGTTTTTATAGACGTCATAGATAAGTAACATTCATGCATTTTCTCTTTGATATGATTGTTTCCCCAAAACCATCCTAAAGCCATAATCGTAGACATAGTCGCAGTAATAATTTTATTACGCTGTTCCGTTTGATTCATGTCGATGGCATTTATACGGATAGGATAAGCAATGTTACATTCTTTAAAAATCTTTTCTCTAAATAAATCCTGGACAAAACATAAGTTATCGCCATAAGAATTGCTGAAAGTCAAATTTACGCTTGGGCTCAAGGCCATTGGACTAATAATTTCTGGAGAAATAGAATTTATTTGCTTCTGCCGACCAGTAAAATATACTCCACGCAGCAGTAAACCATCCTCAGGATTATGGGATTGGAACATAGAATTCAAGTATCGAGTCAACGAAGACTTCATATTGTTTATATTATGCTCAAACAAAATAGCTTGCTCCAGATCGTTGGATATCTTCTTTTCACTCGAGAAATTAATAAGCGCTTTTCTTATGCCATCGTCCACTGTTCGAAAAATTTCATCAATCCAACTGGCAGAAAAAGCACTACTAATAGAATAAGGACAGGACCATCCAAAAATTTGCTGCTTTGCCCCATCTTTTAAAAGATAGGCGAATTCAGAAAATCCAGGAACTAAATCCATTTTTGTGACAATTAGGTATATGGGCAGATGAAAATTCACATCATGCTGAAATCGAAACACTTTCTCAAACATCTCGCGGGAATGTTTCTCGGCATTAAATACTTCCGAAAGCAACAAATCTGCAGGTAGTACTATGACAATTCCATCCAAAGGACGCCGAGGCCGAATAAAAATGAACAATTCGCTAATGAATGACCAAAATTTACCGACATCGTCGGATGGATCCATACGAGGCAATTCAAAAATAGCTCCATTTTGAAACAATTTCCACATGGAATCTGGTGGAGTTATATCTGGTGAAATATAGTCAAAATTTAAACTTTCCAGTAGAGTTGATTTCCCACAACCATCAGACCCAACTATCATGAAGCAAGGAAGTTTATATCTCCAGCGAAGGTCATATGTACTATTTCTCATAATTTCCAAAATCCTGAAAAAGATTTTGGTCACCGGTCCAGCATTCAATATTCCCCAAAGAGTTAAAAACTCACCCATTCTTCCTGAAATTATCGGAAGGTCTTCATGGCGAACTTTTACGGGTATAGCATCTACTTTGTTTAGTTTCTTATCGTCTCTTTTTATAACTGGCTTTGGCTTAATGTTTATATAAGCCACACATATCACAAAAAAAACAATAATTAGCACAAATGCTATAATGATAAGCACTAAAGAAACCGCAGGCAGTAATTCTTTTGGTATTAAAGATGCTTTATTGGAGAGAATTTCCTTAATATCCATCTTATTCTCGCAGAGCAATCCTGGATATATCAGTTAATAACAGTCGCAAATCTTTTGTTTCAAATAGCCAAACAGTAGAACTAATTACCGTGAACATAAAAATAAAAAAAGCACATAAATAATTTATAATTGAAGTATCCGGCAAAAGTTTTCGGTGAATTGTAGGGATAGTATAGGTATATTCCCTTTGAAACAAACGATTACTTATCAAAAATATTGATTTATCATTTTGTTGGATAAAATTGAAAATCTTCCTTCTGTACAGGTCTATTTCAGCTTCCTCATCGTCACATCCTCGATATTTTCCTTTAAAACCAAGAGACAAAGTTTTTAAATAGACTTCCACCTTTTTTATGGATAGTGGATTTTTTTCCATCAAAAAATCATTTATTTTATCAAAGATCTTTTCGCCAGCGATTTGAGTTCCGAAGTGCTGCTGTTCCAGCATATTTTCTTTCCAATATTCTTTTCCGGACCACTCAATATTTAAAAACACTTCATCCGAGAGGGCTGCCATTACATAAACGATCTCTTTTGTATCACTTCCAAATGATAAATTCTCTTCGAGCAAAGAGGCTCTTAAAATAGAGCTCAATGATTTATGTAATGCCTTGTAATCTGTATTCGTTTCACTATTTTTCACATTGTTTTTGGTATTAAAGACTTGCAGACAGAAATTCCCGAATATTTCATTAGAATTTGAGAGATTGAGTACATCAGCATTCGGCATAGAGCACCACTTCGCTTGGTATTATACGGGAGGAGTGATTCGACAAACACAACTTTTCCAACGATTTTATATATGCGGTTTTGGTTTTAACGGAGATAATGGTCATGCCATTCGGTTGGGTTATGTAAGCGCCTCTTTCCAAAATTTTTCGTTCCGCTCCCAAAACACGCTTATCCCGAATTATAGAAAGCATGGATTCGCTGGCAATCAGCGTCCCACCGATCCACGATAAAATTTCGTCATCGGATGTGGAAAATGCTTTCTGAACACCTATGGCAATTTCGTCTTTTTCCAGCCATTCTTTTTTCATTTGCAATTTAAACACTGATTCTTCCCTGGTGAAAGGTATAACTTCATATTGCTGCTTTAGATTATTTAAAATATTTCGAGCATACAGAAGCAGAGAATCAAATGTATTGAACAAATCATTGTGATTATAAGCCGGTAATCTTGGAATCAATTGTGCAGGATTGATCGAGATGATTTTTGCAACTGCCAACAAAAGGCATTTATATACTTCAAAAGGAGAAATCCCGTTAACGCGAATGATTGCCTCTAATGGTAAAGCTGTTTGAATCAGCAATCGCAGATAAGCCATTGTTTCATCTGATGTTGTCCTGGAATAATTATCCTTACGATCAGAAAAATAAGATACTTTGCTGCGAATAATCTGCGCTACTTCTCGGCACAGAGCAATAATTTTGGAATGCTCGTCCAACGTTATAAAAGGTGGTAAAAAATTCGAGCTAACGACACCTCCATCCGTCGATTTTTCTGCTACTAATATAGGAAAACTTACATAACGAGCGTCCACTTCCCCTTCCAGCAATAATTTTAATCGAGGTTTTAGAGTTGGAATATTAATTGCATTTTCTCCGGTATTTTCGTCGCTAATATTTGTAATTTCCGACGAATAATACCTAGCCATATCTCCTGTGAGAGCATTTTCACCATCGCGACGAGCAGGAATAGCGAGGTAAATTTTTACGGCAGCGTTATTAATAGTAAAATAATCCACGAGATTTCTTTCCAGTGGATGATCATGGAGGGCATCAAAATCAAAATAGAGGCCATCCTGAAAAATCCCGCGGACAGATAAGACGCGGACGACACCGGAGGCCAGCGCAGATGTGTCCATTTTCAGATCGTATATACCAAAACCAAACGCAGAGCTTGCAGCACTGAAAACGCTTAATAGATGTTGAAGATTACTATCAGATTGTTGGAAATGATGAGGAGATAATAGCATTCCCTCATGCCACTGAACAAAAGATTTCATCTTATTCACCACATAAACGCATTTTTAAAATAAATTGATAATGGTTAATGAATTATTTACATTCCTATAGAATATTAATTTTTATAAAAGATATGAACTTTACAAATATTGTGAACTTTGGATGCCGACTTAATGCCTGCGAAACGGATCTAATAAAAGATTTTGCTCAGGAGTTAGGTATCGTCGACTTTACAATAATAAATACATGCGCCGTTACAGCAGAGGCCGAAAGAAAGCTTCGCCAGACCATTCGGAAACTACATAGTCAAAATCCAGAAACAAAGATCATCCTTACTGGCTGCGCATCGGAGTTAAATCCAGATTACTATATCAAAATGGAAGGGGTTGTCGGAATTATTTCGAACAAGACAAAACTATCCAAGTCTGAATATCTAAAATATGCAACCAGCAAGACGGTAGCTTCCTCTTCCGACCATCCAAAAGTGCGAGGATTTTTGCAAATCCAAAATGGATGCGATCAGAAATGCACTTATTGTATCGTTCGTCTTACTCGCGGCAACAATGTTAGTTTTCATGAAGACGAAATCCTAGACCAGGCAAAATTACTGCTGGCCAAAGGATATAAAGAAATAGTTCTGACAGGTGTGAACATTTCATCCTACGGCCAAGGTTTTGAACCGAGAAAAAATTTATCATTTGTTATACGATATCTTCTAAAAAATTTACCTGCCGTAACTCGTCTAAGATTATCTTCGTTGGATCCAGCAGATATCGACGATGATTTGATAAAAGTGATCGCTTCTGAAGAAAAATTATTGCCGCATATACATGAAAGCGTACAATCTGGAGATGATATAATTCTAAAACGCATGATGCGCCGACATAGTCGAAACCAGCTTATTGAAATAAATGAAAAAATTTTATATGCTCGTCCAGATGTAATTTTTGGTGCAGACATAATTGTTGGATTTCCAACGGAAACCGACGAAATGTTTTCAAATAGCAAAAAACTTCTTCGGGAAGCAAAACTATCTCTTCTTCACATATTTTCATTTTCTCCGAGACCTAAAACGCTAGCATCTCTAATGCCACAAGTAGAAAAGAAAATCATACTTAATCGCGCTAAAGAACTAAAACAATTGTCCGAGGTTATTTTAGCTCAAAAATTGCTGGAACAAGTCGGAAAGGATGTAATTATACTTGCCGAAGATAATTTCAGTGCGAAAACAAACTCATTTTTGCAGGTAAGATCCACTAACAAGCTCGCCGTCGGCCAAGAATATCTATTTCATTGTGATTCCATTGATAAAAAAGTTATAATTGGTCGATCCATCAAGGAAATGTAACGGGCATGGGATTTTTTAATAAAATCAAAGATGCTTTCAAAAAAACCTCCGAGAGAATTTCTCTCTCCATTGGGGGGAAAAAAATCGATGGCGAGTTCATACAGGAAATCGAAGATGCCCTCATCATAGCTGATGTGGGAGTAAAAACAGCGGCAGAGTTAGCCCAAAAAATTTCAAATAAAAAATTCTCGAAAGAACTTACAGAATTAGATATAAAACAATTTCTAGCCAATGAAATTTATACATTGCTAAAACCCTATGAAAATGATTTCTTCAGCGGCAATTTTTCGCATAATCCGGAAATTATATTGGTCATAGGTGTTAATGGAAATGGCAAAACGACAACTGTTGCTAAAATTGCGAACATTTTTAAAACCATGGGTCATAAGCCGCTATTGGTGGCAGCGGACACTTTTCGGGCAGCGGCGACGGAACAACTGAAATGTTGGGCACAAAGAATCGGAGTAGACATCCGAACAGGAAAAGAAAAGGCTGATGTTGCGGGCTTCGTGTATGACTCTATAAAACAAGCAGATTCTTCTACCCACGACGTAATTTTGATAGACACAGCCGGACGCATGCAAAACCGCAGTGATCTGTTGGATGAGTTAGAAAAAATAAAACGAGTGATAAAAAAACTTAACGACACGGCGCCACACAAAACTATTTTGGTGTTGGATGGATTAACGGGACAAGCCACCCATAATCAAGTAAACATATTCCTAAATAAAATCGGAATCGACGGAATCATCATTACAAAATTAGACGGCACCGCAAAGGGAGGAGCGATTATTTCTCTAACCAAAAAGTATAAAATACCGATTTTCGCATTGGGAATAGGAGAAGACCTCGATGACCTAAAAACATTTGATGCACAGGAATATTCCCGAGCGATTCTGGGCATATAATACTGAGAGGATCTAGGTCAGGTTTTTATAAACTTACAGTACGATAGTCTCTTTTGTTGTGATCAATACCAGCCAGGGTAACAGACCCAATATTTTTATAGCGGTCGAAATCATGCAATGCATTCCCACTGATTAATTCATATTCTGGAAATGAAATTTCAAATCGATCGGAAATCATTGCTTGATTATCTGCAGTACTCATCATTTTTCGATAATCTGCGGAGACAATTCCACTAAAAAATTCCGCTACACTTCCTGATCCATAACTAAAAAAACCGATGCGATTGCCAGTGAGATCGCTCTTTAGATGATCCAAGAGAGATATAAAGCAGATAAAAAGCGAGGCTGAGCAGCTATTTCCAATAATGGAGTTGTAAATCAATGTTTGATCTATGGACTCGCATTTAAGAGACTGATTATTTGCTTTTATCGCCATTTTGCCAAAAGGGGCATGAAAACATGCATGATTAATATCTGAAATTTCAAGATTCGAATTTTTAAAATATCTTTCAACACAGATATCAGTAGATTTTAAATAGTTGTATGCAGATAACTTCCCATCAAACAGCGCTTCATTCAGGTAAGCTGGCCGCCAAAAGTCCATGATGTCGTAGGTATGTACTCCAAAATACGGCTCAATTCCCAAAATTCTTGGATTCTGGGAAACGACAAAAGCAACGGCTGCCCCACCTTGGGTTGGTTCTCCAGATGAACCAGGAGGATATCTGATGATGTCAGATCCGACAACCAAAACTTTTGATCGAGGATTTTCCATAACATATGACTTTGCCAATTGCAAAGCCGCTGTGGCCGAGTAACATGCCTGCTTCAAATCGAAAACACGACAATCTTCCTTTAATTTTAAAAAATTATGAACGTATATCCCGGCGGATTTAGATAAATCAAATGATGATTCAGTTGCAAATATCAAAATATCAACATCATTTTTATCTTCTACAAAAACCATAGCTTTTCTTGCAGCCTCAATTCCGACGGTAACGATATCCTCGTTAGGAGGAAAAACAGACATTCGCGTTTGACCAATTCCAGAATAATATTTAGCATAAGTCACATTACGATGCTCCGCAAGCATTTCGAGATTTAAAAAATATTTGGATGTGGAAAAAGCGATTGCATCAATTCCCGGCAACATTTTCATCCTCTTTCTAACTTTATATGAGATCGCATCAATTCTCCCTGATTGCCAAGCGTCGCCAGGAGAGAAAGCTCTGAACAAAGAACAGCTGATGCAATTAAAGCAGCCAATCTTTGGGATGAATAAGGATCCGACGGATAGCATTTCATCTGTTCCAAATTCCTTAAAGCAAACGGCAGATTTTTACCATTTCCAATGGTACCAACTACGATGTTAGGAAGGTTTACGGAAAAATATAAATCATCACCAGATGTGTCCGCAAAAGTAATCCCCTGCGATGCTTCAACTATATTAGCGGCATCTTGTCCAGTCGCTAGATATGCTGCCAGAACTAAATTACTGTAATGGGCATTTGCTGTTCTAACTCCTCCGGCCAAAATACTTCCTATCAAATTTTTTTTGTTATTTAAATTTATAATTTTTTCCGGAGTTGTTTTTAGAATTCTTTCACAAATCTTGCGCGAAACTGTAATTTCCGCAGAAACGCGCTTTCCTCTTCCCAAAATTCCATTTATCGCTGATACTTTTTTGTCAACGCAATAATTTCCAGAAACAGATATATACTTTACATCTTTGCAATTAGAAATAATAAATTTTATAACCGAATCAGCCGCATTGGTAGCCATGTTGTGACCGGACGCATTACCGGTTTCCATATGCAACCGGACATAGAGCAGTCGTCCAACATTTTCTACAAATAAGTTTTTTAACTTCGCAAAATTACTGGTTTTTTCAACTATCTCTTGGATAAATTGCTCGTTATGTTCCATCCATGCCTTACACAAGATCGCTCTCTGAAGATCCGGCGCCTCCAAAATCACAGACCTAGTCATGATATCAGCCATAACATGCACCGAAATACCAGAAGATTCTACGGTCACCAATGCACCGCGCTTCGTAGAATACCATAGAGGAATTTCAAAAGTAGCAAGCGGAATGTAACACAGCTCCGTCAATTCATTGTAGTTTATTTTTATAGGACCAATTATCTTAGTCGGAATAGTGGTTTCCAACTCGCTTTTTTCAAATTCCATTATTCACGACAAATTCAAGCCGAGCAGATTATAGCTTGTTTATATTATCAAATCCAACGGAGTATAAGTGTTTTATCCAATAAGCCAACAATTTAGTTCAGACGAGATAAAAGCAAGAGCACGACAGAAACCTGTGGCTAAGCAACAATTCAGGTAATATGGAGGAACAGTCGCACTTAAGAGGTAGAGAAGGAATCTAATCCCGCATCAGACTTGCGAGGGGTAGGTCCCTAACCTGCACTGAATCTTCCATTAGTAAGTAGTACGGGTTACTAGCTGGCCTATCCAGCAGCAGAAGAAAGGGGAAGCAGGTAAGGAGAGATAGGTTGAGGCTTAATAGCCTGATGCTAGTTTAAAGTAGAGCTCCTAGTATAAAAATCTAATATCTATTTAAATGCAATTAGAATGCGCATAAATTCTTCTGCTTTATTTTTGCAAAGAAAGTGCTCTTTCCGATATACTTTCGGACAAAGCAATCACTAAAACATCATCTGCAGTTTCAACTTTTTTAATATCTATATTTTCCCAAATACAAGATGGAATATCCTGCAGATCGGATTCGTTTTCCTTTGGAATTATGACAGTCTTAATACCTTCTCGATGCGCGGCCAGCAATTTTTCCTTCAATCCACCAATGGGAAGTACACGACCCCGCAATGTTATTTCCCCGGTCATAGCAACTTCCTTTTTTATGGGAATAGAAGTCAACGAAGACACTATTCCTGTAACCATGGCTATTCCCGCCGACGGTCCATCTTTCGGAGTAGCGCCCTCGGGCACATGAATATGAAAATCCGTACTTTCAAAAATTTTTGGATCGATCCCAAAAGACACTGCTCGGGATCTGACAAAACTCATAGCTGCTTGAATGGATTCTTGCATAACATCGCCAAGCTTTCCGGTTAGGGTGGTTTTTCCTTTCCCGGGAACACTGACTGTCTCTATCGACAATAGCTCGCCCCCTACCTCCGTCCAAGCCAAACCAGTAACGACGCCGACAAGATTTTTATCCTCCGTACCAAGCCTTTTAAATTTTTCTAAGCCAGCATATTTTTCTAAATTATCGACAGTGATGTCTATGCGTGATATCTCGGGATTTTCTGTTAATTCTTTCACAGATTTTCTGGCGAGTTTTGCAATCTCCCGCTCCAAAGTTCTTACGCCGGCTTCACGGGTATAGTCTCGGATTAATGTCATTATGGCATCATCGGTTATGGAAAATTCATCGTTTTTCAAACCATTTTCTTCCATTTGTTTGGGAATCAAATGTATTTTTGCTATTTCTTTTTTTTCCTGCTCCGTATATCCAGAAAGCCTAATAATCTCCAATCTATCCAGCAGCGGGCTTGGCATTTTATAAGTATTAGCAGTTGTAATAAACATTACGTCGGATAAATCATAATCCACTTCCAAATAATGATCATTAAAAGCGGAGTTTTGTTCGGGATCCAGTACTTCTAACAAAGCACTTGCCGGATCGCCTTTCCAATCGGCTCCAATTTTATCAATTTCATCAAGAAGGAATAGAGGATTAGAAGACTTTACCTTTTTCATACCGGCAATAATTTTCCCTGGCATAGATCCTATATAAGTCCTTCGGTGACCCCTAATTTCTGATTCATCCTTAACCCCACCAAGCGAAAATTTAACATAACTCCGACCAGTAGCGCGGGCAATCGACTTAGCTAGCGAGGTTTTTCCAACTCCAGGAGGCCCCATAAAGCATAAAACAGACCCTTTCATTTTCCCGACACGATTCTGGACAGCAAGAAACTCTAAAATTCTCTCCTTTACTTTCTCTAGGCCATAATGATCCTGGTCGAGAATACTTTTCGCATCTTTTATATCTCTTTTTACTTTCGTTTTATTCTTCCAAGGAATACTTATCAACCAATCTAGATAATTACGAACAACTGTTGCTTCCGGAGACATCGGAGACATATTTTTTAGCTTTTTGAGTTCAGAATTAAAACGCTCCTGTGCTTCGGTAGAAAACTTTAGCTTTTTAGCTTTTTCCTCCAACTCCTTTATTTCGTCAGCCACGGTATTTTCGGAATCCCCAAGTTCACGTTGTATAGCTTTAATCTGTTCGTTTAGATAATATTCCTTTTGACTTTTCTCCATTTGTTTCTTGACTCGATTTCGTATTTTGCGTTCCACGTGTATTACATCGATCTCGGATTCCATAACAGCTATGAGTTTTTCAAACCGCTGGACGGTATCCGTCTCACTCAATAGAGCTTGCTTATCTTCAATGCGCAAAATCAAATGAGCCGCAATAACATCAATCAAATCATTGGCCGATTCCATATTTCTGATAGCTGCTATTGTATCGATCGAGATTCTCCTGTTCAACTTCGCATAATTTTCAAATTGATCCGTGATCGTACGGCGATACGCCTCAAATTCAAGAGGATTTTCTATTTCTTTCGGTTCCAGAATTTCATATCTTGCCGAATAATATTCTTTATTGTTTAAACACTCTAAAACAGATACTCTTTTTATGCCTTCTACCAAAATTTTCATGGTTCCATCGGGAAGCTTCAGCATTTGCAAGATATTCCCCAACACTCCTACGCAGTACATATCATTAAAAGAAGGATCGTCGTTATGCACGCTCTTTTGAGTCAATAAGATTATCTTCTTGTCTCGAGACATCGCAACCTCGAGTGCATTTACCGATTTCGAGCGCCCAACAAACAAGGGCACAACAACATGTGGAAAAACAACAATGTCTCTCACCGAAAGTATGGGACAATCCAACATCAACTCCTAGGCTGCACCGTTTTTAATTTTACCACAATATTTTAATATAGATTCACGCTTCCCTTCAATAACATCTTTTGTGATTACCACTTCCTCTATATTCTGGTTCGATGGAAGTTCATACATAATGTCCAACAAAACAGATTCCATTATAGATCTCAGACCGCGCGCCCCAGTTTTTCTTTCCAAAGCCAGTTTCGCTACGGCTTGTATGGCATCATTCTCAAAAGTCAACGAAACGTTCTCCATTCTAAATAGCTTTTGATACTGTTTTATCAGAGCATTTCGCGGTTCCGTCAAAATCGATACCAGAGCAGTCTCATCCAGATCATTAAGAGGAGCAATAACCGGAACTCGTCCAATGAGTTCCGGTATCAACCCATATTTTTGAAGATCCTCCGGTCCAACTTTTGCAAAAAGCTCTCCGACACTGTGATCCTTTTCGTTTCTTATCTCTGCGCAAAATCCGATGGAAGACTTATCCCCCCGTGATGCTATAATTTTTTCCAGTCCATCAAAAGCTCCGCCGCAAATAAACAATATATTTGTCGTATCGATGTGCAGAAACTCCTGCTGTGGATGTTTTCTTCCACCCTGCGGAGGAACAGATGAAATCGTCCCCTCCATTATCTTTAGTAGAGCCTGCTGAACGCCTTCACCCGACACATCTCGTGTTATCGATGGATTATCCGACTTTTTAGAAATCTTATCTATCTCATCGATATAAACGATTCCCATCTGGGCTCTCTCGACATTATAATTTGCCGCCTGCAATAGTTTTACAATGATATTTTCTACATCTTCTCCCACATAGCCAGCTTCTGTGAGGGTAGTCGCATCGGCCATGGTAAATGGCACATCAATAATCCTAGCAAGAGTCTGAGCCAGCAGTGTTTTCCCGGTCCCAGTCGGACCAATCAGCAAAATATTCGACTTGGAGAGCTCGACGTCTGATTCTCTGGAAGCATGAGCTAGTCTCTTGTAATGATTATAAATCGCGACAGCCAGAACCTTTTTGGCCTGATTTTGGCCTATTATGTAATCATTCAGGATCTTACAGATTTCCTCAGGAGTGGGAAGACTACTCTTTTTGCTTGCGGTCACGTTATTGTGGAGTTGAGGCTCTGAAATTATACCAGCGCAAAGCACAATACACTCGTTGCAAATATAAACCGTCGGTCCAACGATGAGTTTTTTCACTTCATGCTGAGTTTTACCACAAAATGAACAGCGTAAAGACACCTCATCATCTGCCATTTTTCCCATTTATGCCTCCTGAAATTAGCTAACAATACTATAATCCCACAAACATTCCAAAAAATACTTAATATGCGTGTTTTTGTATGCAATGATTTTTCAGATATATTTCTGTAATTCTTTCATTCTCGTATAAAATTGTTTAGGATACCATTTGTATTAGTTTTACAGGGGAGGAATAGGTTGTGCATGGGCTGTCTCTTTATAAAATAAAAAAAGGTCTTCTAAAAAAAGATTTTACATCGATAGAATTAACTGAGTATTTTCTAAAAAGAATAGAGAAGTATAGCCATCTAAATGCATTTATTACGGTGTGTTCGGACTTAGCTCTGCAGTCAGCGAAGCAATCGGACAAAAAGATAGCAGAAGGAACAGCTGGAGAACTAGAAGGAATTCCGATAGCTCTGAAAGATCTGTTTCTCACTAAAGGAATTAGAACAACAGCAGGATCAAAAATGCTGGAGGGGTTCATTCCACCCTACGAATCCACAGTGTCTGAAAAACTATTGGAGGCGGGAGCAGTTTTCCTCGGAAAAACAAATATGGATGAGTTTGCGATGGGATCTGCAAATATCACTAGCTACTATGGAAGTGTTATAAATCCATGGAGTAAAGACAAAAAATTAGTTCCCGGAGGATCATCTGGAGGATCTGCGGCTGCAGTCGCCGGAGGTCTATGCGCCGCTGCTACAGGATCGGACACGGGAGGATCAGTTCGTCAGCCAGCATCATTCTCGGGAATTGTTGGATTAAAGCCGACCTATGGGCGTTGTTCACGTTATGGCATGGTTGCATTCGCCTCTTCTCTAGATCAAGCTGGCCCCATGACCAAAACTGTTCGGGACGCTGCGATTTTTCTAAAAGTAATTGCCGGATATGATGAGAAAGACTCAACTTCATCCCGAGAATCTGTCCCGAATTTTGAAGCATTCATGGAAAAACCAGTCAAAGGATTAAGAGTTGGCATTCCTAAAGAATATCGCATCAATGGTATGTCAGAAGAAGTTATGAGATTTTGGGAAAAAGGAGCAAAGCTACTGAAAGATGCTGGCGCGGAAATTATCGATGTTTCTCTTCCCTACACAAAATATGCATTGCCAACATATTATATTATTGCGCCTGCGGAAGCGTCATCAAATTTATCAAGGTACGATGGTGTTAGATATGGTTTAAGAGTAAATGGCGTCTCTTTAAATGAGATGTATGAAAATACTAGAGCGGAAGGCTTTGGAGATGAAGTAAAACGGCGCATCTTAGTTGGAACGTATGTGCTTTCAGCTGGTTATTACGATGCTCATTATGTAAAAGCTCTAAAAGTTCAGAAACTCATTCGACAAGATTTTGTACAAGCATTTGAAAAAGTCGATGTTCTTCTAACTCCTACAACTCCGACGAGCGCATTTGCATTTGGAGAAGAACCATCGGACCCGATTACCATGTACCTAAATGATGTTTTTACAGTGACCGTTAATATCGCAGGATTACCTGGAATTTCAGTACCTATCGGCCTGGATAGTCAAGAACGCCCCATTGGATTGCAGTTGATTGCTCCACACTTCCGAGAAGAATTATTGATACAGGCCGGAAGTGCATTGGAAGAAGCGGCCGATTTTCCAATCTTAAAGGAAATAGCATCATGAGTTACATCGAAACGTCAAGCGGGAAATGGGAGATCATTATTGGCCTGGAAGTGCATGCGCAAGTAATATCCGAATCGAAACTATTTTCGTCAGCATCGACAAAATTCGGCACGGCTCCGAATGAAAACGTAGCATACTTGGATGCTGCTATTCCCGGCAGTCTTCCAGTCATAAATTCCTTTTGCATAGACCAAGCCATAAAGACAGGACTCGGGTTAAACGGAACCATTAATTTGACATCTTTCTTCGACAGGAAAAACTATTTTTATGCAGACTTGCCTCAGGGATATCAAATAACACAATTTTATCACCCTCTGGTTAGTGGAGGATATGTTGAAATTGAAACGGACTACGGCGAAGTAAAAAAAGTGAATCTCGATCACATTCATATAGAACAGGATGCTGGAAAAAGTATTCATGACCAAAGTCCAATTAGATCTTTCATAGATCTGAATCGGTCTGGGATAGGATTGATGGAGATTGTAACTAAACCTGACATGAGAAGCGCCGTCGAAGTTGCAATTTTTCTGCGGAAATTACGATCGATTCTGAGATATCTTAAAACGTGCGACGGAAATATGGATGAAGGCAGTATGCGAGCGGATTTAAATGTTTCCGTACATCGTCCAGGAACAGACTATGGAACTCGCGCAGAAGTGAAGAATGTTAATTCCATAAAATTCCTTACGATAGCTGTTAATTTTGAGGTTGAAAGGCAAATCGGAATTCTAGAGTCAGGAAAAAAAGTGAAACAGGAAACAAGATTATTCGATAATTCTACAGGAAGAACTATTGCGATGCGATCAAAGGAAGATGCCCAGGATTATCGATATTTTCCAGAACCAGATTTACCGCCGTTGAGACTGGAACAGTCTAGAATTGATGCTATTCGAGAAAGCATACCGGAATTACCAGACGCAAAATCAAAAAGATTGCAACGAGACTATAATATACCATATTACGACGCATGTCTGATAGCATCCGAAAAAGAAGTAGCTGACTTTTATGAAAAAGCTTTATGTGATGTAGAACCAGATGAGAATTTAGCAAAAATTCTTTCTAGCTGGATGACGGGCGAATTGTTCGCATTACTCAATAGGTACAATAAAACTATAGTCGAGAGTAAAATATCTCCGGAGCACATGAAAGAATTGATGATATTAATAAAAACTGAAGTAATTTCTGGAAAAATAGCTAAAGACATACTGGAGCTAATGTGGGAAACCCAAGAATCGCCATTGGCCATTGTCGAAGGGAGAGATTGGAGACAAATAACATCCGAAGACGAAATTAGAAAATATGTTAGAGAAGTATTGGTTAATCACAATGATAAGGTTGTGGAGTATAAAAATGGAAAAGACAAACTTTTTGGATTTTTTGTAGGACAGGTAATGAAAATAACACAAGGGAAAGCTAATCCGCAGATACTAAACGAGATTTTAAAAAGACTTCTGGACACATAGGAGAAAAAGAAAAAATGTCTAAAAATAAACCATCTACGAAAGAAACGCTGGAATCACCTGTACATTGCAAAAAAACATGTAAGCTGTGGAGATTGCCAGTTATCCTAGCTATTGGTATAGGCGTTTTTTATTATTCGGAAGTATTTATAAAAAAATCCATAAATTCCGCCGTTAATAAAACATTAGGTGAAGTTGAAAAAAAAATCCTACGCTTGGAACAAGATATTTCCAACTTATACGAGCAGATGAAATCGCTTCCCGTACTGGAGAGCCAAAAAGAATATGTGTATGACTGTAGTAAGCAAAAAGAAAAATGGAAAACCTGGAGAGCTCTTTATGAAAAAATAGACGCAGACGAACCTTTTGAAGAAGAGCTAAATAAATTTAGCGAGTTATTTGCTAATGATCATGAACTTCTAGACATAATTAAGAATCTGGCCGGCAGAGCAAATGTCGAGGATAACAAAAGCCAAAATAAATTTTCAGGAACCTGGAGAAATATACTTCGGAAAGTAATAAAATTTGATAAAATTAGCCAAAAGGAATTAGAAGAAATCTCGGGCTACGTGTTGTTATCATGTTGCGACAACAGAGAGTATTAGAAAAGTGAAAAAATGTCACACATCATGTT